>JBGVCH010000076.1:0-58251 GCA_045226335.1 Christensenellales bacterium | reverse complement strand
CTGGGCCCGGGTGACCATCATCATGATCAACATCTGGATCGGCATCCCCTACCTGATGCTGATCGCCACCGGCATCCTGATGAACATCCCGGCGGACCTGTATGAGAGCGCGCGCATCGACGGCGCCAACGGCTTCCAGATGTACCGGAAGATCACCCTGCCCTACATGCTCTTTGTCACGGGTCCCTACCTGCTGACATCCTTCACGGGCAACATCAACAACTTCAACGTCATCTACCTGCTCAACGGCGGCAAACCGCTGTCCATGAGCCTGCAGGGGAACGCCGGCAGCACCGACCTGCTGATCACCTGGCTGTACAAGATGACCGTCAGCGACTCCAACTACAAGATGGCCGCCGTCATCGGCATCCTGGTCTTTGTGGTCACGGCGGTGATCAACCTGATCGTGTACAACATGATCCCGTCCGTCAAGAATGAGGAGGATTTCCAGTGATGAGCGAGTATGAAATCCAGCAATTCGGCACGACGGCGGAGGCTGCGGACACGTTCACCACAGCGGACAGCGGCGAAACCATCTTCCGCCACTCCAAGAAGCGCCATGAACGGCGCACCAACACCGTGCTGCACATCGTCCTGGTCTGCCTGTGCCTTTTCTGGCTGCTGCCCTTCATCTTCCTGATCTGCCAGTCCGGCCGCTCCTTCGCGGTGGAGAGCGGCGGCATGGTCAACTATGTGTGGCCGCAGCAGGGCTTCAAGCTGGACAACTACAAGGGCCTTTTCATCAAGAACTTCAGCGCCAAGGACTACCAGGCCAGCCTGACGGCGAAGACGATCTTTGAAAACGCCGAGCGGAGCGGCCGCTTCAGCAAGGCGGAAAAGGACCACATTCAGACCCTCAGGGACTACATCGCCGGCGACCCCGCGCTCTCGGAGCAGCTGGAAGCCGACACACTCTTCCTCTCCACGGTCCAATCTTCCATGAAGGCAAAGCTGGACGCCGAGCAGGCAGCCGCGGAGAGCGGTTCCGCCGTGGAAGGCGCGCTGACGGAGGCTCAGAAGGCCGCCTATGAAGCCCTGCTCACCCCCGACCGGATGCAACAGGTCCAGAAAAACGCCAACGCCGTAAAGCTGGACGATGACTTCCACCGGGATTTCAGCCAGGGGTTCCTGCCCTGGTGGCTCGCCACCCTGGCCATCGCCGCCTGCACCGCGCTGGTGCTGACCGCGGCGGTCGCGCTGCTGCGGAAGGAAGCCGGGGAGAGCGACGGTGTCAACCAGTACAAGTGGCTGATCCTGTTCGGCATCCTGCAGCTGCTGTTCATCGTCTTCCTGCTGGTCACCACGAGCATCCGGAAGGTGACCTTCGAGGACACCGCCGGCGTGGCCAAGGTGTTCATCGGCATGTTCCTCTTCCTGGGGTTCGGCATGATCGCGGCCTACGCCTACATGAAGCATGACGTGCGCCTGCTGAAGGAGATCCCCGGTTACCCGAAGGAAAGCACCTGGGACAAGGTCAAACAGCTGCTGTTCCTCTTCCTGGAGCTGACCGCACTGGTGGTGGTGCTCCTGTGCTACCTCCAGCCCAACGACAACAGCCAGTATGTCACCTGGTACGGCAACACGCTGACCATCGCCCTGTTCGTGGCCGTCATCCAGACCGTCATCATCCTGTCCGTGAGCTACGCCCTCTCCCGCATCCGGTTCAAAGGCCGCAAGCTCCTGATGAACGTGGTGCTGGTGCTGGGCATGTTCCCGGGCTTCCTGACCATGGTGGTGCTGTACTTCCTGCTGCGTGATCTCAACCTGACCGGCACCAACGCGGTGCCCGGCCTGATCCTGATCTACTGCGCGTCCTCCGGCATGGGCTACTATATTTCCAAGGGCTTCTTCGACACCATTCCGAAGTCCCTGGACGAGAGCGCCCGCATCGACGGCGCCACGCGGTTCCAGGTGTTCCTGAAGATCATCATGCCGCTGGCCAAGCCCATCGTCATCTACACGATTCTCATGGCCTTCATGGCCCCCTGGGGCGACTACGTCTTCGCCAGTCTGATCGCCTTCGGCGAGATCACCGGCTACAACGTCGCCGTCGGTCTGTACCGCTGGATCAACGTCGGCGACTATCAGGGGTATTTCACTCTCTTCTGCGCGGGCGGCGTGCTGGTCGCCGTGCCGATCACGGCACTGTTCCTGGCGCTGCAGAAATACTATGTCGAAGGCGTCACCGGCGGCGCTGTGAAGGGATAAGGAGGACAGCAACATGGCAAGCGTCACGCTCAATCATATCAAAAAGACCTACGACAACAAGGTCACGGTCGTGCACGACTTCAACCTTGAAATCAAGGACAAGGAGTTCGTGGTGTTCGTCGGTCCTTCCGGCTGCGGCAAGTCCACCACCCTACGCATGGTGGCCGGCCTGGAGGACATCACCGGCGGTGAGCTCTACATCGGCGACCGCCTGGTCAACGACGTGGAGCCCAAGGACCGGGATATCGCCATGGTTTTCCAGAACTACGCGCTGTATCCCCACATCACGGTCTACGAGAACCTGGCCTTCCCCCTGCGACTGCGGAAGATGAACAGCGACGAGATCCACCGCCGCGTCTGCGAGGCCGCGGAGATCCTGGGCATCACCGAGTACCTGGGCCGCAAGCCCAAGGCCCTGTCCGGCGGCCAGCGCCAGCGTGTGGCCATCGGCCGCGCCATCGTCCGGGACCCCGCCGTCTTCCTGATGGACGAGCCCCTGTCCAACCTGGACGCCAAGCTGCGCAACCAGATGCGCGCGGAGATCATCCTCCTGCGCAAGCGCGTGGACACCACCTTCATCTACGTCACCCACGACCAGACGGAAGCCATGACCCTGGGCGACCGCATCGTCATCATGAAGGACGGCTGGGTCCAGCAGGTGGGCACGCCCCAGGAGGTTTTCGACACCCCCAATAACCTGTTCGTCGCCGGCTTCATCGGCAGCCCCCAGATGAACTTCCTCAAGGCCCGGCTGGTGAAGGGCCTGGACGACCTGGACTACAGCGTGGAAGTCCTGGGCGTGAAGATCCCCCTGGAGAAGGGGCAATGCGGCGTCCTGGCCCAGAAGGGCATCGGCAGCATGGACATCACCCTGGGCGTCCGGCCGGAGCACACCACCGTGCTCTTCGGCGCGGAGCAGGATCCCGCCGCCATCCCCTGCACGGTCCGCGTCAACGAGATGATGGGCAGCGAGCTGCACCTGCACATGCGCAGCGCCAACGATGACAACCTCATCGTCCGGGTGCCCACCGTGAACCTGACCCCCGAGCAGCGCAGCAGCCTGGCGGACGGCAACACCCTGTACATCACCTTCCCCGCCAAGGTCATGCACCTCTTCGATCCGGGCACCGAGAAGAGCCTGATCTACGGCGACTGACCTTTTTCCACGGAGCCGCACCCGTCGTGGTGCGGCTTTTTTGTCTCTCTAAAGTGTACCGGGAAAAAGCCCCATGCTGATTGATCCGAAGATTTACAGGTTTTCTTTTCGTTTTCGTTAAAAATAGATGACAAAAGGAAAAAGGTGTGCTATACTCATCATCGAGGCCGCAGGCCCATCCAACAACAGAGGTGATCCGAATGAAGGTTATTCTGCTCCAGGATGTCAAAGGCCAGGGCAAACGCGACGAGATCATCAACGTGTCCGACGGCTACGCAAGAAACTTCCTGTTTCCCCAGAAGCTGGCCATGGAAGCCACCG
Organism: Christensenellales bacterium; assembly: GCA_045226335.1. Taxonomy (GTDB): domain Bacteria; phylum Bacillota; class Clostridia; order Christensenellales; family Aristaeellaceae; genus RUG11272. The sequence goes on along the minus strand of JBGVCH010000076.1, from coordinate 54,566 downwards.
CCGGCGCCACCAAAGAGGTCATGCGCAAGCGCGCCGCGGAGGACGCCCGGGAAGCGGAGCGCCGGGCCACCGCCATCGAGAAGGCCGGGCAGCTGAAGGACAAGGTCGTCGAGCTGCAGGTGAAGTGCGGGGAGAAGGGCCGGCTGTACGGCTCCGTCACCACTGCCGAAGTGGCCGAGCAGCTGAAAGCCCAGTACGGGATCACCGTGGATAAGAAGAAGATCGAGTTGGCCGAGCCGGTGAAGCAGGTGGGCGACGTCAAGGTCACCGTTTGGCTCTACAGCGGGATCACCACCCAGATGATCCTCCACGTGATTCCCATCGCCAAGTAAACCGACGTCACCATTCCGGGGAAGGGAGGATGGCCATGAGCGAACTGCGCGCAGAGACGCAGCCCAACAGCCTGGAAGCGGAAAAATCCGTTCTCGGCGCCATGCTCAGGGATTCCGGCGCCGTCCTCAAAGCCGTGGAAGAGCTGGCCCCGGAAGATTTCTATCAGCCGGCCCACCGGGAGATCTTCGACGCCATGCTGGCCCTCAACCGCGCTCACCAGCCCATCGACCTTGTGACGGTGGACGAAGAGCTGCAGCGCCGGGGCACCGCCGAAGGCGTGGGCGGCACCCAATACCTGGTCGACCTGAACCAGTATGTGCCGACCACCGTCAACGCCCACGCCTACATCCGCCTGGTGAGCGAGAAGAGCACGCTGCGGAAGCTGATCGCGGCCTCCCAGCAGATCAGCCAGGAGTGCTTCAGCCAGCAGAATCCCCTGCCGGAGATCCTGAGCCACGCCGAGAAGGCCGTCTTCGACATCGTGATGCAGCGGGGCAGCAGCGAAGCCCTGAAGCCCATCCGGGAAGTCCTCGTCGACACGTACGCCAACATTGAGGAGCTGAGCCGGAACAAAGGCAAGCTCCCCGGCGTGCCCACCGGCTTTACGGACCTGGACCAGCTGCTGACCGGCCTGCACCCCGGCGAGCTGATCCTCATCGGCGCGCGGCCCTCCATGGGCAAGACGTCCTTTGCCATCAACATCGCCTCCTATGCCGCCCTGGCCGCGAAAAAGCGGGTCGCGTTCTTCAGCCTGGAGATGCCCCGGGAGCAGATCGCCATGCGTATGCTCTGCGCGGAGGCCCGGGTGGACATGCAGCGGGTGCGGCAGGGCAATCTGTCGGGCGACGACTGGATGCGCCTGGCCAATGCCATCAATCCCCTGGCCGGCGCCGAGATCTATCTCGACGATACCGCCGGCATCACCCCCACCCAGCTGCGCTCCCGCTGCCGCCGGCTCATGATGGACAAGGGGCTGGATCTGGTGGTGCTGGACTATCTTGGGCTCATGCGGGTGGACGGCAAGGTGGAAAACCGCCAGCTGGAGGTCGCTGAGATCAGCCGCTCCCTGAAATCCATCGCCCTGGACCTGAAGGTGCCGCTGGTGGCCTGCGCCCAGCTGAGCCGCGCCGCCACCACCCGGCAGGACAAAAAGCCGATGCTGAGCGACCTGCGCGACTCCGGCTCCATCGAGCAGGACGCGGACGTGGTCATGTTCCTCCACCGGGAATACTATTATGACAAAGAAAAAGGCGACCCCAATCTGGGTGAAGCCATCGTCGCCAAGCAGCGGAACGGCCCGCTGGCCAACATCGGCCTGGCCTGGCTCAGCGAGTTCGCCTCCTACGCGAACCTGGCCCCGGCGCAGGGCGGCGACAAACCATACTGAGCAGTAAGGATGATCCGAGATGCAGGAGACAACCGTCAGCGCGCTGCGGCCCAGAATGACCTTTGAGGGAGATCTGCTGGTCCGCTCCGTGGAGAAGCGCACCGGCAAGACGGGCCGGGACTACCTGGACATGACCCTGTGCGACCGCACGGGAGAGATCAACGCCAAGGTCTGGAACCTGGACGGCCTGCCGGGCATGCCGGTGGCCAGCGGCGTGGTGTATCTGGAAGGCCTGGTGGAGGAGTTCAACGGGCGGATCCAGATGCGGGTCAACAAGCTGAAGCCCGCCACCAACCCGGACCTGCGCAAGCTGATCCCCTGCGCGCCGGAACCCGCGTCGGAGATGATGCTGCGGATCGAGGAGGCCATCGACTCCTTCGCGTCGGAAGACCTGAAGACGCTGGTCCGGGAGATGATCCGCCTGACGGGTGACACCCTGGCGTGGTTCCCCGCCGCCCAGCGGATGCACCATGCCGAGCGCAGCGGCCTGCTGCACCACACCACCAGCATGATGAACACCGCGGAACACATCATCGAGGCCTACCCCTTCCTGAACCGGGACCTGCTGCTGGCCGGCGTCATCGTCCACGACCTGAGCAAAACGACCGAGCTGAAGAGCGACGAGCTGGGCAACGTCTCGGACTACACCATGGACGGCCTGCTGGTGGGGCACCTGGTGCGGGGCGTCAGCCTGGTGGACGAGGCGGCCCGGAACACCGGCGTCACCGGCGAAGTGGTGACACTGCTGGAGCACATGATGATCAGCCATCACGGCATCCCGGAGTTCGGCAGTCCCAGGCGGCCCCTCTTCCCCGAGGCGGAGGTGCTCCACTGGATCGACACCCTGGACGCCAAGATGGATGAGATGAAGACCATTCAGGACCGCACCCCCGTCGGCGCGTTCTCCGAGCGGATCCCGTACCTGGATGACCGCAGGATGTACCATCCCCAGTTCACCGCGGAGCCTCCGGCGCCCGCCCGGCCGGATCCGGTCCAGGCCGCCGACGGTTCCCCGGAAGCTGAAGAGCTCCTCCCATTCTGATCCCTGTCAATGTTTCAAGGAGGTTTGTCCCATGAAAACGAGAATCGCTCTGATCCTGACCGCTCTGGTGATGGTGTTCACCATGACCGCCTGCGCGCCGAAGGAAACCGCCGCCGTGGAGCCGGAGCACTTTGAGACCACCATCCAGGTAGCCGGCACGGCCCAGACGCCGGCCGCCCAGCCTGTTCCCCAGGCCGAGACCATCAACTGGGACGACTACGCGGATGTGATCGCCGCCGAGGAGGACTATGACGAGGAGCCCGAGGACGTCATCACGGTGACGGCCGCCGCCGTCAGCGCGGGCGCGGGCACCGCGGCCACCGCCGTCCCGCAGTCCGGCATCACCTACGCCGGCGCGACGCCCCTGGTCATCGATCCCGTGGACAAGCCCACCCCCACCCCTGTGCCGGACATGAAGTTCAGCGAGTACGCCACCTATGACGCCACCAAGCTGCGGCTGTCCTTTGAGGCGCCCAAGGGCTGGAGCGCCGACGACTCCCTGTCGGATACCTACGTGCTGACCAACCCCGACGCCCGCTTCCCCTATCAGGCACAGCTGATCGTCACGGCCCGTGCGGTGTCCTCCGAGTACGGCGTCAACGACCTGAAGAAGGAAGTCCTGGCGGTGGTGAACAACCTCAAGTCGGAGTTCACCTCCTTCAGCAAGACCAACACCGCCAACCGCACCCTGTTCGACAAGAACGGCGTCTACATCGACTTTGACGGCTACATCAAGGGCACCGAATACCGGGTCTGGGGCCGCGTGCACGCCGTCACGGTGAACAAGACCCTGGTGGTGGTCCGGGTCATGGCGCCCTATGAGTACTCCCGCACCTACAAGGACGGGGTGTACAGCCGCTTCCGCAAGACAGTGAAGTTTACCAAGTAAGCCCATTCCTGTCTGTGAGTGTCAATCACAAGAGGGGTTCCGCGCCTGCGGGCGCGGCCAGGGCTTTCCGATCGCCCTGGACCTTCGGTTGCATGCCCTTGCTTGACTTGTAATTCTTATTTGAGACCAGTATTGTATAACGTTTGTTGACTTGAAAGGCTTACTGAGCAGAATCGTATATGTCCCTATCAAACCGGCCTTCGTGCCGGTTTTTTCGCGCACGGAAAAAGGAACCCGAAGGTCCCTTCGTATGATTCACGGCCGCTGCGGCACGGGCTTCGCGGCTTTTTCGGGCTTGATCTCTCCCGCTTTGGTCAGGGCCAGCTTGGTGATCAGCGGGCCCGTGAGTTCGTAGATCAGGGTGCCGGCCAGCACCACCGCGTTGATCCTGGCGCCGTACTCCGGCAGGTCCTGCAGGGCCAGCCGGGCCATGCCGATGGCCACGCCGGCCTGGGGCACCAGGGTCAGGCCCAGCCAGCGGACGATGTTCCGGTCGCACTTCTCGATCTTCGCCCCCATGGTGGCGCCGAAGACCTTGCCGATGACCCGCACCACCACGTAGACGACGCCGATCAGCCCCACTTGCTTCAGCACCGAGAAGTCCAGGGCCGCGCCGGAGAGGACGAAGAACAGCATGAACAGCGGCGGGGTGAACCGGTCGCACACCTCCAGCATGCTGTCGCTCTTCGGGTACAGGTTGACCATGGCCGCGCCGATCATCATGCACACCAGCAGGCTGGACAGGTTCAGCACGTTGGTGGTTGAGAGGCCCACGCCGATAAACACCGCGCACAGGGTCAGGGACAGCTTGTTGCCCCGGGAGTGGAAGAAGCGCAGCACCAGGGACAGCAGCGCGCCGATGGCGAAGCCCAGGGCCAGGGACACGATGATCTGGCACAGGGGCAGCACCAGCAGGTCCATGAGAGAAACCGCGCCGCCCTGGCCGTCCAGGATCAGGGCCAGTTTGGAGAGGACGGCGTAGAGCATCAGGCCGGTGGCGTCGTCCATGGCCACCACGGGGAGCAGCATCCGGCAGACCGGGCCGTCGGCGTGGTACTGCCGGACCACCATCAGGGTGGCGGCGGGGGCCGTGGCCGCCGCGATGGCCGCCAGGGTCAGGCACATGGGCATGGGCTGCCCGCAGGCCCACAGGGCCAGGAAGACGAACAGCGACGCGCAGGCGCTCTCCAGGCAGGTGATGACCACGGGCTTCGCGCCGATCTGCTTCAGGTAGCTCAGCTTGAACTCCGCGCCGATGGCATAGGCGATGAAGCCCAGCGCCACGTCGGACAGGATGCCCAGGCTCTTGGTCGTGGCGGCGGGCAGCAGCCCGAAGACCGGGCCCAGCAGCAATCCCGCCACCAGGTAGGCGGTCACGTTGGGAAGATGGATGTAGCGGACCAGCCGGCTCATCAGCAGCGCGGCCGCGAAGGCGATGGCCAGGGCCAGCAGCGGAAACTCGGCACTCATGCTTTCTTGTTCAGTCCCTTCAGGAAGCTGACCGGCATGGCGAAGGCGATGCCGGTGTCCGGCTTGTCCAGGCCGCCGGTGACCCGGTCGATGAGGTCCGACAGCTTGGGCACCTGTTCGTCCGGGAGGACGATGAACACCGTCTTGGAAGCCCGGCGCTCCGGCGCGTAGATGTGGCGGAACAGCCCCAGCATGGGCAGGTCCACGTTCTCGTCGTCGGACAGCACCCGCATCATGCCCGTGGAATCCAGCACAGTGGCGCCGTTGATGCCGTTCTCCAGCATGGCTTTGAACAGCGGCTCCAGATACTCGGTCTTGTTGAGCACCAGCACATACAGCTGCATGATATCCCTCCCGCTTTGTTCCGGTCCGAAGACCAACGCCATTATAGTCCTGTTTGCCTTCCTGTCAAGCGATTATGTCGCCGGCGTTTTTTCCGCCTCCCGCAGCAGCTGGTCAAGGCGGTGATCCAGCTTCCCGAACACCCGGACGGCGTCCTTCAGCAGCGCCGTCTCGGAAGACCAGCGGCCCTGCATGAGGATGGTGTTCAGAGGCCGCGCGGGGATGGAGAGCCGCGGATCCGTCTCCTTCATGGCCCGCAGCAGCAGGATGGGATCCGGCACGAAGCGGCTGTCCACCTTGAGCTGCAGGTTGCCGTCCACGCAGCGGGCCTGGCTGACGCCGATCCGGCTCAGCAGGCTCCGGAGCTGGCTGACATCCAGCAGGGTGTCCACCACCGCCGGGGGATCGCCGAAGCGGTCCAGCAGCTCGTCGAGGATGTCCTCCCGGTCCTCCTCGGTGCTGAGGGCGGCGATGCGGCGGTAGATCTCCATGCGCTGGCGCTCGTCCGCCACATACTCCTCCGGGAGATAGGCGTCCACCCGCAGGTCCACCCGGGTCTCCAGCTCGCTGCGGTCCTGGATGCCCTGGGCCTCCGCCATGGTCTCCTCCATGAGTTTGCAGTACATCTCATAGCCCACGGTGGCCAGGTGGCCGTGCTGCTCCGGGCCCAGGATGTTGCCCGCGCCCCGGATCTCCAGGTCCCGCATGGCGATGCGGAAGCCCGCGCCGAACTCGGTGAATTCCCGGATGGCGTTCAGCCGCTGCTCCGCCGTCTCGGTGAGCATTTTGTCGGGCCGCACCGTGAAATAGGCGTAAGCCTGCCGGGAGGAGCGGCCCACCCGGCCCCGCAGCTGGTACAGCTGGCTCAGGCCGAAGCGCTCCGCGTCGAAGACGATCAGGGTGTTGGCCGTGGGGATGTCCAGGCCGCTCTCGATGATGGTGGTGCACAGCAGCACGTCGTAGCTGCCGGCGTAGAAGTCCATCATCACGTCTTCCAGGCCGTGCTCCTTCATCTGGCCGTGGGCCACGCCGATGCGCACCTCCGGCACCAGGGCCCGGAGCCGCTGGAAGAATCGCTCGATGGTGTTGACCCGGTTGTAGAGGAAATACACCTGGCCGCCCCGGGCCACCTCCCGCAGGATGGCGTCCCGGACCAGGGCGTCGCTGTACTCCACCACATGGGTCTGCACCGGCAGCCGGTCCTCCGGCGGCGTCTCCAGCACGGACATGTCCCGGATGCCCACCATGGACATGTGCAGCGTCCGGGGGATGGGGGTGGCGGACAGGGTCAGCACGTCCACCTGGGTCTTCAGGTTCTTGATGATCTCCTTGTGCTGCACCCCGAAGCGCTGCTCCTCGTCCACGATCAGCAGGCCCAGGTTTTTGAAGGTCACGTCCTTCGCCAGGATGCGGTGGGTGCCGATGAGGATGTCGATCTTCCCCGCGGCCGTGTCCGCCACCACCTGCTTCTGCTCCTTGGGCGTGCGGAAGCGGGACAGCACCTCCGCCCGCACCGGAAAGCCCGCGAAGCGCTTCAGCACCGTGTTGTAGTGCTGCTGGGCCAGGATGGTGGTGGGGGCCAGGATGGCCACCTGCTTGCTGTCCATCACCGCCTTGAAGGCCGCCCGGAGGCTGACCTCCGTCTTGCCGTAGCCCACGTCGCCGATGAGGAGCCGGTCCATGTTCCGGGGCGCCTCCATGTCCCGGGTGATCTCCCGCACGCTCTGCTCCTGGTCCGGGGTGAGCTCGTAGGGGAACTGGTCCTCGAAGGCCATCTGCCAGGGGGTGTCCGCGGAGAAAGCATAGCCCGGGTTCTGAAACCGGCGGGCGTACAGGGCCGTCAGGTCGAAGGCGATCTTCCGCAGGCTCTCCTTGACCTTGCCCTTCTGCCTCCCCCACTCCCCGCCGCCGATGCGGTTCAGCTTCGGGGGCTGGCTGGGGTTGCCGATATAGCGCTGCACTCGCTGGAACTGGTCCACGGGCACGTAGAGCTTGTCGTTGCCGGCGTACTGGATCAGCAGATAATCCCGCCAGGCGCCGCCCTGCATCAGCCGGGTCGTCCCCTGATAGCAGCCCACGCCGTGGTCCTCGTGCACCACATATTCCCCGGGGTGCAGGTCCGTGAAGGCGGAGATCTTCTCCCCGGAGGACCGGCGGGACTTCGATTTGCGGTAGCCGCTGCCCCAGATGTCCGTGTCAGAGGCCACCGCCAGCCCCGCCCCGGGCCAGAGAAAGCCGTGGGTCAGGGTGATGGGCAGCACCACCGGTTTTCCGGATTCAAGGGATTCCGGCTCCTCCCGGAAGGCGGCGGGCGCGTCCAGCTCCGACAGGGAGGCCGCCAGGCGCTGGCCGCGGGCCACGCCGCCGGACAGCAGCGCGACGCGCCAGCCGTTCCCGGTCCAGGTCCTCAGGTCCTCCGCCAGGTGCCGCAGCTGGGAGGCGTAACCGGTCATGCTGACCGCCTCCAGGTTTTCCACCCGCTTCGGGTTGATCCCGCCCAGCCCCCGGAGGAGCTCCGTGCAGGCCACCAGCGGCTTCTCCGCCAGAGCGGACAGGGTCTGATCCCAGGTCAGCAGCAGGCTTTCCTGGGCCGCCACCGCCTCGCCCCGGTCCATGGCCGCCGCCAGGTCCTGGGCAAAGCCCGCGGCCCGCTCCTTCATCCGCTCCCGCAGGGCGTCGGGCTCGCAGAGGAACACCACGTCCGGCCGGTACCAGTCCCGCACCGTCCAGACGTCCCGGGTCAGCACCGGCAGCCAGGCCCGGATCCGGCGGAAGGGCAGTCCCTGCGATACGGCCTCCGCGTCCGCCAGCATGGCCGCCAGGCGGCGCTCCATCTCCGTCTGCCGGGTGACGCTGTTCTTCTCCTTCTCAAGCCTCGGCGCGATGCTGGCGTCGAAATACGCCGCCAGGTCCTCGTCGTCCTCCGGGATGGGGGGCAGGTCCTCAAAGACCTCGTGGCGTTCCGGGTGCTCCGTCAGGGGCCGGAGGGCGGTCCGCATGCGGTCCGCCGCGCGGCCGGCCTGCTCCGGCGCCAGCAGCACCTCACAGGCCGGGGCGATCAGCGCCTCCTCCGCCCGCTCCAGGCTCCGCTGGCTCAGGGCGTCAAAGGTGCGGATGCCGTCGATCTCGTCGTCGAAATACTCGATCCGGTACGCCTGAAGCGCGGAGGGCGGGTACACGTCCAGGATGTCGCCCCGCAGCGCGCACTGCCCCTTGCCCTCCACCAGGTTCACCCGCTCGTAGCCCAGCCGGACCAGTCGGTTCATCACCTCGTCCGGGGGCACCCGGTCGCCGGTCTTCAGGGAAAAGACGGCGCCCGAAAACGTCTCCGGGCTGCCCATCCGCTGCTGCAGGGCTTCCGCGGAGGTGCACAGCAGCCGGATCTCGTCCCGGGCACAGCGGGTCAGGGCGTCCAGCCTTCGCCAAGCGCCCTCCTGGCCGGAGGAACCCCTGGTCAGGTCGATCTCCCCGCCGTTCAGCGTGCAGGCCAGGCTGCCCAGCAGCTGCTGCGCGTCGTCCCCGGCGTGGGACGCCCGGAGGTCGTTGGACGCCACCAGCATCACCCGCAGGCCGGTGTCCCGCTGCAGCCGCGCCGCCAGCAGCACCGCCAGGGATTCGTTCAGCCCCGTCAGGGCGACGGTCTCTCCCGATTTCACGGACGCCGCCAGCGCCTCCGCCGTCTCCGGGCGGACCGCATCGATCAGTGGATGTGTCTTCAAGGGTTGCTCCTTCCGGTCGAAACGCCAAATCGCCGCCGGACAGTCTGTCCGCGGCTTCGCAAAAGAAAACCGCACCGCTCAGGCAAGGCGAACCCGCAGCACATTGTACCTAATGCTTACTGCTGCTGCCTCTCGGCCCTGACAGGGTTCACACCGGCAAATCGCACGGGACCCGGCCTTCATCGCAAGTACGGCCTCATGAGTATATCCCATTCCGGAAAAAAAAGCAAGGGCGGGGCAAAATTTCTGTCACTCGGCGATGGCCACGTTGACCCCGTTGACCTCCACGGCGCCGTCCGCCAGGATCACGATGCAGCGCTGGCCGTCGATGATTCGGGTGGAGACCAGGTCCGCGTGGGCGGGGTCCACCCGGATGGACACGCTGGGGGTGGCCAGCCGGAAGGCCCTGGGGTTTACCAGGTTCACCGCCGGGACGCCGGTGTTCCGCCCAAAGACTTCCTCATATTCCTCCGCAAAGGCCTCGGTCTTCTCCTCCGACACCCCGCAATCCTTCAGCAGCCGGCAGATGTCCGGGCTGCCCAGGTTCAGGGGATCCGCCTGCTTGTCCGCCTTCTGCTCCCGGATCATGTCGGAGACGGTCTCGTGGACCGCCTGCAGGACCTCCAAGCTGCACTCCTCCTGCAGGCTCTCCTGCAGCATGGCGCAGAGGGCCTCCGTCTGGCGGGCGGCGGGCATTTCCGTCTCCGCGCCGAACACATGGGCCACAAAGCCGTCGTGGGCCTCCGCGGTGCTCTTCGTGTAGTACAGGGCGGCGTAGATGTCCGAGGCCCCCTGCTCCCGGGCGGGGTACAGGAAGCCCATCTCCGGCGCCGCCACCACCCAGTCGTCCGCCGTGACGCCAAAGTCTCCCGCCTGCCAGGCCAGTTCCGGCTTCCGGAGCTTCACCGGGCACACGGCGCAGAGGAAGTAGGTGTACATGGTGTCCGAGCGCTCCCGGTCTTCCTCCCCGTCCCGGCGGCGATGGTATTCGTCGAAGGCGTCCGCCAGCAGGAGGATCAGGCTGCAGTTCATGTTTTTCCCCGCGTCCGCGGACTGAGGCCGGGCGTTCTTCTCCTCCGCCAGCCAGGCCATGATCTCCCCATACAGCTGCAGGACCCTCTCCTCGTCGGACAGGCGGCTTTGGCGGAGGGCATAGAGCCGGTTGAAGGCCTCGTCCTCCACGGTCGCCGCCCCCGGAAAGCACACCGGCAGCAGGTTCTGGCCCTGGGTACCGGTGAGGATCCGGCGGAAGATGGCCATGTAGCGGTCCGCTTCCTCCTGGGTCATCATGGCCAGGGGTTTCTCAAAGGTGCACAGGACCTCGCCGTCGTCGTTGACATAGCAGCCCCGGACCGCGCCGGGATACCGCTTGTTGGGGTCCAGCCGGCGTTTGATTTCAGACAGATCTCTCGGTGTCATTTTTCTTCTCCTTGTGATGCGAGGTAGGCCGCCTGGCCCAGGGCGAAGGCATCCCAGCCATCCGCGTCGATGGCCACCACCAGCGGCAGGTCCTTCAGCGTCAGCCGTTTGACGGACTCCGGGCCCAGGTCGTCCCAGGCGATGACCTCGCAGGACGTGACGCAGGCCGCCATCAGCGCCGCGGCGCCGCCCACGGCGGCAAAGTACACTGCGCCGTGCTTCTTCATGGCCTCCACCACCGCTGGGCCCCGCAGGCCCTTTCCGATCATTCCCCGCAGCCCCAGCGCCAGCAGGGCGGGGGTGGCGGCGTCCATCCGGACGGAGGTGGTGGGGCCGATGGAGCCGATGGGCCTTCCGGGCGGTGTGGGGGTGGGCCCGGCGTAGTAGATCACCTGGCCCTCCGGGTCGAAGGGCAGCGGTTCGTTCCGCTCCAGGCATTCCAGCATCCGCAGATGTGCCGCGTCCCGGGCGGTGTACACCGTGCCGCTGAGCAGCACCCGGTCCCCGGCCCGCAGGGCCCGAACGGTTTCTTCGCTCAGAGGCGCCGTCAATCTCATGGTCACAGCCGTCCCCTCCTTCACAGCACAGCCGTCTGATGCCGGGTCACATGGCAGGAGACGTTCACCGCCACGGGCAGGCCGGCGATGTGGGTGGGCATGGCCAGGATCCGCAAGCCGACGCAGGTGGTCCTGCCGCCCAGTCCCTGGGGGCCGATGCCGGTGCGGTTCACGGCTTCCAGCAGATCTTTCTCCATTTCCGCGTAGTAAGGATCCGGGCTGTTCTCATCCAGGGGCAGCATCAGGGCCCGCTTGGCCAGCTCCGCCACCCCCTCGAAGTCCCCGCCGATGCCGACGCCCAGCACCATGGGCGGGCAGGGATTGGCCCCCGCCAGGCGGACCGTCTCCAGCACAAAGTCCTTCACGCCCTGCGCCCCCTGGGCCGGCGCCAGCATCTTCAGCCGGGACATGTTCTCGCTGCCGAAGCCCTTGGGGGCCACGGTGAGGGTGAGCCGGTCCCCGGGCACGAGGCGCACGTGGATCACGGCCGGGGTGTTGTCCCCGGTGTTGGTCCGGCGGAGGGGATCCCCCACGACGCTCTTGCGCAGCAGGCCCTCGGTGTAGCCCCGGCGGACGCCCTCGTTCACCGCCGCCTCAAAGTCCCCGTCGATGTGCGCTTCCTGACCCACGTCGGCGAAGACCACCGCCATCCCCGTGTCCTGGCAGATGGGCATTCCTTCGCTTTTCGCGATGCCGGCGTTCCGGCCCAGCAAGTCCAGCAGCTCCCTTGCGGGTTCCCAAGGCTCGTCGGCCCGGAACCGCGCCATGGCCGCCGCCACGTCCGGCGGAAGCTGCAAATTGGCCTTCACGCACAGCGCCGCCACCGCGTCCGCAATGGCGGATGCCTGAATCTCTCTCATTCGTCGTCCTCCGTCAGCAGCTTTTTCAGCCGCAGCGCCGCCGCTTTCACGGCGTTTTTCTTCTCCCCGCCCTCCGTCAGGGAAGCCTGCGCGGCGCGGAGGTCCTCCCCCGCCAGCATCCGCTCCACCAGGCGGGCCTCCAGGCTGACCTCCGCCGACGCGGCTTCCGGTTCCGCCTTCGGAACGGCGTGCAGGTCGATGACCATGCAGTACTCGCCCTTCTCGGCCTTGGGGTTCTCCCGCAGCGCCGCCAGCACCTCCGCCGGGCTGCCGTGCAGGGTCAGCTCGTGGAGCTTCGTCAGGTCGCAGCTGAGGGACAGCGCAGCCTCCGGCAGGGTCTCCGCGATGGCCTCCGTCAGCTCGGTCACCCGAAAGGGGGACTCGTGGACGATGGCCACCGGCGGCCCGTTCCGCAGGGCCAGCAGCTTCTCCCGCAGGGCTTTCTTCTCCCTCGGGAGAAAGCCGTAGAAGGCCCACTCCCGGGCGTCAAACCCGGAGACCGACAGCGCCGCCGCCCCGGCGCAGCAGCCCGGGACCGGCAGCACCGCGATGCCCCGGTCCAGGCACGCCCGAACCAGCAGATGCCCCGGGTCCGACACGCAGGGGGTCCCGGCGTCGGTGGTCAGGGCGGCGTCGATGCCCTCCGCCAGCATCCGTTCCGCGATGACACCGGCCTTGCCCTCCTCGTTGTGCTGATGGCAGGCGGTGAGGGGCGTGTGGATGTCAAAGACCCGGCAGAGTTTCATGGTGACCCGGGTGTCCTCCGCCGCGATCAGCCCGACGCTCTTCAGCGTCTCGACCCCTCTCGGGGAAAAATCCCGCAGGTTCCCGATGGGGGTCGCCACCACGTACAGCGTCGGCATCAGCCCACCTCCAGCTTCTCGCAGACCCGCAGGATCGCCGAGTGGGCCCGGGGGTTGCGTTCGATTTCCGCTTCGGACGGCTTCACCGCGCCGCCGGCCAGGACTTTCACCTGCGGCTTTTTCCCGCAGACGCACACCGGGAAGGAAGGCGGGCAGGTGCAGGGGTGCTGCAGCCTTTGAAAGCACCGCTTCACGATCCGGTCCTCCAGGGAGTGGAAGGTGATGACGCACAGCCGGCCGCCGGGCTTCAGCAGATCCACGAAGTCACACAGGGCCCGGTCCAGGGGGTCCAACTCGTCGTTCACGGCGATGCGCACCGCCTGGAAGGTCCGCCGGGCCGGGTGGCCGTCGTCCTTGCGGCGCACGGCTTTCGGAATCGCCGCATCCACGCAGGCCACCAGATCCCCGGTGGTGGCCAGCGGCGCTTTCGCTCTGCGCTCACAGATGATTTTCGCGATGCGGGCCGCCCATTTCTCCTCCGCGTAGTCCCGCAGGATCCGGGCGACCTCGGCCTCCGGCGCGGTGTTCAGCAGGTCCGCCGCGGTCTGTCCGGCCGCCGTGTCCATCCGCATGTCCAGCGGCGCGTCCTCGTGGTAGGAGAAGCCGCGCTCCGCCTCGTCCAGCTGAGGCGAGGACACCCCCAGGTCCAGCAGGGCGCCGTCCAGGGCTGTCACCCCGGCCTCCGCCAGCAGCGTCTTCGCGTCGTGGAAGTTCCCCCGGAGCGCGTGAAATCCCGGCCGGCCCGCCAGCCGCTCCGACGCCGCCGAGATGGCCCGCTCGTCCCGATCGATGCCGTACAGAGAAGCCTCCTCCCCGGCCCGGGACAGGATCCCCTCGCTGTGACCGCCGCCCCCCAGGGTGCCGTCACAGTAAACCCCGCCGGGCCGCGGGTCCAGCCAGGTCATGACCTCGTCGTAGAGGACGGGGATGTGATTGAAGGCCACCGTGTTCACCCCTTCCCGTTGAAACAGGGACGCCCCGGCGCTTGTCACCGAAGCATCCCTGTCTATTCTACATGGTTTTGGGGGTTTGCGCAACGGGTTTTTGCCCGCTCAGCCGAGACCGAAGTCCCAGGGCCCCTCCATCAGGATGAGCTCTCCGCTGACGGCGTCCAGGACGATCCGGTATTCGTAGGCCTCCTCAAATCCCGGGACGAAGCCCGCCCCCCGGATGTCTCCCCGCGGATCCAGGAACCGGATGACCCAGATGCGGTTCATGGAATTCTCCAATGCCTCGACATCGCCGGTCCCGTCGGTTTCAATCATCAGGACTTTGTCGTAGAGGATGAAGGATCGGACGTCGACCTCGACATGCTCCGCCACGTCGCCGCCGAAAGCCTCCCGGAGCGCCGCTCTCCCGGCGTCCGCCGCCTCTCCGGCGGACAGGCAGCCGTCATAGCCGATCTGGGGGTTGGCGAACAGGTTGACATAGGCCAGCAGCACGGGCCGCGTCCCCTCGCCTTCCGGGCTCCGCATGATCAGCAGGCTGGACGCATTGCCGTGGTCGCCGCAGTCGGCGTAGAAGCCCGTGTGTTCATCGGGGGCCCAGAGAAAACCGACAGACGCGTCGGCGCCTTCGAGGTACGCCACGGCGTCCCCGGCGGTCGCGCCGATCTCCGACAAGGCGACGCCGAACCGCTTCACGGCGTCACGCTCCCACAGCATATCCGTTTTCGGAATGGCCGGCATCTCATAGTCCTGGCGGCGGTAACCGGCGATCAGTCCCGTCGCCCGGTCCACCAGCACCCGGGCCGCGGGTTCCGCCTCATCGCGGCCGTCGCCGGGGGCCCGGCCCAGGATGACCTCCTCATATGTCTCGTGGGAAACGGTCTCCAGGATGCCGCCGACCTCCCCGATCCAGGGCTGGTCCAGCAAGTTCCCGACGATTTCCTCCAATTCAAACGGCACGGCCGGCTCTTCCGCGAAAGCCGGAAGCGCGCACAGGCACAGCAGGATCAGGACAGAAAGGAATCGCTTCACGTTGAACACCTCCTCACCGGTTCAGACGAAACACAACCGCCGCCTGTTCCCGGTCAGTCCTCGGCACGCCGGGTTTTACGCTTGTTAAGCCTCCGGGCTCCTCAGAAACGCGTCCGGCGTCACGGCCGGCACCCGGCTGCCCGCATAATCCTTCGCGTTCCGTGTGATGATGGCGTCACAGTGCAGGCGCTCGGCCGTCACGGCCTGAATGGCGTCCTCATAATCTTTCCAGTGGAGTGATGATGCCTTTCCGATGTCCTCTGCGCTCAGGTCCGCAATCCTGAAAATGCCCGACAGTTCAAGAAAAAGCTGCTCAATTCGTTCTGTATCAAGCCATTTGCGCATGATGTACACAACATTTGCAAACGACAAAGCGGATATGTATCCCGTCACCTGGCGTGACTCACACAGTTTCCACACATCGCAGGCATCGTCCGCAAAAGGCATACGATCTTCTAGGCAGTCAAGAAGCACATTGGTATCAATCAGGCATACCATACTTTTCTCTCATATACTCGTCCTTGGCAGTCTCAAGATCGGGCGCGCCCTTCAGGATTCCCCTGAGTGAATCCGTGATGGGCGTCGCACTGGTCTCGGTCGGTTTGAACTCTCCGAAGACCTTGCCGTTGCGGGTGACCAGAACCCGGTCACCGTTCCGTACGATACGGGCGTACTTGCCGAAATTGTTCTGCATTTCTGTCGCGGTGGCAATCACAGTTGTCATTTCGGTCCCTCCTTTCTTAGCTAATTCTATTGTATTGATTTTAGCTAAAATGTCAAGTGCCTCCCGGCTTCATGGGCCGGGAGGCGTTATGGGTCGGTTTACAGGCTTTCCTTCAGCTCCGCGATGCGCTTGTTCACCGCTTCCAGTTTGTCCCGGTTGGCCCGGAGCTTTTCCTTCTCCTTCTCCACCAGGGCGGCGGGGGCCTTGTTCACGAAGCCGGGGTTGTTCAGCTTGGCCTCGGCCCGGGTGATCTCGCCCTCCAGGTTCTTGACCTCCTTGTCCAGGCGGGCGATCTCCTTGTCGATGTCCACCAGGTCCCCCAGGGGGATGTACAGGGTGCAGGCCCCGGTCACGGCGGACACCGTCTTCTCCTTCACGTCGGAGGCGGCGGCGATCAGCTCGGACTGGGACGCCCCGGCCAGGCGCTGGAAGTAAGGCGCGGCGTGGGCCAGGGTCTCGGCCCAGCCCTCGGCGGAGAGCAGCATCAGCCTGGTGCGCTTCCCCGCCTGCACGTTCATCTCGGTGCGGAGGTTGCGGATGGCGCGGATCACGTCCATGATGCCGGCCATTTCCTTCTCCTCCTCCGGGAAGTCATAGGCTTCCGAAGGCTCGGGCCAGGCGGAAAGCATCAGGAAGCCCTCGCTGCCCGGGAGATAGCGCCACACCTGTTCGGTGAGGAAGGGCATGAAGGGGTGCAGAAGCTTCAGCAGGCCCTCCAGCACGTACAGCAGCACGGCCTGCACATTCTCCTTCGCCGCCCGATCCTCCCCCAGGAGCCAGGGCTTGGCCATCTCGATGTACCAGTCGCAGAACTCCGACCAGGCGAAGTCATAGATGCGGCTGGCGGAGAGGCCGAAGTCGCCCTCCTCGTTGTGGGCGGTGATGTCCATGGCAGCGTCCCGGAACCGCGACAGGATCCACTTGTCCGCCACGGTGAGGCGGGCCGGGTCGATCTCATGCCGGGCGTCGGTGTTCATCAGCACGAAGCGGCTGGCGTTCCAGATCTTGTTGGCGAAGTTCCGGGCCGCCTCCACCTTGTCCCGGCTGTAGCGGGTGTCGTTGCCGGGAGACACGCCCATCAGCAGGGAGAAGCGCAGGGCATCGGCGCCGTACTCGTCGATGATGACCAGCGGATCCACGCCGTTGCCCAGGGACTTCGACATCTTCCGCCCCAGCTCGTCCCGCACCAGGCCGTGGATCAGCACGGTTTTGAAGGGGGTCTCCCCCATCTGCTCGATGCCGGAGAAGATCATCCTCGCCACCCAGAAGAAGATGATGTCATAGCCCGTCACCAGCATGGTGGTGGGATAGAAGTACTTCAGGTCCTCGGTCTCATCCGGCCAGCCCAGGGTGGAGAAGGGCCACAGGGCGGAGGAGAACCAGGTATCCAGCACATCCTCGTCCTGATGGATATTTCCGCTTCCGCACTTCGCGCAGCAGCAGGGATCCTCGCGGCTCACCGTGGTCCCGCCGCAGTCGTCGCAGTACCAGGCGGGGATCCGGTGGCCCCACCACAGGTGCCGGCTGATGCACCAGTCCCGGATGTTCTCCATCCAGTTGAGGTACACCTTGCTGAAGCGCTCCGGCACGAACTCGGTCTTGCCCTCTCTCACGGCCTCGATGGCGGGCTTGGCCAGGGGACCCATCTTCACGAACCACTGCCGGGAGATCATGGGCTCCACGGTGGTGTGGCAGCGGTAGCAGGTGCCCACCTCGTGCTTCAGGGGCTCCACGGACTTCATAAGGCCCAGGGCTTCCAGGTCCCTGACGATGGCCTTCCGGGCTTCCAGGGCCGGCATCCCGGCATACTTGCCGCAGTCCAGCACTTCCGCCTCGCCCACCGCCGCCTTGCCGGAGGCGAACAGTTCGTCGTTCTCGGCCTTCTCCGCCGCGCCGGTCATGCGGCCGTCGTAGGTGAAGACCCGCACGATGGGCAGGTTGTGGCGCTGGCCCACCTCGTAGTCGTTGGGGTCATGGGCGGGGGTGATCTTCACCACGCCGGTGCCCTTGGTCATGTCGGCGTGCTCGTCGCACACGATGGGGATCTCCTTGCCCACCAGGGGCAGGATCACATGGCAGCCGTGGAGATGGGCGTAGCGCTCATCCGCCTCATTGATGGCCACGGCGGTGTCGCCCAGCATGGTTTCGGGGCGGGTGGTGGCCAGCTCCAGCATCTCGCCGGTCTCCTTCACCGGATACAGCAGGTGCCAGAAGTGGCCGTCCTGCTCCTCGTACTCCACCTCCGCGTCGGACAGGGAGGTGCCGCAGCAGGGGCACCAGTTCACCAGGCGGCTTCCCCGGTAGATCAGATCCTTCTCGTACAGGCGGCAGAAGACCTCCCGCACGGCCCGTGAGCACCCCTCGTCCATGGTGAAGCGCTCACGGCTCCAGTCACAGGACGAGCCCATGCGCCGCAGCTGGGTGGTGATGCGGCCGCCGTATTCCTTCTTCCAGGCCCAGGCGCGCTCCAGGAAGGCGTCCCGGCCGATCATGTCCTTGGTGAGGCCCTCCTTGCGCATGGCGTCCACGATCCTGACCTCCGTGGCGATGGCCGCGTGATCGGTGCCGGGAAGCCACAGGGTGGGGTCGCCCTTCATCCGGTGATAGCGGATGGCGGCGTCCTGAAGGGTGTTGTCCATGGCGTGGCCCATGTGCAACTGGCCCGTGATGTTGGGCGGTGGCATGACGATGGTGAAGGGCTTCTTTCCCTCCTCCCGGTGGGCCACGAAAGCGCCGCTCTCCTCCCACTCCCGATACAGCGCCGCCTCGATCCCCTGGGGATTGAAGCGGGATTCCATCTCCTGCGCGTTGAATTGCTTTTCCACTTTTTTCTCCTCCTCGTATGTCTCATGCGGTGGCGAAGACCACCACCGCGCCGGCCACCACCAGCACCGTGCCGGCGGCTTTGACGATCAGATTCGCGGTTTCCCTTTTTTCGTCCGGCATCCGCGCCGTGATCTTCTTTGACAGGAAGACCAGCAGCGCGCCGACGACGATCAGCGGTGTGCCGGCATTGAGCAGCCTGGCCAGGATCTTCCGTCCGTCCACCGCGATCCCCTCCCTTCTGTCAAAAGCGGTCCGGAGAAACAAAAGCAGCCCGCATCCCGAAGGACGGAGCTGCTCCGTGGTACCACCTTTTTTCGCAGACGAGGTCTGCCTCATTGCGCACGATAACGGGTGCACCCGCGCAGGGCTGAGGCGGCCGCGCCGCGTTCACCCCGCTCTCTGCTGAAAGCGACCTTCCCCCACTGCTGCGCAAGCGGACTTTCAGCCGGTGATCCGCTCTCTCTGGCCGTGCCCGGCGGGGTACTCCTCTTTCGTCTGCGAGACCATATTGCATCGACAGGGATCAGGCTTTCTCTTCGTCCACCTTCAGAACCTGCTTGCCGTTGTAGTAGCCGCAATTCTTGCAAACCCGGTGGGTGAGCTTCATCTCGTGGCACTGCGGGCACTCAGCGATGCCCGGCAGGCTGAGCTTCCAGTTCGCCCGACGGCTGTTCCTGCGCGCTTTGGATACTTTCCCCTTCGGTACTGCCATGTTTACACCTCCTCGACCTTTGTCGTTCAGTCAGCGCTTTCATCCAGCAGCTGCTTCAATGCCGCAAAAGGACGCTGACCTGGCAGTTCCTTCTGGCAAAGGCATACATCGACGTCCGCGTCCCGAAACTCCGGCGCCTTCCCGCAGTCCGCCTCACAGAGGAACCGCATGGGCAGGCCCAGAACCGCGTAGGACATGGCCAGGCGCTCAAGATCGACCTCCTGCCCTGTATAGGTGAAGATCTCGCTGTCCTCCGGGTCTCCGCCCAGCTGGAACAGCTCCTCGACCGCCTCCCGCACGTCCGCCCGCGCAGGCGCGAGACAGTTGGCACACCGGGCGTGAGCCGTCACGGTGAGGGTGCAGCGGACAGCGATCCGGCCGTCCTCCAGCGCCATGTAGCTTCCCTGCAGCTTTGCAGGATCAAAGCGGACGATCTCCCCGCCGATCTCCTGCGGAGCAATGGCCTGCTCCACATCCAGCGGGTAGGATTCGCCGGGCTGCTTCAGCGCCCGTGACACGTCCAGCTTCATGCCGCTCCCTGCGTCCTCCGTTCCGGTCAGCCAAAATGTGACCGGCTGTCATTATAGACGCAAGCTCGGCTTTTGTCAACCGTTTTTTCGCTTTCCGGGACCGTTTCCGATTATTTTGTTGCGCGCGTTCCCACCTTGTGGTACAATACCGGCGTTGACGCTGAATACGGAGGGCTGATCGATGTCAGAAGCGTACAGGATCCGGGCGGAGGGCGTGGGCTACACGTATGAGGAAAGCCCCTCCCCGGCGCTGAAGCAGGTCTCGCTGACCGTCCGGCCCGGCGAGTTTGTCGCCGTGCTGGGCCACAACGGCTCCGGGAAATCCACCCTGGCCAAGCTCCTCAATGCCCTGTACATCCCCACGGAGGGGAAGGTGTACGTCTGCGGCATGGACACCGCCGACGAGGACAGGGTGTGGGACATCCGCCGCAGCGCGGGGATGATCTTTCAGAATCCGGACAACCAGATCGTGGCCACCGTGGTCCGGGAGGACGTGGCCTTTGGGCTGGAGAACCTGGGGGTGCCCCACGACGAGATGCTGGAGCGCATCGACCGCGCCCTGGCGGCCGTGCACATGACCGATTTCGCGGAAAACGCTCCCCACACCCTGTCCGGCGGACAGAAGCAGCGGGTGGCCATCGCGGGCATTCTGGCCATGGCGCCCCTGTGCCTCATCGCGGATGAGGCCACCGCCATGCTGGACCCCTCCGGCCGCCGGGAGGTGCTGAACACCGTCCGCCGGCTGAACCGGGAGGAAGGCATCAGCGTGATCTGGATCACCCACTTTATGGAAGAGGCCGTGCAGGCGGACCGCGTGGTGGTGATCTCCGACGGCGAGGTGGCCCTGGAGGGCACGCCCCGGGAGGTTTTCACGCGGGTGGAGGAGATGCGCAAACTGCATCTGGACGTGCCGCCCATGGCCGCCCTGGCGGCGGAGCTCCGAGCGGAGGGCCTGCCCCTGCCCGAGGGCATCATGACCGTGGAAGAGATGACGGAGGAGGTGTGTGCCCGGCTATGTCCATCGAACTGAAGCACCTCAGCCACGTCTATTCCCCGGGCACCGCGTTCTCCGCCGTCGCCCTGGACGACATCAGCCTGACGATCCGGGACGGGGATTTCCTGGCCCTGGTGGGGCACACCGGCTGCGGCAAGTCCACCCTGGTGCAGCACCTGAACGGCCTGCTGAAGCCCACTGGCGGCCAGGTGCTGGTGAACGGCGAGGACCTGAACGGCGACAAGGTGGACCGCCGCAGGCTCCGCATGCGCATCGGGCTGGTTTTCCAGTACCCCGAATACCAGCTGTTCGAGGAGACCGTGGCCAAGGACATCGCCTTCGGGCCGAAAAACATGGGCCTGGACGCGGAGGAGATCGACCGCCGGGTCCGCTGGGCCATGGAGCGGGTCCACCTGAAGTACGACGAGCTGGCGGAGAAGAGCCCCTTCGAGCTCTCCGGCGGCCAGATGCGGCGGGTGGCCATCGCGGGCGTGCTGGCCATGCAGCCGGAATACCTGATCCTCGATGAACCCACCGCCGGTCTGGACCCCCACGGCCGGGACCGCATCCTGAACATCGTGCGGGACCTCCACCAGGGGGGCACCACCGTGGTGATGGTGAGCCATTCCATGGACGACGTGGCCCGGCTGGCCACCCGGGTGGCGGTGCTCTCCCACGGAAAGCTGCTGGCCGAGGGCACGCCCCGGGAGATCTTCCGCCGGCGGGAGATGATGACCGAAGCCGGCCTGGGCGTCCCGGCGGCTTCCACCCTCTGCGCCGCTCTGCGGGCTAAGGGCCTCGATCTGCCGGACGACCTTTACACCGGCCAGGAGCTGAAGGAACACCTCCTGCGGCTGTGGAAGGGGGTGTCCGCGTGCTGAAGAATATCACCCTGGGGCAGTACTACCCCGTGGACAGCCCCATCCACCGCCTGGACCCCCGGGTCAAGATCCTGCTGACCATCGCCCTGATCGTGGCGGTGTTCCTGGTGCGGACCCTGGCGGGCTACGCGCTGATCCTGCTGTTCGTCTTCCTGGTGTCGCGGCTGGCGAAGGTCCCCTTCAAGCTGCTCCTCAAGGGCATGAAGCCGCTGCGCTTCATCTTGATCCTGACCTTCCTGCTGAACCTGTTCTTCACCAACCCGGAGGGCTCCGAGCCGCTGGTGCAGTGGTCCTTCATCCGGATCACGGATGCCGGCCTGCACCAGGCCATCCATTTCTCCCTCCGGCTGGTGTTCCTGGTGCTGTCCACCTCCCTCCTGACCCTGACCACCTCCCCCATCCAGCTCTCCGACGGCCTGGAACTGCTGCTCTCGCCCCTGAAGGTCATCCATTTCCCGGCCCATGAGCTGGCCATGATGATGTCCATCGCCCTGCGGTTCATCCCCTCCCTGCTGGAGGAGACGGACAAGATCATGAAGGCCCAGATGGCCCGGGGCGCGGACTTTGAGTCCGGCAACCTCATCAAGCGGGCCAAGGCCATGGTGCCCCTGCTGGTGCCGCTGTTTGTGTCCGCCTTCCGCCGGGCCGGGGACCTGGCCATGGCCATGGAGGCCCGCTGCTATCACGGCGGCAAGGGCCGCACGCGCCTGCGGGTGCTGAAGCTGACCCTCGACGATCTCCTGGCCGCGCTGGCGGTGGTTCTGCTGATCGTGCTGATCCTCGGCGAACGCCGCATCCTGCCTGGTGGCATCGTCATTGGGAGGATCACGCTGTGAGCCGCGTCCTGCTGACGGTGGAATACGACGGCACGGCCTACGCGGGCTGGCAGCGCCAGATCAACGGCCTGGCGGTCCAGCAGGTGCTGGAGGAGGCCCTGACCCGCCTGTGCGGCGAGACGATCCGTGTCACCGGCGCCAGCCGCACCGACGCGGGGGTTCACGCCTGGGGCCAGCGGGCCCACTTCGACACCGCCTGCCGCATTCCGCCGGAGAAGTACCCCTTCGCCCTGAACACCATGCTGCCCCCGGACATCCGGGTCCGGGAGGGCATCGCGGTGCCGGAGGCTTTCCACGCCCGGTTCCTCAGCGCGGGCAAGCTGTACACTTACCGGTTCTGGAACGCCCGCCACGCCAGCGCCCTGCGGCGGAACACTCACTGGCACGTCCCGGTCCCGCTGGACACGGCCCCCATGCGCGAGGCCCTGGAGACGTTAGCGGGCACCCATGACTTTGCCGCTTTCCAGGCCGCCGGCGGCACGGCGAAAACCACCGTGCGGACCATCGATCTGTCTTCCCTGGCGGTCCGTGAGGAGGAGATCGTCCTGACGCTGCACGGGAACGCCTTCCTTTACAATATGGTCCGGATCATCGCGGGGACCCTGGCGGAGATCGGCCACGGCAAGCTGCCGGCGGACGCCTTCACCCGGGCTGTCGCCACGGGAGACCGGCTGGCCCTGGGTCCCACCGCCCCGGCCCACGGGCTGGAGCTGACCCGGGTGGACTACCCGGAGGCCGCCTTCACCGATCCGGCCTCCCTCCGCTGGCATGAGGAGTGAACAAGATGAATCATCTCGGCACACAGCGCCTGGAAACAGAAAGGCTGATCCTGCGGCCTTTCACGGTTGAGGATGCTCCCTCTGTTTTTCGCAACTGGGTCAGTGATCCTGAAGTCACGAAATTCCTGACCTGGCCGGCCCACACGAATCCCGGGACAACGGAATTCGTTTTGCGTGACTGGGTTTCTCACTATACCGATCCCGCGTATTACCAATGGGCGGTGGAACTCAAGTCTCTCGGTGAACCGATCGGTTCGGTTGCCGTTGTCAAGTCTCAGACCGAAGGAAAGCTGTCGATCGCAGAACTGGGCTATTGCATGGGCAAAGCCTGGTGGGGACAGGGATTGATGCCCGAAGCCTTCCGCGCGGTGCGCGATTTCCTGTTTGATCAGGTTGGGTATGATTGCATCCAGGCCGGGCATGACGTCAACAATCCCAAGTCCGGCCGTGTCATGCAAAAGGCAGGCATGACGCGCGTGGGGATCCTTCGCCACGCCGGGCTGAACAACCAGGGTTTGGTGGATACCGTCCTCTACGATATGCTCTCCACCGACCCCCGCCCCTGAGGAGAACGCCATGCTTCGAATCGGAAACCTCGCGCTTCCCCTGGATTACCGGCCGGAGGACCTGCCCGCCGCCGTGGCGGCAAAGCTCCGTCTGCGCCCGGGGGACGTGCTGTCCGTGCGGCTGGTCCGGCAGTCCGTGGACGCCCGGGACAAGGCGGACGTGCACTTTGTGCTGACGGTGGACGCCGCCCTGCGGAACGAGGCCGCCTGCCTGAAGCGCCTGAAGCCCGGACTGGCCGCCCCCGCGCCGGCTGAGAAGCCCCCGGCCATCCCCCAGGCCCGCTTTGACAAAAGACCGCTGGTGGTGGGCGCCGGCCCCGCGGGGCTGTTCTGCGCCCTGACCCTGGCCACGGCGGGAGCCAGGCCCGTCCTGATCGAGCGGGGCAAGGCCGTGGAAGAGCGCATCCGGGACGTGGAGGCCCTTCAAAGCGGCGCCCTGCTGGACCCGGAGAGCAACGTGCAGTTCGGGGAGGGCGGCGCCGGCGCTTTCTCGGACGGCAAGCTCACCACCGGCACCAAATCCCCCTGGCAGCGCTTCGTGCTGGAGACCTTCGTCCGCTGCGGCGCCCCGGAGGACATCCTCTGGCGTGCCAAGCCCCACATCGGCACGGACCGGCTGAAGGGCACCGTGGCCAACCTCCGCCGGGAGATCATCCGGCTGGGGGGCGAGGTCCGCTTCTCCACCAGGCTCCTCCGGCTGGAGACCCGGATGGCCCACGTCACCGGGGCCGTCGTGACGGACGCGGAGGGCGAGACCCTGCTGGAGACCGACACCGTGTTCCTCTGCATCGGCCACAGTGCCCGGGACACCCTGACCCGGCTCTACCGGGACGGGGTCCGCATGGTGCAGAAGCCCTTCGCCATGGGCGTACGCATCGAACATCCGCAGGCGCTCATCGACCGGGCCCAGTACGGCCCCGCCGCCGGCCACCCGGCCCTGGGAGCGGCGGAATACAAGATGAACGTCCACACCCCGGACGGCCGGGGCGTCTACACCTTCTGCATGTGCCCCGGAGGCGCGGTCATCGCCTCCGCCTCCCAGCCCGGCGGCGTGGTGACCAACGGCATGAGCCTTCACGCCCGGGACGGGGCCAACGCCAACGCGGCCCTGCTGGTGGGCGTCACCGCGGAGGATTTCGCCGACGACCACCCCCTGGCCGGCTTCACCCTGCAGCGGCAGATCGAGAAGGCGGCCTTCGCGGCGGGCGGCGGGGATTTCCGGGCCCCGGCCCAGACCGTGAGCGACTTTCTGAAGCAGCGGGAGACCCGGGTTTTCGGGAGCGTCACCCCCACATACCGCCCCGGCGTGACCCCCGCGGACCTGCGGGCCGTGCTGCCGGACTTCATCCTCAGGGACCTGCGCTACGCCATTCCCCGCATGAACGGCATTCTCAGCGGTTTCGCCATGCCGGACGCCGTCCTCACCGGCGCGGAGACCCGGTCCTCCTCCCCGGTGCGCCTGCCCAGGGAGAAGGACGGGCGCGCCGTGGGCCTCGACGGCCTGTACCCCTGCGGCGAGGGGGCGGGCTATGCCGGCGGCATCATGTCCGCCGCCACCGACGGCATCCAGGCCGCCCTGAACGCCATCGGCGGGCAGATCAGCCTGTAACCGACCGAAAGGAGCATCACGCGTATGAGTGTCAAGGAACGATTCCTCCGCTATGTCCGGGTGGAGACCACCTCCGACGAGAGCAGCGAGACCTGCCCCTCTACCCCCGGCCAGTGGGATCTGGCCCGGATGCTGGTGTCCGAACTGCGGGCCATGGGCGTCGCGGACGCCCGGGTAGACGAGCACGGCTACGTCTACGGCACGGTCCCGGCCAAGGGGGATCACCCCGCCCGGATCGGCCTCATCGCCCACATGGACACCTCCGACGGCGTGACCGGCCCCACACATCCGCAGGTCATCCCCTGCTATGACGGCGGCCCCATCCCCCTCAAAAACGGTGT
Organism: Christensenellales bacterium; assembly: GCA_045226335.1. GTDB lineage: Bacteria > Bacillota > Clostridia > Christensenellales > Aristaeellaceae > RUG11272. Next base: position 28,908 of record JBGVCH010000076.1, on the reverse strand, counting down.
GGTCATCGACGGGTTCGACTTCCTGCCCGGTTTGAAGGGCCAGGAGCTCATCGTCACCGACGGCACCAGCGTGCTGGGGGCGGATGACAAGGCCGGCGTGGCGGAGATCATGGAACTGGTCCGTGTCCTCACCGCCCCGGACGCCCCGGAGCACTGCACCGTCTGCGTTGCCTTCACCCCGGACGAGGAGATCGGCCGCGGCGCGGACCGCTTCGACGTGGCCGGCTTCGGCGCGGACTACGCCTACACCGTGGACGGCGGCGCCCTGGGCGAGATGGAGTACGAGAATTTCAACGCCGCCTCCTGCCTGGTAACGGTGAAGGGCGTCAACATCCACCCCGGCTCGGCGAAGGATCAGATGAAGAACGCCGCCCTCATCGCCATGGAGTGGAACAGCCTCCTGCCCCCGGCGGAGATCCCCGCCCACACGGAGGGCTACGAGGGCTTCTACCACCTGTGCGGCATGAAGGGCGACGAGGAGGCCGCCGAACTGGTGTACATCATCCGGGACCACGACGCCGCGAAGTTCCAGGCCAGGCTCGACACCGCCCAACGCATCACCGCCTTCCTCAACGCCCGCTGGGGCGAAGGGACGGTGGAGTGCCGGATCCGGGAGTCCTACCGCAATATGCGGGAGCTCATCGAGACCCGGATGGACATCGTCGACAAGGCCTGCGCGGCCTTCCGGTCATGCGGCGTGGAGCCCGTCATCACCCCCATCCGGGGCGGCACCGACGGCGCCCGGCTCAGCTACATGGGCCTTCTCTGCCCCAACCTCTCCACCGGCGGCTACAACTACCACGGCCGCAAGGAGCTGATCCCGGTCCCCTCCATGGAAAAGATGGTGGAGGTCCTGACGGCGCTGGTGGCCGGCGCCTGACCCCGGCCCGCACGGCGCGTCTCCCGCGGTGGAGGCGCGCTGTTTTTCGGCTGCGGAGGCGCTTCACATTCGTATCAAATGTGTGAATTTTGCCTGAAGGGTAGCCACGGGGCGGGAATTGTGATACAATGCAGGGTGGACAACTGTGTATGGAGGCTGACCGCCGATGCCCGACCTGATCCTCGCTTCCGCTTCGCCCCGCCGCCTGGAGCTCCTGAAACGGCTGGGTTTCCGGTTCACCGTGGACGCCCCGGATGTGGATGAGCACACCGACGCGGGCGCCATGGAGGCCGTACAGGCGCTGAGCCGGCGGAAGGCCCTGGCCGGCGCGGCCCTCCATCCCGGCTGCGTGATCCTGGCCGCGGACACCCTGGTGGCGCTGGACAACGTGCCCCTGGGCAAGCCGGCGGACGCCGCGGACGCCCACCGCATGCTGCGGATGCTGTCCGGCCGGGAGCATCACGTGTACACCGGGGTCTGCTGCGTCTCCGCGGAGGGGGACGTGTACGCGGGGCTGGACGCCTCCGTCGTCCGCTTCGGGGAGATGACCGACGCGGAGATCGACGCCTACATCGCCACAGGGGAGCCCATGGACAAGGCCGGCGCCTACGCGCTGCAGGGCGGCGCGGCCGCCTGGATCGAGGAGGTCCGGGGCACGCCCTCCGGGATCATCGGCCTGCCCCTGCCCCTCACCCGGCGGCTCCTGGCCCGGTGCGGCCTGCGGGCTTTTGCCGATCAATGCCAATAAACGTAAGGACGGGATCGATTTGCCATTCAAAGCACCCGATATCGCTATCGATCTGGGGACCACCAACACCATGCTCTATGTCCGCGGCAAGGGGATCGTGATCAACGAGCCCACGGTTGTCGTGGTGGAAGCCCGGGACCGGCGCTCCGTCCGGGCCGTGGGCGACGAAGCCCGGTACCTCCTGGGCAGGACAAAGGACACCCTGCGGCCAGTGCGCCCGCTGAAGGACGGCATCATCGCGGACTTCGACGCCACGGAGGTCATGCTGCGGTACTTCATCCGCAAGGCCATCGGGGCCAGCCACCTGACCCGTCCCCGGGCCATGGTGAGCATCCCCGTGGCCATGGACGAGGTCTCCCGCAAGGCCGTGAAGGAAGCCGTTATCATGGCCGGCGCCAAGGAGGTCATCTTCGTGGAGAAGCCCCTGGCGGCCGCCATCGGCTCCGGCCTGCCGGTCTATGACCCGGTGGGCTCCATGGTGGTGGACGTGGGCGGCGGCACGACGGACTCCGCCATCGTGGCCCTGGGCGGCATCGTGGTGGCCCAGTCCGTCAAGGTAGGCGGCGAGAAGATGGACCAGGCCATCATCAACTACCTGAAGAAGAACTCCAGCATGCTGGTGGGCGAGAAGACCGCCGAGGAGTTGAAGAAAGACCTGGCCGCCGCGACGCCGGTGGTGGGATCCAACACCGTGGCCCACGTCCGGGGCTTTGACCTGCTGTCCGCCCGGGTGATGGACGTGGAGTTCACCGCCGCCCAGGCCCACGACGCCGTGACGGAGCCCTGCATGGCCATCCTGGCGTCTGTTCGCTGGGTGCTGGAGCGCACGCCGCCCGAGCTCTCCGCGGACATCATGCGGTCCGGCATCCATCTGACGGGCGGCGCCTGCCAGCTGCTGGCCCTGGACAAGTTCATCGGCTCCCACCTGGGGATCCCGGTGCTCACCGCCCGGGAGCCCGGCGACGCCACCATCATGGGCATGGGCTATCTCATCGAGAACCAGGATCTGCTCAACGCCGTGGCGCACTCCGGCATCAACCTGCAATCCTGACCCGCATCCGTCCCGAAGGGAGGTGACAGCGCGCATGGCGGGCAAGCGAAGAAAAGATCGGGCCCCGCAATCCCCGGATATCCTCTCCGGCTACGACGAGGACTTTGAGGAGGACACCCTGGAATCCATCGTGGGCGACCTCCCCGTGGGGGACGACGGCCCGGAAGCGCCGGAAGAGCTGGTCTCCTCCATCTACGCCGGACGCGGCGGCCGACGGCCGGACGACAGCGACGCGCTGGACACTTTCCGGGGCGACGGCCTGCTGGAGCGGCAGAAGCCCCGCACCTTCAAGGACGCGCATCCGACCCTGCGGAGGACCGTCAACATCGGCTTCACCCTGGCCCTGCTGGCGGTGACGCTGGTGCTGATCCTGGGCAAGGTGCTCTCCTTCGGCCCGGCCGGCCTGGTGACGCGGCTCACGTCCCGGGCCGTCTCGCCGGTTCAGCGGGTCTTCTCCTCCGGCACCCAGGCGGTGGGCAACTATTTCCGTTCCCTCAGCCGCAGGGGCAGCATCGCCGCGGAGTACATGGACCTTCTGGCCCAGGAGGAGGAGCTGACCTACAAGCTCAAGCAGGTGGAGGCTTACGAGGCGGAGCTGGCCGGCTACGAGGGCCTCTACGCGGAGGCCAGCGCCACCCAGCGCCTTAACCCCATCACCTGCCGCGTCACCGGCCGGGATGAGGGCAATTATTTCTCCACCTTTACCATCGACAAGGGCAGCCGGAACAACATCGAGCCCTACATGGCCGTCGTCAGCGGCGGAGCGCTGGTGGGGTACACGGAGGAAGTCCGGGAGACCAGCTCCACGGTCCGCACCATCGTCGACAGCGAGGCCGCCATCGTGGCGCTGGTCAACTCCCCGCAGCGGGACCAGGGCACGATCCGCGGCACCCTGGGCATCGACGGCACCCTGATGTGCCGGCTGTATCACCTGCCCTCCGGCGGCAAGACAAAGACCAACGACATCGTGGTCACCGCCGGCGTGGGCATGTCTTTCCCCAAGGGCATCCCCATCGGCACCGTCCGGGAGTCCACCCGTATCCAGGCCGGTGAGACCTTTGCCATTGTGGAACCCAAAGCTGACTTTACGAATTTGGAGGAAGTCGTCGTCCTGCGCTACAAACCCACGCCGGACTGACGCCGTCCCCCGCCGGAAGGGAGGTGAAGCCCGCCCATGTCTGACCTGAACCCCAACGCGCAGGAGAAAGACGAACTGCTGGACCTGGACAGCATGGTCCCGGACGAAAGCCTGGAGTCCATCCTGGACGGCCTCCCCACCGGCGAGGCTCCGCCCCCGGAGGAGAAGCCCGAAGAGGAGGAGCCCGCGCCGCTCCCACCGGTGAACCCCGGCCGCCGGAAACGCCGCCGGCCGGAGGAAGAGCCCTCCGGGGACGACCTGGACGGCCCCACCCCGCTGCGGGACCAGGCCAAATCGTCCTTCCGGGAGGCCCATCCCCATTTCCGGCAGATCCTGAGCATCGGCATCACCCTGGCGCTCCTGACCCTGGTGGTGGTCATCGTGCTCGGCCGGTTCTTCGTGGGTCCCTCCTCGGAGGACGACGACCAGGAGACCACCCCCATCCAGCGCGTCTTCGGCGGGATCTCGGACGCCGTCACCGGCTACTTCCGCTCCATCAAGCTTCGGACCACCATCGAGGAGTCCGCGGGCGCGGTCAAGGCCCGGGTGGACGAGCTGTCCACTCAGGTCATGCTGGAGGAGGAGCTGAAGGCCGAGCTGTCCATCTACGCGGACCTCGAGGCCGAGGCCAACGCCAACGCCAGGGGCAACCCCGTGGTCTGCAAGGTCATCGACCGGGACGAGGGCAACTACTACGCCACCTTCACCGTCAACCGCGGCAGCAGCGACGGCATCGAGCCCTACATGGCCGTGATCATCAAAGGCGCGCTGGTGGGCTACACCGAGACGGTGGACGAGAACAGCGCCACGGTCCGGACCATCATCGACAGCGAGGCCTCCATCGCCGCGAAGATCGACTCCAGCGGCGAGCAGGGCACCGTCCGGGGCACCCTGGGCATCGACGGCACCGCCATGTGCCGCATGTACTACCTCTCGGACGAGCACCTGCCCCGCCCCGGGGACGAGGTGGTGACCTCCGGCGTGGGCATGTCCTTTCCGCAGGGCATCCCCATCGGCACCGTCCTGGAGTCCACGCGGAAGATGCAGGCCAACAAGATCTACATCGACGTGAAGCCCAAGGTGGACTTCGAGCATCTGGAATACGTCATCGTGCTGTGCGTCAAGCCGAACCCCATCGCGGTGCAGTACCGGGCTTCCACCGCCATCGAGCTGGTGCCCCTGGACACCCCCAGGCCGGTGCCCACCCTGCGCTTCGGCTCCCTGAACAGCTTCAGCACCCCGACGCCCATGCCTGCCGGCGAGGCGACGCCGACCCCGTCTCCCACACCCACCCCGACGCCGACACCGTCCCCCACGCCGAGGCCCACCCCGACCCCGGCTCCCACCGACAACGGCGAAGACGTCTACATCTTCGTGGTCTACAATAAGCCGACCCCCAGCCCCACCCCCGTGCCCACGCCCTCCCCCACGCCGCGCAACACTCTGAGCCCGGCCAACATGGACATGGAGGAGGACTGACATGAGCAAAACGAAAAAAGTCAGGAAGCACTATACGATCCATTCGGCCGTGTTCCGCTTCCTGCGCTTCCTCTTCGTCGTCTTCCTCACCTATCTGCTGCATGTCACTGTCATGCCCTCCGTTCGGATCCGCAACGTCAGCCCGGGACTGATCTTCGCCGTGCTGGGGGTCATCACCGTCTGCTTCGAGCGGACCAAGACCCTCTGGGCCGGCATGATCTTCGGCATCCTGCTGGAAGTCATGCAGCCCAAGGTTCCCCTGCTGAACCTGCTGCTGTACCCAGCCATCGCCATTCTGGGCTCGCTGATCTTCGCGGACAAGAGCATGCAGCGCCTGGAATACGAGCGCGGCCTGGGCAAGCCGGGGCGCAACATGGCCTTCTGGCTCCGCACGCCCCTGTGCGCCGCCGTGGACACCCTGGTGTACGAGGTCGTCAACATCGGCTACGTCTACCTGCGGGAAGACGTATTCACCATGACCTTCGTCATCAACGCCGCCATCGACATCCTGGCCACCGCGCTGCTGGCCGCGGCGATCATGTTCCCGCTGCGCCGCTTCTTCGGCGTCCGCGTGGCCCCGGATCCCAGCACGCAGCTGCAGCCCAAGCCCTACCAGAGCAGCAAACAAAACCGACGCTGATTTGAGAAAGGAGGAAACCGCGCTTGAACGATCAGGACAAAAAACTCCGGATCCGCTATCTGATCATGGCCTGCGTGATACTCCTTGGCTTTGCCTACCTGGCCTCGGGTCTGGTCCGTCTTCAGCTGGAGGACTCGGAGATCTACGCCGAGGACGCCGAAAGCGGCAAAAAGCTGACCATCAAGCTGCGGGGCAAGCGCGGCAACATCATCGACGCGGACTCCGTGATCCTGGCGGAGGACCAGCTGATCTACAACGTGACCTTCTACAAGGACGGCTCCCAGACCAGCGCCTCCTCCTACCTGAAATTCACCGAATCCATCCTGCAGGCCATCGACATCATCGAGAGCAACGGCGGCACCATGGCGCTGAAGCTGAACATCCAGCGCAGCGAGGAAACCGGCGAATGGGAGTTCAACTTCGGCTCCGGGGTGTCGGACACGATCCTGGCCACCCGGGAGTCCCAGTGGCGCAGCAACAACTATCTCTCCGCCTCCCGCTATCCCACGGCGGAGTCGTGCTTCAAGCGGCTGTACGACCGCTTCCAGTTCGACGCCGTCCAGGAGAAGCAGGGCATCACCCTGAGCGAGGAGACCGTCTGCAAGGTCATGGCCATCTACTGCGAAATGCAGATGAACATCTTCAACTCGCAGCCCATCGTCATCGCCAAGGACGTCAGCTATGAGACGGTCATCGAGGTGGAGACCAAGTCCATGATGCTCAGCGGCATGGAGATCGAGGTGGGCACCAAGCGGGTCTACCCCAAGTCCACCCTGGCCGCCCAGGTCATCGGCTACATCGGCGCCATACCCTCCCAGTCCATGTGGACCACGCTCCGGGCCAAGGGCTACTCCTACAACGATACCATCGGCCGGGACGGCATCGAGTCCTCCATGGAGGACTGGCTGACCCAGAACTCCTCCGCCCGCCAGGGCTACCGCGTCGTGGAGCGCGACCAGATGTCCACCATCGTGCGGGAGCTGGACAGCGCGGAGCCCTCCGACGGCAACACGGTCAAGCTCACCCTGCGCTCCAACCTGCAGCAGTACGCGGAGCAGGCCATCGCCAACAATGTGTCCTTCATCCGGGACATGGAAGAGAAGAAGATGGTCTCGGACGCCTGGCTGGAGGAGAACAAGGCCGACATCGCCACCCGCAACTGGGACCGCTACGGGATGGAGCTGGCCACCCACGGCTGCATGATCGTCCTGGACATGCAGGACCGGGTGCTGGCCATGGCCAACTACCCCACCTATGACCTGAACGCCCTGGTGGCCGGCGGACAGAGCGCCGTGGCCATCCTGTCCGACGAGCGGAACCTGCTGCTGAACTACGGCATCCATGCCCGGGGGACCCCCGGCTCCATCTTCAAGATGGTCACCGGCTACGGCGCCCTGAACGAGGGTGAACTGGGCCCCGAAGAGTACATCTCGGACATGGGCTATTACATGAAGTACAACCAGGACCAGAGCACGGCCCCCAAGTGCTGGATCAGCGCCAACAACCGCTGGAAGCATCAGAATCAGACCATCATCGAGGGCCTGTCCAACTCCTGCAACTACTTCTTCTACGAGCTGGGCAGCCGGCTGGGCGAGGAGCGGCTTTACCGCTACGCCACCCTCTTCGGCCTGACCTACCGCACGGGCATCGATCTTCCCGGCGAGGTGCGCTCCGTGGTGGGCTGCCAGAACACCCTCTACGATCCCTCCAAGGACATGAGCGAGGCCAGCCAGGACACCTCCCTGCCCATCATCGTCTTCAACGCCATCAAGAAGCACCTGCGGGAGTGCGGCATCTCCCGGGGCCTGGAGTACGACGACGAGCGCCTGTCCGTCTGCGCCAAGCGCCTCATGGACATGGCCGTCAACTACAACGAGTCCGAGTGGCTGGACAACATGCGCACCATCCTGATGGAAGAGCTGTCCATGACCAAGTCCATGGTGTACACCCAGTCCATCATCGGCGACACCTACAACTACATGAACACCGTCAAATGGGGCGGCGGCCAGACCATTCTGACCGCTATCGGGCAGTCCGTCACCACTCTGACCCCCATCGCCGTGGCCCGCTACGTATGCGCCGTGGCCAACGACGGCTACGTGTACAACGTCTCCCTGGTGGACTCCATCATCTCCCCCAGCGGCGAGATCCTCAGCCAGCGGGAACCCCAGCTGGTCAACCATCTGGAGAACGGCCACGAATACCTGAGCCTGCTGCGCACCGGGATGGAGGGCGTGGTGGACGATGGCGGTACCGGTAACAAGTACATCAAGAAGGGCTGGAAGTACTACGGCCAGCTGGCCGCGAAGACGGGAACCGCCCAGGTCACCAGCATCGACCTGGAGAACAACGCCTGGTTCGTGTGCTTCACCCCCAAGGATAACCCGGAGATCGCCATGGTGGTGTTTATCCCTCACGGCTTCGGCGGCGTGCACGCCTCCATGGCCGCCAAAGACTTCATCGATGATTACCTGGACATGGAGACCCTGCGAACGGTGGACTACGATCTGCCCTTCGGCAACACCCTGGCCCCGTGATCATTCACCCCGGAACCACAGACAGGAGGAGACAGACAATGGGCAGTGTATGGCTGGTCGCATCCGGCAAGGGCGGCGTGGGCAAGTCCACCGTCAGCGCCGGCACGGCCACCGCCCTGGGCCGAATGGGCAGCAAAGTCTGCATCGTGGACGCGGACATCGGCCTGAAATGCCAGGACACCATCCTGGGGGTGGAGAACAATGTGGTCTACGACCTGATGGATGTGGCCCGGAAAGGCTGCTCCATCCGGCAGGCCCTGATCCGTGTCCCGGAGGAGGACAACCTCCGGCTGCTGGCCGCCTCCCAGTTCGCCCGGGCCAAGGACCTGGAGCCCAAGGTGTTTGACGGCATCGTCTCGGACCTCCGCGAAAGCTTCGACCACGTCATCATCGACTGCCCGGCGGGGCTCGAGCGCAACCTCCGCATCCTGACCCAGTGTCACCCGGACCACACCGTGGTGGTGCTGACCCCCGACGACGTGTCCATCGAGGACGCCCGGCGGCTCTGCGCCTTTCTCACGGGCAAGTCGCTCCCCAAGCCGCAGCTGGTGGTGAACCGGCTGATCCCGGAACTGGTGCGGGCTAAGGAGATGCTCCCCGCCAAGGCCGCGGCCATCCGCCTCAGCTATCCCCTGCTGGGGGAGATCCCCGACGACCGCAGCGTGTACCGGGCGCTGATCAACCGCATCCGGATCATGGACGTGGACTGCGAGGTCCGCAGCGCCCTGATCCGCATCGCGCGGCGCATGAAGGGCGAGAACGTCCCCTTCCCGGAGTACGGCTCCGAGAAGCTCTCGTTTCTCAGCCGCCTGCGCTTCCGCCGCATAAAGGAGGTCAAAACGATTGATCGCTGAAAACCGGCGGGCACGGGCGCATCTGGACGTTCCGCTGATCGTCATCGTCTACGCGCTGAGCCTCTTCGGGATCTACGCGGTGGCGGTGGCCACCTACTCCACCTCCTCCACGCCCAACGCCTCTCTGCTGAGCCACATCGCGGAGTCCTCCTCCGCATGGCGGCAGGCGCTGTTCGTCATGGTGTCCCCCCTGGTGCTGTCCTTCATGATCTCCATCCCCCTGCACTGGTTCAAGCAGCAGGCCCGGCTGATCTTCTGGGGCGCCACGGGCCTGATCACCCTGGTGTGGGTCTTCAACCGCGCCCAGGGCGTGAAACAGTGGCTGGACGTGCTGTGGGGCTTCACCATTCAGCCCACGGAGTTCGCCAAACTGGCCATCATCCTGATGCTGGCCAAGGAGCTGTCCTCCGGCGACAAGCCCATGAGCAACCGGCGCAGCGTCATCCGGATCATGATGATCGTGGGCATCCCCGGCGTCGTCATCATCCTGTCCGGCGAGACGGGCTCCTTCTTCGTCATCGCCTTCCTGTTCGCCTTCATGCTCTGGTTCGCCAGGACGGACTTCAAAGTCTTCCTGATCATGGGTGCGCTGCTGCTGTTCCTGCTACTGACGATCTACGCCTACGTGGTCATCACCGGCTCCACCAACTACCGCGTGCTGCGCATCGTCTCCTTCTTCAACCCCTCGGAGCACTCCGAGAGCGCCTATCAGCAGACCAACAGCAAGATCGCCATCGGCTCCGGCGGCTTCACCGGCAAGGGCGCCTTCGTGGACGGCGCCTGGTACCAGCTGAACTACGTCCCCGCGGACTGGACGGACTTCATCTTCGCCACCATCGGCGAGGCCTGGGGATTCGTGGGCTGCACGGCCGTGCTGGGCGCCTACGGCCTGATGATCTGGCGCATGCTGTACCTGGCCCGGTACACCCGGGACACCTTCGGCATGCTGATCATCATCGGCATCGCGGGCATGTTCCTCTTCCACGTCATCGAGAACATCGGCATGACCACCGGCCTGCTGCCCATCACGGGCATCCCCCTGCCCTTCCTGTCCTACGGCGGCTCCAACCTGGTCACCAACATGGCCTGTATCGGCATGGTGCTGAACGTCACCCGGAACCGCAGTCTGGCCGGCAGCTTCACCACGCCCCAGCAGGACGTGGGCATCCGGCCCTATACCGGGGAATACAACTGAAAGTCTTGAAAAATCGCGCTCTTGTGGTACAATGGCAGGGATGGCTGTGCCGTCCCTGTTTTTGTGCAGGCCGATGATGATGATTGTGAGGGAAATTATGCGTATTCTCGTTGTAGGCGCGGGCAAAGTCGGCGCGACCCTGGCCGAGCACCTCACCAGCGAATCCCATGACGTGGTCGTGATCGACAACGACGAAGCGGTGCTCCAGCGTTGCGAGGACACCCTGGACGTGCTCTGCGTCCCCGGCAACGGCGCCAACGCCCAGACCCTGATGGAAGCCGGCGTGGACCGCGCGGACATCCTGATCGCCGCCACCGCCGGAGACGAAGTGAACATGCTCTGCTGCCTGGTGGGCAAGCGCCTTGGGGCCAAGTATGCCATCGCCCGGATCCGGGACCCGCAGTACAATGAAAGCCTGACCCTGCTGCAGCACGAGCTGGGCATCGACCTGGCGGTGAACCCCGAGCGGGCCACCGCGCTGGAAATCAGCCGTCTGCTGCGCTTCCCCTTCGCCAGCAACATCGAGTCCTTCGCCAAAGGCCTGGTGGAAATGGTGGAGTTCCGCGCCCAGCCCCATGACGTGGTCACCGGCTGCAGCCTAAAGCAGCTGAATTCCCGCCTGCCCGGCCTGCCCCGGGTCCTGTACGCGGCCTATGAGCGGGGCGGCACCGTGGCCATCCCCACCGGCGACTATGTCATCGAGGCCGGGGACCGGGTCTTCGTGGCCGGGGACCAGATGAACATTACCAACTTCTTCCGCTACCTGGGCCGGGACACCCACACCGTGAAGAACGTCATGATCCTGGGCGGCGGCCGGATCAGCTACTACCTGGCCCGCATCATCGCCCCCCTGGGCATGAAGGTCACCCTGATCGAGATCGACCCCGAGAAGGCCGGCAAGCTCAGCGAGGAGCTGCCCCAGGTCAATGTGCTGGAGGGCGACGGCACCAACCAGGAACTCCTGGAGCAGGAAGGCCTCCAGAGCATGGACGCCTTCATCACCCTCACCGACCGGGACGAGGAAAACCTGCTGACGGGCCTCTACGCCTCCACCCAGGGCGTGCCCAAAGTGGTGGTGAAGAACAACCGCGTCAATTACGCGGATGTCATCGGCCGCATGGGGCTGGAGAGCATCATCTCCCCCCGGCAGATCACCAGCGCCAACATCCTGCGGTACGTCCGGGCCCGCATCGGCGGCCACGGCACCCGGGTGGAGAAGCTCTACCGGCTGCTGGACGGCAAGGCGGAAGCCCTGGAATTCCTGGCTCGGGGCGGCGAGCCCTACATCGGCGTCCCCCTCAAGGACCTGACCATGCGCCGCAACTCCATCGTGGCAGTCATCGTCCGCCGGGGCAAGGTCATCGTCCCCTTCGGCAACGACACCATTGAGGACGGCGACAGCGTGGTCATCATCACCACGGAAAAGAGCGTCAGCGATCTCAACGAGGTGATCAGCAGATGAACAAGAAGCTGATCCTCCGCCTGCTGGGCGCCATCCTGCTGATCGAGGCCGCCTGCATGGTGCCCTCCCTGCTGCTGGCGATCTTCCACGGGGAGTCCAGCTGGTCCGCCCTGCTGGTCTCGGGGCTGATCTGCGCCGGCTGCGGGCTGCCCATGCGCTACCTCGTGGAGCCGCAGTCCACCAACCTCCGGGCCCGGGAGGGCTTCATGATCGTCACCCTCTCCTGGCTGCTGATGTCCTTCTTCGGCGCGCTGCCCTTCATGTTCAGCGGCTTTATCCCCAACTTCTTCGACGCCTTCTTCGAGGCGGTGTCCGGCTTTACCACCACCGGCGCCACCGTGCTGAAGGCCGGCCAGTACATGTTTGAGGCGGACGGCACCCGAGGCGCCATGCAGTACGGCCTGGGCTTCTGGCGGGCCTTCACCCACTGGATCGGCGGCATGGGCGTTCTGGTGCTGAGCCTGGCCCTGCTGCCCAAGCTGACGGGCCGCTCCGCGCATCTGGTCCGGGCCGAGAGCCCCGGTCCTTCCCTGTCGAAGATCGCCCCCAAGATGACGGACTCCGCCAAGATCCTCTACATCATCTACGCCACCCTGACCTTCATGGAGTTTGTGGCCCTGATGATCTGCGGTCTGACGCCCTATGACGCGGCGATCCACGCCGTCAGCAACGCGGGCACCGGCGGCTTCAGCAACTACGCCGCCAGCGTCGGCGGCCTCCACAACCAGGCGGCCGAGGTCGTCATCACGGTCTTTATGGCCCTGTTCAGCATCAACATGGCCCTGTACTTCGCCATCATCTCCGGCCGCTGGCGAGACTTCGTCAAGAGCGAGGAACTGCGCTGGTTCCTGTGCATGCTGGTGGGTTCGGCGCTGATCATCGCCGGTCTCATCGTGGTCCCCGTGTGGGACGGCCGCGCGGGCACGGCCCTGCGGCATTCCTTCTTCAACGTCGCCACCGTCATGTCCACCACCGGCTTTACCATCGACAACTTCACCGCCCCGCTGGACACCGGCGCGCTGCAGGGCATTGCCCGGGGCTGGCCGGTGGCCGCCCACGGCATCATCCTGTGCCTCATGTTCTGCGGCGCCTGCGTAGGCTCCACCGCCGGCGGCATCAAGACCATGCGGATCGCCCTGCTGGTCAAGCAGAGCAAGCGGGAGATCAGCCGCACCTTCAATCCCCGCCGGGTGCAGCGGGTCCGCTTCGAGGGCCGCGGCATCGACGAGAAGATGCTGCATCAGGTGGCGGTCTTCAGCTTCGTCTATGTGGCCATGGTCCTCATCGGCGCGATGCTGATCTCCTTCGACGGCAAGTATGACCTCATCAGCAACTTCACCGCCGCCCTGACCTGTGTCAGCAACATCGGCCCGTGCTTCGGCGCCGGCGCCTCCGGCTTCTCCGACTTCGGCAGTTTTTCGAAAGCCGTCATGAGCATCCTGATGCTGGCCGGCCGTCTGGAGCTGTTCCCGATCCTGGCGTTCTTCCACCGCGACGCGTGGCGGAAGGTCTGATGATCCGAGCGAAAGGGGGTGTCCGCGCTTGACCCAGAAACAAAAGTCCATCGTCGGCGGCGTCTCCATCCTGGGCGTGGCCGGCATCATCTGCAAGGTGGTAGGCGTCCTCTACCGCATCCCGCTGACCATTTTCATCGGCAAGAGCGGCATGGGGGTCTACTCCAGCGTCTACCCCACCTACAACCTGCTGCTGGCCATCTCCTCCGCGGGTCTCCCCGTGGCCATCTCGAGGATGATGGCCCACTACATCACCCGGCAGGACCCCGCCAACGCAAGGCGCATCTTCCGCACGGCCCTTCGGATCCTGACCCTGCTGGGCGTGGTCACCTCCGTGCTGATGATGGTGCTGGCCGCCACCGTGGGGCTCCACAGCGATCCCGACACCAGGTTCGGCTTCATGGCCATCGCGCCCAGCCTGTTCTTTGTCTGCGTGATGAGCGCCTACCGCGGCTTCCTGCAGGGGCAGCGCAACATGGTGCCCACGGCCATCTCCCAGCTGATCGAACAGATCGGCCGGGTTTTTGTGGCCCTGCCGCTGGCGCTGATCGGCATCCGGCACAGCCTCGCCCTGGGCGTGGCCGGCGCCCTGCTGGGCTCCACCCTGGCGGAGGGCGTTTCCCTGATCTATATGCTCACCCGGCACCGGCGTTCCGCCAAGCTCATGGACGAGCTCCCGCAGGACCAGGACGCGGTTCCGCTGACACCGAAGCAGATCGTGTCCCAGCTGCTGGTCGTGGCGGTGCCCATCACCCTGGCCGCCTGCATCGTGCCGCTGGCGGGCTTCATCGACAGCCACATGATCCGGCCGCTGATGGAGAATGCCGGCCTGAGCTATGAGCGGGCCCGCGATCTGTTCGGCGCTTACACAGGACCGGTGATCACGCTGATCAACGTGCCCACCGCCATCGCCATGGCCATGGGCACCAACCTGGTGCCGGACATCGCCGCGGGTCTGGCGCGGAATGACCGCGCGTATGTGGCCAAGGAAACCGGCATCGGCCTGAAGATGGCCGCCGTGGTCGGCTTCCCCTGCTCGCTGGGAATGAGCGTCCTGGCCAAGCCCATCCTCTATATGTGCTACCGGAGCTACGGCGTCCAGGACCTCAACATCGCGGCGGAACTGCTGCAGGTCTCCGCCATGACCATTGTGCTCTTCACCATGGTGCAGGCCACCAGCGGCATCCTGCAGGGCGCCGGGAAGCAGCACATCCCCATGATCACGCTGTTCGTCGGCGTCGGGATGAAGATCGCGCTGAACTATACGCTGGTCCAGCGGCCCGGCATCGATATCCACGGCGCTCCCTGGGCCTCCCTGCTGTGCTACACCGTGTCCATGGTGCCGAATCTCTGGTATGTCTGCAAGTATACGGGCTACCGCTTCAACGTGATGGACATCGTGCTGAAGCCCCTGGGCTGCGCGGCCATTATGGGGCTGGCAGTTTGGGATATCTGGACGCTGTTCTTCGGGGATCCCAGCCACCTGAGCGGCTTCGTGCTGGCCGCCGGCATCATTCTCTGCGTGGGCGTGGGCGTGGCACTCTACGCCGTCATCGCCCTGTTCACCCGCACCGTGAATACCGAGAACCTGCCGCCGAAGATGCAGAAGATCATCGGGAGGTTTGTCCAATGAGCCGGATCACCGTCGTCACCCTGGGTCCCGGCAGCCCCGACTACCTCACCCGGCAGGGAGAGAAAGCCCTGCGGGAGGCGAAGCACCTGATCCTCCGCACAGCCCGGCACCGGGTGGCGGACTGGCTGCGGGAGGCCGGCGTCTCCTTCCGGGACTTTGACGAGTACTACGACCGCTACGACTCCTTCGACGATATGCACCGGGCTATGGCGGAAGCCCTCTGGCGCGAGGCGGAGAAGCATCCCGTGACCTTTGCCGTCCAGGACGCTACGGCCGACGGGGCGGTGCGCTGCCTGCGGGAGACGCTCCCCGAGGGCGCGTCGCTTCGGGTGCTGCCGGGGATCTCCTCCGCGAATGTGGCCCTGGCCGAGGCCGGGATCTCCGGCGACGGCCTGCAGACGGTCCCCGCCGGCGACATCGCACGGGTGGCCCCCGATCCCGACCGGCCGCTGCTGGTGACGGAGATCGACGACCGGATCCTGGCGGGGGACGTCAAGCTGCGGCTCAGCGCCTTCTACGGCGACGAGGCGCCCGTCCTGTTCTGCCCCTCCACGGCGAAGACCGCGCGAAAGCCCGTGCGGATCCCCCTGTGCGACCTGGACCGCCAGCCCTCCTACGACCACACGGTGTGCGCCGCGCTGCCGCCGCAGGCATTCACGGGCCGGGACCGGTACGGTTTCGAGGACCTGGTGCGGATCATGGCGCGCCTCCGCTCCCCCGGCGGCTGCCCCTGGGACAGCGCCCAGACCCATGCCTCCCTCCGGAAATACCTGCTGGAGGAGGCCTATGAAGCCTGCGGCGCCATCGACGAGGGCGACACGGATCACCTGGCGGACGAGCTGGGGGACGTGCTGCTTCAGATCGTCTTTCACGCGGACATCGGCCGGACGGCGGGCGAGTTCGACATCACGGACGTCACCAGCGCCATCTGCCGGAAGATGATCCGCCGCCACACCCACATCTTCGGCGGGGACCGCTGCGACACCGCGGAGCAGGTCTCCGAGAACTGGGAGCGGATCAAGCAGGCGGAGCGGCATCAGAAGACCCAGGCCGAGGTGCTGGCGGACGTGTCCCGGGCGCTGCCTGCCCTGACCCGGGCCGCCAAGGTGCAGAAGAAAGCCGCCCAGGTGGGCTTCGACTGGAGCGGCGCCGCGGAAGCCCTGCCCAAGGTGGCCGAGGAGGCCGGCGAGGTCCGGGCCGAGCTGGAGGCCGGCCGGGATCCCGGCGGGGAGCTGGGAGACCTGCTCTTCGCCTGCGTCAACGTGGTCCGGCTGGCGGGCTGCGACCCGGAGGAGGTCCTCACCGCCGCCACGGAGAAGTTCATCCGCCGCTTCACCGCCATGGAGGCCCTGATCCTGCGGGATGGAAAAACCTTGAAGGGCTTGACATTGGCGGAAATGGATGTATACTGGGATCAGGTCAAAAGGCAGCAGCAAAGCGCTCCCGCGGCCGAATGAAACCGGCGCGGTTTCGCACCGGTCAGAATTCATAAGGAGGTTATCACATGAATAAAACCGAACTCATCAACAAGCTGGCGGAAACCGGTCTGAAGAAGGCCGACGCGGAAAAGGCCGTCAACGGCCTGGTGGACATCGTGACCGACGCGCTGGCCGCCGGCGACGAGATCCGGATCGTGGGCTTCGGCAGCTTCGGCGTGAAGGACCGCCCCGCCCGCACCGCCCGCAACCTGCAGACGAAGGAAGTCATCGAGGTGCCCGCCTGCAAGGCCCCGTATTTCAAGGCCGGCAAGGCGCTGAAGGACGCTGTGAACAAGTAAAGCAAACCCGCCCGCAGGTCCGCCTGCGGGTTTTTGATCGGAGGAAGCCATGCGACTGGACAAATACCTGAAAGTTTCCCGCATCATCAAGCGCCGCACCGTGGCCAACGAGGCCTGCGCCGGCGGCCGGGTCACCCTGAACGGCAAGGTCTGCAAGCCCGGCGCGGAAGTCAAGGTGGGCGACATCATGACCATCCGCTTCGGCAGCAGGCTGGGGGAATACGAGATCCTGGCCGTGAACGAGACCGCCCGCAAAGGGGACGCGGCCGCCATGTACCGGGTGATCCGGGAGGACGCCGCGGTGGCCGCCGAGCGCGGGGAGACCGCGGGCGCGGAGGAATGAGCATGTGGTGCGCCATCGTTCTGGGCGGCGGTTCCGGCACCCGCATGGGCGCGGGGATCAACAAAGTGCTGCTCCCCCTGGGCGGAAAGCCGGTGATCCGCCGGTCCGCGGAGGCCATGCTGCCTTTCGCGGACACCGTCACGGTGGTCTGCCCGGAGGCGGAACGGCCGCGATTTGAGGCCGCGCTGGCAGGCCTGGACGGCGGCCGCATCCGGTACGCCGCCGGCGGCGGCACGCGCCAGGCCTCCGTCTGGAACGGGCTCTGCGCGCTGCCGGAGGCCTGCGACCATGTGCTGATCCACGACGGTGCCCGGTGTCTCGTGGACGCGGACACGATCCGGGCGGTCATGCAAGGCGCACTGGAGACCGGGGCAGCGGTGGCCTCGATCCCCTGCGTGGACACCGTGAAATCCGTGGATGAGCACCGCCTGGTGACCGGGACCCCGGACCGCGCCGGTCTCCGCTGCGTCCAGACCCCGCAGGCTTTCCGCCGGGAGCTCATTGTCAAGGCGCACCTGGCGGCCCGGGCGGACGGCTTCATCGGCACGGACGACGCCGCCCTGGCGGAGCGCATCGGCCTGCCCGTCCTGCTGACGGAAGGTAGCCGCCGGAACCTGAAAATCACGACACCGGAGGACCTGGCCGTGGCCATGACTTATCTGTCCGAAGAACGGCTGCCGGAACTGCGGGTCGGCAGCGGATACGACGTGCACCGGCTGGTGTCGGGGCGGAAGCTGATCCTGTGCGGCGCGGAGATCCCCTGGGAGAAGGGGCTCGACGGCCACAGCGACGCGGACGTGGCGGTCCACGCCCTGATGGACGCCATGCTGGGCGCCGCGGCGCTGGGGGATATCGGCAAACACTTTCCCGACACGGACGCGCGCTACCGGGGCATCTCCTCCATGAAGCTCCTGGCCCACGTGGCGGACCTGCTGGCCTCCCGGGGCCTGCGGGTGGGCAACGCCGACATCACCATTGTCGCCCAGGCCCCGAAGCTGGCCCCCTGCATTCAAACAATGCGGGAGAACCTGGCCCGGGCCCTGTCGCTGCCTGAGGACCGGGTCAGCGTGAAGGCCACCACCACGGAGCGCCTCGGTTTCGAGGGCCGCGGCGAGGGCATCAGCGCCCAGGCCAGCGTCCTGCTCTGTCCCGTCTCCGCAGCGGTGTGATGCTTGTCACACCGCTGTTTTGCGCCTTCAGATGATTGACTTTTTCCCGATTCATGCTATCATGTTTCATGGGATTATTCGCGAAAACCGTTATACAGTAGGAGGAATTCAGCATTGTCCGAAATCAGGACACTCAGCATCCCCATTGACCGGGAGGACCTGGCCGTATCCCTGTTCGGCATGAACGACCGTCACGCGGCGCTGCTGGAGCAGGAGTGCGGCGTGACCATGGCCATCCGGGGCAACGAGATCCGGCTCCAGGGCAGCCCGGAAGACCTGCGGGTGGCGGAGGCCGTGATCCTGCAGCTCACCCGCGCCCTGAAGCGGGGCGACCCCGTGGACCGCACCCAGATCCGCTACGCCATCGCCCTGGCCCGGGAGGGCAAGAGCGACATGATCGACGAAGCCCTGCGGCAGGTCATCGCCATCACCCACCGGGGAAAGCAGATCCGCTGCAAGACCCTGGGCCAGCAGGAGTACGTCCGGGCCATCCGGGACCACGTCCTCACCTTCTGCGCCGGCCCAGCCGGCACCGGCAAGACCTATCTCGCCATGGCCCTGGCGGTGGTGGCCCTGAAGAACAAGGAAGTGGAGCGGATCGTCCTGACCCGCCCCGCCGTGGAGGCCGGCGAGCGTCTGGGCTTCCTCCCGGGAGACCTGACCCAGAAGGTGGATCCCTATCTCCGGCCCCTCTATGACGCCCTCTACGACTTCATGGGCGTGGACTCCTACCAGAAGCTGCTGGAACGCGGCACGGTGGAGGTGGCGCCCCTGGCCTACATGCGGGGCCGCACCCTGTCCGACAGCTTTATCATCCTGGACGAGGCGCAGAACACCACCTCCGAGCAGATGAAGATGTTCCTGACCCGCATCGGCTTCGGCTCCCGGGCCGTGGTGACGGGGGACCTGACCCAGACCGATCTGCCCGCCGGCAAGCGCTCCGGCATGTGGGAGGCCTTGGACGTGCTCAAGGACATCCCGGCCATCGGCATCGTCCGCCTCACCGGCCAGGACGTGGTCCGGCATGAGCTGGTGCAGCAGATCGTGGAAGCCTACGACGCCTACGAAGCCGCCGGCAGGAGGAGGGACGACCCATGAGCCAGAACGCAGCGAAGCACGCCGGCCGCAAAAAGGCCTGGTTCCGGACCCCGAGGGGCCGCTGTTTCTTTGCCATGCTGGTGGGCTGCATGGCCACCTGCCTCATCCTCTGCCTGGCCAACGTGCCCGTGCGGTACGACATCGAGGTAAACCAGGAGGCCCATGACACCATCTACGCCACCAAGGACGTGATCGACAAAACCACCCTGGAGATCGAGCAGAACCGGGCAGCGGATTTCATCACGCCCTATTACCATATCGCCAAGGAGAACGTGGAGAACGTGATGGCGGAACTGACGGCCGTCATGGACGAACTGCACGGGGTCCAGTCCTCCCAGAGCGAGGTCAAGAGCAACATCACCGACGCCGAGCTGGACGCGGCCGTGGCAAAAGTCAGGCGGTTCACCCTGAGCGGCACCCAGGCGGCCGCGCTGCTGAACATGCGCGACGAGGATTTCACCGAAGAGGAAGCCCTGATCCTCAGCACCGCCGGGGATTACCTCATCGGCATGGAAAACAACCAGAGCCCCACCGCGGACAGCGTCTGCAGCGAGATCATCAAGAAGGCCAAAGAGCAGCGGAAAGACACCGTCCTGCTGAACATCCTGACGGACGAGAGCACGCATGTGCTGCAGGACATCCTCAATCAATACTGGAAGGAGGACGTCAACGCCACCGAGGCCGCCCGGCAGGCGGCCCGGGACAAGGTGGAGCCCCGGGTCTACGCCCAGGGCGCCGTCCTGGTCCGGGAGGGCGACAAAGTCCAGCAGAATCAGTACGACATGGTGCTCAGCCTGGGCCTGCTGAAGGACTCCCCCATCGACGCGTCCATCTATTACGGGGCCGCGCTCTTCGGCGTCTTCGGCTACTGCCTGCTGGCCGTGCTGGTCCAGATGCTCTCCCCCGTCCTGTTCACCGACCCCCGCAGGACCATCGTGCTGAACTGCCTGATTGTCCTGTCCATCGGCCTGTGCATGGCGGCGGTGAAGTTGATCCACGTCTATCTCTCGCCGGTGATCCTGGCGGCCCTGCTGTGCACCTCGCTGCTGGGCTGGCGCACCGCCATCGCCGCCAACGTCAGCATCGCCGTGATGCTGGCCAGTCTGGCCGCCGGCGACAGCTCCACCTCCCTGGCCGAGATGGTGTGCATCATCCTCATGACCCTGGTCAGCGGCACCTTCTGCGTCTTCTTCATGCGGCACCGCTACCAGCGCGTGCTGGTGCTGGCCTGCGGCTTTGTCTGCGGCCTGCTGAGCGCCCTGGTGCTGCTGATGATGTCCCTGCTGACCACCCTGCTGTCGGGCACCATCACCGGGCTGGTGACCTATTCCGTCTACGCCCTGCTGGGGTGTGTGCTGTCCTCCATCATCGCCGTGGGCTTCCAGCCGATCTTTGAGTCCCTCTTCAACCTTCCCACCGGCAACAAGCTGCTGGAGCTCACCAACCCCAACCATCCGCTGCTGAAGAAACTGATGATGGAAGCCTCCGGCACCTACCATCACTCCATCATCGTGGCCAACCTGGCCGAGGCCGCCGCGGAGAACATCAACGCGAACCCCCTGCTGGCCCGGGCCGGCGCCTATTTCCACGACGTGGGCAAGCTGTCCAGGCCGGAGTATTTCAAGGAGAACCAGGTGGACGTGAATCCCCTGGACGCGGTGGATCCCTACGTCTCCGCGGCGCTGGTGACAGCCCACACCCGGGACGGCGTCCAGCTGGCCGCCAAGTATCGCCTGCCCCTGGAGATCCAGCAGATCATCGGGGAGCACCACGGCGACACCCCGGTCATGTTCTTCTACAACAAGGCCCTGCAGCAGGCCGGGAGCCAGCCCGTCGACATCGCGAACTTCCGGTATCCCGGCCCGCGCCCCTCCTCGAAGGAGGCGGGCATCGTCATGCTGGCGGACACCGCCGAGGCCGCCGTCCGGTCCATCCAGAATCCCACCCCCCAGTCCATCCGCGAGCGCATCGACACCCTGGTCCGGGGCAAGCTGGAGGACGGCCAGCTCAGCGACTGCCCCATCACCATGCGGGAGATCGAGGGCATTTGCGAGGCCTTCTGCAAGGTGCTCAACGGCGTCTTCCACGAGCGCATCGAGTACCCCAAGACGGACATCCCCCAGCGCGGCACTTTCCTGAGCCAGGAGGAGCCCGCGCCGGCCCGGGAGCCCGCCCCCAAGCCGGAGTTCACCCCCAAGCCCCTGGTCGCGGCGGAACCCCAGCAGGCACCGGAAGAAGCCGCCGCCGGCAGTCCGGAGAGCCCAGCGCCGGAGGTCCGTGTTCAGAAGGAGCCCGAGGCGAAGAACAGCGTCGGCATCTGGCCCGCGCCGCCTGAGGACCTGCCCTTCACAAAGGAGAATCCATGAGACTCATCTGGCAGATCGACGCCCCGGTGGATCCGGGGCTCACCACCCTGATGCAGCAGGCGGCGGACTGCGCCGCCGTGACAGAGGGCATCCGCCGGCCCTGTGCGGTCTGTGTGCGCCTGTGCGATGACGACGCCATCCACGCCCTGAACGCCGCCCACCGGCAGGTGGACCGGGCCACGGACGTGCTGTCCTTCCCCCTCATCGAGTACCCGGAGGGCAAGACCGCCGGCCGGGTCCCGGGGCTGCTGAGCCAGGCCTACGACGACGAGGCCGACGCCTGTGTGCTGGGAGATCTGGTGATCTCGGTGCCGCACATCCTGCAGCAGGCCCGGGAATACGGCCACTCCCCGGCTCGTGAAGCAGCCTATCTGCTGGTACACGGGCTGTGCCATCTCTTCGGATACGACCACATCGACCCCGACGATCAAAGGAGGATGCGGGCCATGGAGGAAAAGATCCTGTCGTCCGTCGGCATGAGCCGGGACGCGGAAAACGGCATCACCGACGAAGCCCTGCTGGCCCTGGCCGTGGAGGCCCGGAGCCGCAGCTACTCCCCCTACTCCCACTACGCCGTCGGCGCGGCCCTGCTGTGCGCGGACGGCCGGGTGTTCCAGGGCTGCAACGTGGAGAACGCGTCCTTCGGGCTCACCAACTGCGCCGAGCGGACCGCGGTCTTCAAGGCGGTCAGCGAGGGCGAGCGGGAATTCACCGCCATCGCCATCGCCGCCGGCGGCAGCGCGCCCTGGCCCTGCGGCGCCTGCCGGCAGGTGCTGAACGAGTTTGCCCCGGATCTCCGGGTGCTGGTCACCTGGGACGGCCACGTGGACGAAGCGCCCCTGTCCCAGCTCCTCCCCCACGGCTTCGGGCCGAAGGACCTTGCGTGATCGAGGAATCAGCCATGAGCGAAAAGACGACATTCCGGTCCGGCTTTGTGACCATTGTGGGACGGCCCAACGTGGGCAAGTCCACCCTGATGAACGCCCTGATCAAAGAGAAGATCGCCATCGTGTCCAGCCGGCCTCAGACCACCCGCAGCCGGATCATGGGCATCCTGACGGACCCGGCGTACCAGATCGTCTTTCTGGACACCCCGGGGATCCACCAGCCCCGGACCCAGCTGGGCGAGTACATGATGAAGTCCGTCCGGGACGCCATGGACGGCATGGACACCCTGCTGATGCTGGCGGATGTGACCAACGTCACGGAGCGGGACATGGAGATCGCCCGGGAGATGGCCGGGAAGCGCTGCCCCCGGGTGCTGGCGCTGAACAAGATCGACCTGCTGCCGCGGGCGGACCTGCTGGCCTTGATCGCCCGCTTCGGCGAGCTGGGGTTTGACGCAGTGGTGCCCATCAGCGCCAAGACCGGCGACGGCCTGCCGGAGCTCACGGCGGAACTGGTGAAGCATCTCCCGGAAGGCCCGCACTATTTCCCGGACGACATGGTCACCGACCAGCCCGAGCGCAACCTCTGCGCGGAGCTGATCCGGGAGAAGGCCCTGTCCCACCTGCGGGACGAGGTGCCCCACGGCATCGGCGTGGAAATGATGTCCATCCGGCAGGAGCGGGAGGACCTCACCGAGATCCACGCCACCGTCTACTGCGAGCGCGAAGCCCACAAGGGCATCATCATCGGGAAGAACGGCAGCATGCTGCGGACCATCGGCAGCGAAGCCCGGGAGGACATCGAGCGGCTGCTGGACACCCACGTCAACCTCAAGCTGTGGGTCAAGGTCCGGCCGGACTGGCGCAACAGCGTCAGTGACCTGCGGAACCTGGGCTACGACGGCAAATGAGGGACCGCCGGCGCGGCGGCAACCGTGCGGGCGGGCAACGATACGGTTTCGCGCAACCGATACAGGAGGAACACATCATGCAGACCATTTACCTGGACGCCGCCGGCCTGGAGAGCAAGGAACAGATCCACCGGGCCCTGAAGCTGCTGCTGGACCTGCCGGACTACTACGGCATGAACGCCGACGCCCTGCACGACTGCCTGGGGGAACGGGTGGAGCCCGTCAGCCTCTACGTGGCCCACGCGGATCAGTCCCCGGCGCCGGAGGCCCTGGAAACCGTCCGCGCCGTGGTGGAGGACCTGGGCGGCAAGGTGACCTTCGCCTGAAAACAAGCCGAAGGAAAAGCAAGCGTCGTTTCGGGCGCTTGCTTTTCGATGCCGGTCTTTACGGCATGTCCCGGTCCGTCTGTCTCTTCCGGTAGGTGAAGCGGTCGAGCTTCTCCACCCCCATGGCGCGGAGCTGTTCCGCGCTGCGTTCCGTGTCCTCCGGCGTGTTGAAGTCCGGGATCAGCGGGACGCGGACGGTGACGTGCTCCGGGCCGGCGCTGTCCAGCAGTTCCCGGAGGTTCGCCAGGACCCGGCTGTATTCCAGGCCGGTGTACCGCAGGTAGATGACCGGGTTCATGTCCTTGATGTCCACCAGGAAGTCGTTCACGCAGCCGGCGGCGATCCTGACCTTTTCCGCCGGGACGTTCAGGCAGGTCTCCGCCGTCAGGTTCCAGCCGTCCCCGCACAGCCCCCGGAAGGCCCGGATGAACTCCGCGTAGACCAGCGGCTCCCCGCCGCCGAAGGTGACCCCGCCCCCCGTGGCCCGGAAGTACAGGTCGTCCAGCCGGGCCATCTCCCGGAGCTCCTCCGGCGTGACCCGGCGGACGCTGGCCTGCGGGTCCCAGCACTGGGCATTGAGGCAGTACCTGCACCGGAGCGGGCAGCCGTGGGCGGCCGCCAGGGTGGTCACCCCCACGCCGTCCATCCCGATCCGGAGCCGGGAGAAGCCCATCAGGGGAAAAACCGCTGTCTCCATCCTCGCCACCCGCTCACCATTCTTCGGCCGGGGCGATTTCTCCGACCACCTCGTCAACCTCTCCCGGTTCGATCTCGCCTTCGGTCACGTCCCCGTCGTCTGCCGGGATGTCTCCCATCAGCCAGTCATCCGCCGGGATTTCTCCTTCCTCCACCGGCGACTCTACCACGGCTGTGGGAACCGGTACCACGGTCTGTATATAGCTGCTCAGCACCCCGCAGCCGGACAGGGCCATGACGGCGCCGGCAGAGATGCCGGCCAGCGCCACGCGTTTCCGGCCCTGGCGGCGCTTTTCCAGCTGTTCCTCCAGGTAGCGCACCTCGGCTTCGCAGCGGGGGCAGGTCCCCTTGCAGTCGCCCTTGTGGGTGCACTCCCGGATGACCAGATCGATATCATTCGCCTCCGCGATCTGTCTGCGGATCTCCTTCAGGATCCTGCACTTGTCCTTGCCGTTCACGGTTTTTCCTCCTTATGACAAGCCGTCTTTTCCGCTTCGGCGTTCCTCAGGTCTGCCGTGCGCTTCCGCCGCCGAAGCAAAAGCGCGGAGCCGCTCACTCGATCTCCACCGTCAGGGTGACCGTGGCCGAGAACTGCAGGCCGTCCGCCATGATGGCGGTGCCGGCGTCCTGGGCCTCTTCCACAGCGTCGCCCTTGGCCATGCGCGACGCCATGGCGACGCCGCTGTAAGAGCCGTAGCCCTCCTTCAGCTCCACGATCCGGCCCAGCTTTCCGCCGCAGGCCTCCGCCACCAGAGCCGCCTTGCGCCGGGCCTCCGCCACGGCCGCCGCCAGCGCCTGGTCACAGGCTTCCCCCGCCGCGCTGGAGGTGAAGCTGATGCCGTTGCAGGCGTTGGCCCCGGCCTTCAGCGCCGTGTCGATCACCTCGCCGGTCCGGTTGATGTCGCGAACCTTGACGGACAGGCTGTTGGTCACCTGATAGCCCCGCACCGGCACCCCGTCCGGGTCCGCGGAGCTGTAATCGTAGAGGGTGCTGACGTAGTAGTGATCCGTGTGGATGTCCTTCTCGTCGATGCCGAGGGCCTTCAGCGCTTCGATCACCGCGTCCAGTTTCACCGCGTTGGCCGAGGCCGCCGCCGACACATCCTTGTCCATGGTCTCCACGCCGATGACCACCACCGCGGCGTCGGCCTCCACCGTCACCGTGGCGGTGCCGGTCACGGTGACGGTGCCCGGGTCCGCGAAGGAAAGCGCCGGCAGCGCGGCAACACAGCACACCAGCAGGACAAGCAGCATGATTCGTTTCATCGGAAATGCCTCCTTTTTTCGGTCTTCCTCCCATATAACGCGGGAGAACCCGGATTGTTCCCGGGGAAATTTCGTTCGCCCCGGCCCCGGTGCCGCGCGAGGCGGCAAAATCGCCCTTGACGAAAGCGGAAAAACGTGTATAATAACGGTGCTGGTTATGGAGAGATGGCCGAGCGGTTGAAGGCGCTGGTCTTGAAAACCAGTGATGCCGAAAGGCACCGGGGGTTCGAATCCCTCTCTCTCCGCCAGCTTGGTATGGAGAAGTACCCAAGTGGCCGAAGGGGCTCCCCTGCTAAGGGAGTAGTCGGGTTAAACCGAGCCCGGGTTCAAATCCCGGCTTCTCCGCACAACCGAAACGCCGCATTCCTAAGGGGTGCGGTGTTTTTCTCGTTCATGTGTACCCTTAACTGTTCTCCTGCGGTGCTCTGTCACGACAAAATACTGATATTGAAGTCTAATATCCCGATATTCCTTGTTGATAGATGCCCAACAAACCGAAATGGATCATAAACAGAATAAGTAGAGGAAAACATCTTTGCCTTTCGCGTTTTTGAATGCATACCCATCCGTCTCAAATCCCAGGCAATTATGCAAGGCAATACTTGCCTGATTATCTGTACGCACCTGATTCTGAATGATCCGATAACCCAAATTCCTGGCATGATTCATAATCAAACGCATCCCCTCAGCGGCATATCCCTTTCTTCTATGGTCAGGATATACTTCCACACCAATTGAAACAACACTTTTCGAATGTTCATACAGTGACGCACTGCCAACAATAGTGTCATCTGCTGCGATGGCAAACATTTCAAAATACTTGCCTTGATATGTATTCGTTTTCCATTCTGCAATCATTTCACGGATGTCTGTTACTGAGGTTTCTGTATACTGCTTTTGCTGAATGAATGCTGCATCATGTTCGGTAAAATGACGAATGATAATCATTTTTATCCTCACTGTATCAAATCTGATGGCCATATATATCAAAAGTTATCCAAACTATCTTGATTCAGCAAAAAGTCAAACACATTCATCACCAGCACACCTTCTTCATTATACAATGGAGCCAGGAAGTCTTTCGTGATGATTATTTTCTTGAATCCGTCACCTGTATTAATCAGTGATCGCTGTTCCTGCTGCATTTTCCCGATATCGGATACTGCAAACGCAGACTGGATATAATACCGTTTTGAACCCTTGTTACAGACAAAATCGATCTCAAGCTGTTTCCTGATCTTCTTGCCGTTCTTGTCCGTTTCATTGACAACAACAACACCGATATCAACATTGAATCCTCTGACTTTCAGTTCATTGAAGATGATGTTCTCTATCGCATGGGTTTCTTCAATCTGCCTGAAGTTCAGTCTGGCATTACGAAGCCCAAGATCGGTAAAGTAATACTTGGAGGGTGTATCGATATATTTCTTCCCTTTAATATCGTACCGGATCGCTTTGTCAATCAGGAAAGAATCACAAAGATAATCAATATACTTTATGATTGTTGGTTTCGTAATGGTCTTGTTCTTCACGCTCTTGAACGTGTTTGACAGTTTGGTAGCATTTGTCAGGGATCCGATGGCGGAGGAGAGGATATTCAACAGTTCTTCCAGTTCAGCCTTGTTCCGGATATCGTTTCGACCGATGATATCAGAGATGTATGTTTCATCAAACAACCTTTTCAGGAAATCACTTTTCTGGTCCGGCGTCTCAAAGGAGAAAATCAGAGGCAATCCGCCATAGAGCACATAATCGCGCCAGCCGCTCTGGACGTCTCCTTTATAGGTGCTCATATATTCCACGAATGTCAGCGGATACATATGTACTTCGTCCCCGCGGCCTCTGAATTCAGTGATGATATCCTTGGACAGGAACCTGGCATTGCTGCCTGTCACATAGACATCCACATTCTTCATGCGAGCCAGGCTGTTCAGCACCGACTCAAAATCATCCAGCATCTGTACCTCGTCCAGGAGGACATAGTACATATCTTTATCACAGATACGCTCCTTCAGGTACGGAAAGAAAATTTCCGGATCGCGGTACTTTTTGTTCTCATAGGAATCAAAAGCCATCTCAATGATATGATCATCCGCCACATGCTCTTTTACCAGGTGGTCCCTGAACAGATTGAAAAGCAGATAGGACTTCCCGCATCTGCGGACGCCTGTAACGACCTTGACCAGGCCGTTGTGTTTCTTGGAGATCAGCTTTTTCAGATAGATGTCCCTTTTGATTTCCATCTCTTCCGCCTCGTTTCTATTTTACAAAAATGCGGATTCCGCATTTTTGTCAATTATCATTGTAGCTGATTTTGATCAGATTATCAATGCCTTATTTACATTTTTGCGGAATCCGCATTTTTGTCAATTAGAGTTGAGTTGGGGATAAGCGTAAGCAAAATTCGTCCTTCATATTCTTGTCCTAGGTTGTACCCTTACTTTGTACCCTTGCGAGATTTAACGAATACGCACAGATTCATACTGGAAGTACTGGTTCAAATCCCGGCTTCTCCGCACGATACGGAACGCCGCATTCTTGGAGGGTGCGGTGTTTTCGTTTCCTGAGGTTTATCAGGCGACCCCGCCCAGCGCGGGGTTTTTCCGTTCCCTGGTTTTTTATCGCGGATCCGAAACGCGCACCGTTGTCCGCACCGAAGCGAAAGAGAGCGCCCGCCCGCTCAGAGCGGTCTCCCATAGTACAGCACATCGATAACCGTTCCATCCGGGTACGTCTCCGTGCCGGTGCCGAGGAATTCGGTGAAGCCCCAGTGGCGGTAGATCGCCCTGTTGCGGGTCTCGCCCGGCTCCACGCCCACGATCGCCTTCCGGTATCCCTTCTGCTTCAGGTCTCGCAGCATGCTGTCCATCAGGGCCGAGAACCAGCCCTCTCCGCGGCGCTCCCGGACGGTCCGGAACGCGCGGAGCTCAACGCTATC
>JBGVCH010000075.1:0-20152 GCA_045226335.1 Christensenellales bacterium | reverse complement strand
TCCCGCAGGATGCTGTGGGCGTGGCGGATGATCTCAAAGGCGGACGGAAGGCCCCGGCCGGGGACCTGAAACCGGACACAGGACGCGCCGGGTTCCACGCAGGCTGACGCGTCCGCGTATTCCCCGACGATCATGCAGTCCACGTTCCGGACGCTGCTCCGGGGGGAGAGGACGGCATACTGCGCCGCGAGCTTCGCGCGGGCCCTCCTGTTGACAAGCAGCAGGCCGCTCAGCAGAAAGCACAGCAGCGCCGGCGCGAACCATCCGAACCGCCCCGTCACAAACCCCGCCGCGGCGAAGGACACGCCCAGCAGCCCGGCGCCGGCGGCGATTTCCCTTTCCCTGCGGACGATCCGGCCGGTCAGTCGGGCCCCGGCCCCGTTCTGTCGGTCAGCCATCGCGGTCTTCCTCCTGTCTTTGTCCGTGCGCGGACGGTCCGGCGCCCATCCGCTCCGCCTCCTCCGTCAGCTCCCGGTACAGCCGTTTGCTGTCCCACAGGGCGTTGAAGGGCGTCAGGACGGCTTTGCGGCGGATGGGGGCGAGGCCTTTCTCCCGGAGGCCGGCCAGCAGGGCGTCCGTCAGCCGGTCGGGAAAGAAGGCCATCAGCAGCATCTCCTCCGGGAAGGGCATGGCGCTGGGCCCCGCCGGCCGCGGCGGATCGGGGAGCTTCCCCAGGGGCAGGCCGCACTCCGCGGGAGAGACGGGCCGCAGGCGGATGCCCAGCCCGCCGCAGAGGCTCCGCAGGGCGGCCAGCCGGGATGCGGAAAAGTTCCAGGTGTACAGAACGGGCTGCGGCACGTTTTCCTCCTCCTTATTCCGCCGGACGGGTGCATCATAAACTGATTGCGCCTTATCCGCTCTCGTGCTATAATGGTCCCACGAATGAATGCAGCGAACAGGAGGTGACGCCTTTGCCGGGACGCCGAAGCGCCTACGAAACCTATCGCCTGACCCTGTCCGCCATCCTGCTGGGCGTCATGCTGATCCTGGGGTTTATCGAGCACTCGCTGCCCTCCGTGGGCCTGCCGGGCATCAAGCTGGGCCTGTCCAACGGCGTGCTGATCTTCGCCGTGTACATGCTGGACCTGCCCACCGCCTGGATCTTGATGGCCACGAAGGTGATCCTGTCCGCCTTCATGTTCAGCGGTGTGAACGCCATGTTCTACGCCTTTGCGGGAGGCGTGCTCTCCCTGGCGGGCATGTGCCTGCTGAGCCGCGTCCCGAAGATGCCGCCGGTGGTGGTGTCCATTGCGGGGGGCATCCTGCACAACATCGGCCAGCTGGGCATGGCCATGCTCATCGCCGAGCTGCCCATGCAGTTTCTGGCCTACGTGGCGATCCTGGTGGGGGCCGGCGCGGCATCCGGCGCGCTGACGGGCACCGCGGCCACCCTGGTGATGCGGCACCTGAAGGCCGGGGGCTTCCAGCTGTCGAAACGCCGCGGAATGGGCAACCGCATCGCCATTGTGGTGGCAGCGGTCATTGTCATCGCTGCCGGACTGTTGGGCTGGCGGCATGTCGACCGGGAGCTGAAGCCCGTACATTTGGAGCCGGCGGAGTCCGCCGAAACCGTGGAATCGGCGGAGAAACTGCCGCATGTGTGGCACAGCGAAGACTTCCAGAAATACCTCCGGCACTGACCCCGCGGAATAATCTTGCGGGGTCTTTTGCTGTCCGGGAAAAGGCTCCATTCAATTCGTGGACCCAGTTAAGGATTGCAAGTCAAGCAAGGGCATGCACCCGAAGGTCCAGGGCGAACGGAAAGCCCTGGCCGCGCCCGCAGGCGCGGAATCCCTCGTGCAGTCAGTGTTCTGAAGAACAGTATCACTTCCCGACGCAGAAATCCGCGAACACCCGGTCCAGCAGCTTTTCCTCCACCGCGTCGCCGGTGATCTCTCCCAGGGCCTGCTGGGCGGCCAGCAGATCCACGGAGGCCAGGTCCGCGGTGCTTTCCGTCATGGCCTTCGCGGCCTGGTCCAGGTGCGCGGCGGCCCGGCGGGCGGCGTCGATGTGCCGGGGCTGGATCAGGGTCAGGCTGTCCGCCGCCCGGGCCTTCTGCTCCAGGGCCTCCCGCAGGGGCTGCAGGCTGGCCGGGTCCAGGGCGCTGACCCGCAGGATCCGCGCCCCGGGCAGGAGGGCGGCCACCTCCGCCGGGGTCAGCCGCGGGGGCAGGTCTGCCTTGTTCAGCAGCGCGATGACGTCGGCGCTGTTCGGCAGCCGCGCCATCAGCGCCCGGTCCTCCTCCGTCAGAGGCTGGGAGCCGTCCAGCACCAGCAGGATGACGTCCGCCTCCTCCAGGGTTTTGACCGCCCGGGCAACCCCCAGCTGCTCCACCGGGTCCGCCGTCTCCCGCAGGCCGGCGGTGTCCGTCAGCCAGACGGTGCAGCCCCCCAGGGTCATCTCTCCCCGGACGGTGTCCCGGGTGGTGCCGGCGATGGGCGTCACGATGGCCAGGTCCTCCCGGGTCAGGGCGTTCAGCAGGCTGCTCTTGCCCACGTTGGGCCGGCCGCACAGGGCCGCCCGCAGGCCTTCCCGGGCGATCCGGGCCCCCTGCTCGTCGCAGGCATGCCGCAGAAAGGCCGCCAGGGACAGGATCTGCGGCGTGAGCCCCTCCGTCGCCTCCGCATCGCTGATCTCCTCCGGGTAATCGATGGCGGCGGCCAGCCCGGCCTGGATGCCGTACAGCCGGTCCGCGGCTTCCCGCACGAAGGCCGCCGCGCCGCCGGTGAGCTGCCGCAGCGCCGCCCGCCGGGCCTGCTCGCCGCGGCTGCGGATCAGCGCCATGACGGCCTCGGCCCGGCTCAGGTCGATGCGGCCGTTGAGGAAGGCCCGCCGGGTGAACTCTCCCGGCTCCGCCAGCCGGGCTCCTGCCGCCAGGCAGGCCGCCAGCACCCGCTGGGCCGTGGCGCCGCCGCCGTGCAGCTGCAGTTCCGCCACGTCCTCCCGGGTGTAGCTCCGGGGCGCCCGCATGATCACCGCCATGCACTCGTCCAGCACTTCATCGCCGTCGACGGCGTGGCCGTAGGTCAGGCGATGGCTCTCCATCTCCCCGGACTTCCCGGCGGGGCGGAAGACCGCCGCCAGCACCCGGACCGCGTCATCGCCGCTGATGCGGATGATGCTGATACCGCCCTCTCCGGGCGCGGTGGCAATGGCGGCGATGGTATCGGTCATGGCGGTCTCCTCCGGCTGCTGCTGTGGTGAAAAGCCCGCTTTTCTGGCGAAAAGCGGGGAAGTTGGAAGTCGGGACGGTTATTTATTCAGGTAGTTGGCGACGCACTCGGCGATGCGGTCCATGTCTTCGGGGGTGAGCTGCGCCTTGTCGCCCAGCACCATCCGCAGGTCGATGATCTTGTCCACGCCGGCGTTCCGGCCCGTTTCTTTGATGGCCTCGGCGGCCTGGTTAAAGGCGGTCTCGGCCAGCTTGTCGCCTGTGAAGGTCCGGGGCGGGATCAGCAGCAGGATCTTCGCTTTGGGCCAGCGTTCCCGGATGGCGATGACGGTCAGGGCCGTGCCCCGGGCGCTGGAGGGCGTGAGATCCGTCAGCGCCGTCTGGGCGAAACCGCTGGGCCCGAGCTCCGGATCCCGGGCGCCCAGGAAGAGGATCACCACGTCCGGCGCCTCGTTCGCCCCGACAGCCAGCGCGTTCAGGGCGGCGTCCTGCCAGGGGGCCGACGGGTCGTCGTCGGGCAGGGCGTAGGCCATGTCCGCCCGGATGTTGAGGGCGTAGCCGGCCAGCGGCCGCTGCAGCTTGGCGCGCAGTTTGCTCCACCACATGTCCGATGCGTTCTCGATGGTCTCATTGGGGTAGATGGCACCCTCTGAGCCAAACGCGCTGAGTTCATCGCCCAACACGGCGATGCGGATCGGGCCCGGCGGCGGGGTGATGGCCACGGCGGCCACCGTCACAACGATCTCGGTGGGCTCAGGCGTGGGGGTGGGCTCCGGCGCCGCGGAAGGCTCCGGTGTCGCCGCGGCGAACACAACGCCCGCCTCGACGGTCTCTTCGACAGGCACTTCGACCGGTGCTTCCTCACTGGCCTCAATGGTCTCTGTGTCGGGCTCTTCGACCGGTGCTTCTACGCTGGCCTCAACAGTCTCTGCGACGGGTTCTTCGGCCGGGGCTTCTACGCTGGCCTCGACGGTTTCATCGATGGGCTCTTCGACCGGTGCTTCTTTGCTGGCCTCAACGGTCTCAGCGACGGTCTCTTCGATAGGTGCCTCTTCGGAGGCTTCGACAGTCTCCACGATGGGCACTTCGACCGGTGCTCCCTCGCTGGCCTCAACGGTTTCTGCGACAGGTTCTTCGATCGGCGCTTCCTCGCTGGCCTCAACGGTTTCTACGACAGGTTCTTCGATCGGCGCTTCCTCGCTGGCCTCAACGGTTTCCGCGACAGGTTCTTCGATCGACGCTTCCTCGCTGGCTTCGACGGTTTCATCGATGGGCACTTCGACCGGTGCTTCTTCGCTGGCCTCAACGGTCTCTATGACGGTCTCTTCAACCTGTGCCTCAACGGAAGGCTCAATGCTCTCGGTTGCAACGGGTTCTTCAGCCACTTCGACAGAGTGCTCGACGGATTCAACAGCCGGCCCTTCAATCAGGGCTTCGATAGAAGGCTCAACGCTCTCAACCGGGGGCAGTTCTTCGACTGCCTCGACAGAGGGCTCAACGGATTCAATGACGGGCTCTTCGACCGGGGCCTCAGCGGAAGGCTCTACGATCTCGGTAACGGGGAGTTCCTTAGCTGCCTCGACAGAGGGCTCGATGGATTCGCCGACGGGCTCTTCGATCGGGGCTTCGGCGGTGGGTTCTACGCTCTCGACAGCGGGGAGTTCTTCAGCAACCTCGACGGTTTCGACGATTGGATCTTCGACAGGTGCCTCAACGATGGGCTCAACACTCTCGACTGCAGCGGGTTCTTCGGCAACCTCGACGGATTCGATGACGGGCTCTTCAATCGGGGCCTCAACAGAAGGCTCAACGCTCTCAACTGTGGGGAGTTCTTCGGTTACCTCAGCGGAGGGCTCGACTGATTCAATGACAGGCTCTTCGACTGGGGCTTCAACGGAGGGCTCAACGCTCTCGGATACGGGGAGCTCTTCGGCAACCTCAACAGGGGGCTCGACGGATTCAACAATGGGCTCTTCGACCGGAGCCTCGATAGTGGGCTCAACGCTCTCGGCTGCGAGGGGCTCTTCAGCAACCTCGACGGATTCGACGACGGTCTCTTCGACCGGTTCTTCGACGGTGGGCTCAACGCTCTCGACTACGGGGAGTTCATCGGCAACCTCGACGGTTTCGACGATTGGCTCTTCGATCGGTTCTTCGACGGTGGGCTCAATGCTCTCGGTAGCGGGGAGTTCTTTGGCAATCTCGACAGGGGGCTCCATGGATTCGACGACCGGTTCTTCAGTCGGGGCTTCGACGATGGGCTCAACGCTCTCGGCTACGAGGGGCTCTTCGGCGACCTCGACGGATTCGACGACCGGTTCTTCAGTCGGGGCTTCGACGGAAGGCTCAACGCTCTCGACTACAGGAGGCTGAACGACCGCGGACGGCTCCTCGGGGGCTTCATAGCTCTCCGCGGAAGGCGTGAGGACCCTCTCCTGCTGAACGGTGACGTTCGTCTGATCGGCGGCGGTGGACTTGCCCTTGGAGCGGTCTGACAGGAACAGAAAAACCAGCGCGACCGCCACGACACCGATCAGCAGATCGAGAATGAGCATCTTGCGCCGCTCCGCGGCCGATCTTTTATGTCTGCGTACCATCGTCCTGTACCTCACGGTAATTCAACGTACGGTGTCGCCCCACCGCCTCTTCAGCCTCTCCATTATGCCCCATTCCGCCTTTCTTGTCAAGCGCGGGGCCATCTTCCCCGTCGGCGCGGCGCTTGCAAACATGCGCTTCTTATGGTATACTGCAAACTGTATTTCTATGGCTATCGGAAATACGCGAAGGAGAGAAGACATGCTGAATTTTATCAAAAAGATGCTGGGCGGCTCCAACGAGGCGCAGCTGAAGAAACTGGAGAAAACCGTCTGCGCCATTGAAGCGCTGGAGGAACCATACCGCAAGCTGACGGACGAGCAGCTGCGGGCCAAAACGGAGGAATTCAAACGCCGGCTGCAGAACGGCGAGACCGAGGACGACATCCTGCCGGAGGCTTTCGCGGCCATCCGGGAGGCCGACGACCGGGTGCTGGGCCTGCGGCCGTACCGGGTGCAGGTCATCGGCGGCATCGTGCTCCACCAGGGGCGCATCGCCGAGATGAAGACCGGTGAAGGCAAGACCCTGGTGGCCACCCTGCCCTCCTACCTCAACGCCCTCAGCGGCAAAGGCGTGCACGTGGTGACCGTCAACGACTACCTGGCCCGCCGCGACTCGGAGTGGATGGGCAAGGTCCACCGCTTCATGGGCCTCAGCGTGGGCCTGATCGTCCACGACCTGGACGCGGACGAGCGCCGGAGGGCCTATGCCTGCGACATCACCTACGGCACCAACAACGAGCTGGGCTTCGACTACCTGCGGGACAACATGGTCATCCGCCGGGAGAACCTGGTGCAGCGCGGCCATCACTACGCCATCGTGGACGAGGTGGACTCCATCCTGGTGGACGAAGCCCGGACCCCGCTGATCATCTCCGGCCAGGGCGAGAAATCCACCGACCTCTACGAGCGGGTGGACGCCGTGGTCTGCGGCCTCCGCAACGAGCAGCACTACACCGTGGACGAGAAGAAGAAGTCCGTGGCCCTCACCGACGAGGGCGCCCAGGCGGTGGAGCGGGCCTTCAAAATCGACAACATCAACGACGCCGAGAACGCCGAGCTGAACCATCACGTGAACTGCGCCCTCCGGGCTCACACCTTGATGAAGCGGGACGTGGACTATGTGGTCAAGGAAGGCCAGGTCATCATCGTGGACGAGTTCACCGGCCGCCTCATGATCGGCCGGCGCTATTCCGAGGGCCTGCACCAGGCCATCGAGGCCAAGGAGCACGTCCAGGTGGAACGGGAGAGCAAGACCCTGGCCACCATCACCTTCCAGAATTATTTCCGCATGTACGAGACCCTCTGCGGCATGACCGGCACGGCCAAGACCGAGGAGGACGAGTTCCGGGCCATCTACAACCTGGACGTGGTGGAGATCCCCACCAACCGGCCCAACATCCGCAAGGACCTGAACGACGTGGTCTACAAGACCAAGCGGGCCAAGTTCAACGCGGTGGTGGAGGAGATCGCCGCCCGCCACGCCACGGGCCAGCCGCTGCTGGTGGGCACCATCACGGTGGAGACCAGCGAAATGCTGTCCGGCATGCTGAAGCGCCGGGGTGTTGAGCATGAGGTGCTGAACGCCAAGAACCACGCTCGGGAGGCCGAGATCGTGGCCCAGGCCGGCCACTACGGCGCGGTGACCATCGCCACCAACATGGCGGGCCGCGGCACGGACATCCTGCTGGGCGGCAACCCGGAGTACCTGGCCCGCCGCGCCATGCGGCAGGAGGGCTATGAGGATGAGATCATCGAGGCCGCCGTGGGCCACAACGAGGATGTGTCCCAGGAGGTGCTGGACGCCCGTCAGCACTACAACGACCTCTACCGTCAGCACAAGACGGTGACGGACGCGGAGCACGAGCGGGTGCTGGCCACCGGCGGCCTGCACATCATCGGCACCGAGCGCCACGAGTCCCGGCGCATCGACAATCAGCTCCGGGGCCGCGCCGGCCGCCAGGGCGACCCGGGCTCCACCCAGTTCTTCATCTCCCTGGAGGACGACCTGATGCGGCTCTTCGGTTCCGAGCGCATCGGCGGCATGGTGGAACGGCTGGGCCTGAAGGAGGAGGACGCCCTGCAGGCGGGGCTGCTCACCAGGCAGATCGAAGGCGCCCAGAAGAAGGTGGAGGGCCGCAACTTCGAGATCCGCAAGAACGTGCTGGAGTACGACAACGTGATGAACCGGCAGCGCGAGGTCATCTACGGCCAGCGGCGCCGGGTGCTCATGGGCGAGAACGTCCGGGACAACATCGTGGGCATGGCGGACAAGCTGATCGACGCGGCCATCGCCCGCCACTGCGGCGGGGAGGAGAGCCGGGACTGGGATCTGGCGCAGTTCACCCCGTACATCGAGAACCTGTGTGTGGAGCACGGCTACATGGACAGCCACCGCTACCTGGTGGACAACGAGGACAAGGAAGCCCTGGCGGAGGCGCTGAAGGAGAACGCCCACAGCTTCTACGAGAAGCGGGAGGAGACCATCTCCGGCACCGGCATCGACATGCGGGAGCTGGAGCGCGTGCTGCTGCTGCGGGCGGTGGACCGGCGCTGGATGGACCACATCGACGCCATGGACGTGCTTCGGGACGGCATCCGCTACCGGGCCTACTCCGGCGCCAACCCCGTGACGGAGTACCAGATCGAGGCCGGCCATATGTTCGAGGAGCTGAACTTCCTGATCCGCGAGGACACCGTGCGGGCCATCTATCAGGCCAAGATCGAGAAGGCGCCGGAGCGGGAACAGCAGGCCCGGGAGACCTCGGAGAACAACCCCGCGGAGGACAGGCCCGCGCCCCGCATCCGGGCGCCCAGGGGCATGAACCGCAACGTGATGGAGAACCTGAAGCCCGTGGCGGTGGCCAACCCCACCGGCCCCCAGGGTCCCCGCAGGGCCAACCCCATGACCAAGATCGGCCGCAACGACCCCTGCCCCTGCGGCAGCGGGAAGAAGTTCAAGAACTGCTGCGGAAAGGCCGATACCGGCAGCGCGGAATAACGGACGGAGCCGCTGATCGACACCCTTCCACCGACCGCAGAGCGAGGAGATTGACATGATCGCATTTGACCAATACCGCAACGACCTGGAGGACATCCGCAAGAGCGTGCTGTCCGCCGGGGAAGCCCTGCATGTGGATCACATGCGGGAGCAGATCGACGAACTCACGGAGGAGATGAACCAGCCGGAGTTCTGGAACGACACCGAGCGCTCCACCCGGATCAACCAGCGGCTGGGCAAGCTGAAGAACAAGCTGGCCCACTACGAAAAGCTCCTGTCCGGCGCGGACGACATCGAGGTAATGATGGAGCTGGCCCAGGACGAGGACGACGAAGACCTGGGCGCCGAGGTGGGCGTGGAGCTGGCGAAGCTGAAGGCCCAGGCCGACGAGCTGGAGCTGGAGACCCTGATGCGGGGCGATTATGACACCTGCAACGCCATCCTCTCCCTGCACGCCGGCGCCGGCGGCACCGAGGCCCAGGACTGGACCCAGATGCTCTACCGCATGTACACCCGCTACTGCGAGCAGATGGGCTTCACCGTGAAGGTGCTGGACATCCTGGACGGAGACGAAGCGGGCCTCAAGTCCGCCACCTTTGAGGTGGACGGGGACAACGCCTACGGCTTCCTCCGGGGGGAGAAGGGCGTGCACCGGCTGGTGCGCATCTCGCCCTTCGACGCTAACGCCCGGCGGCACACCTCCTTCGCCTCCCTGGACGTGGCGCCCATCATGGAGGAGGACGACGGGGACATCGAGATCGACATGAAGTACGTCCGGGTGGACACCTACCACTCCTCCGGCGCCGGCGGCCAGAACGTCAACAAGACCTCCTCCGCCGTCCGCATGACCTACATCAAGGACGACGTCACCATCGTGGTGGCCTGCCAGACGGAGCGGGATCAGGTGCAGAACCGCGCCACCTGTATGAAGATGCTGAAAGCCCGCCTGCTGGAGCTCCGGGAGCGGGAGAAGGAGCAGCAGATGGCGGACATCAAGGGCGAGATGAAGAAGATCGAGTGGGGCAGCCAGATCCGCTCCTACGTCTTCCAGCCCTACACCATGGTAAAGGACCACCGCACCGGCTACGAGGTGGGCAACATCGACGACGTGATGAACGGCAACCTGGAGGGCTTCGTCACGGCGTATCTGAAGATGCAGTAAGGACAAGCCGGGGAAGGAGGCAAGACCCATGATGTATCCCTTTATGACCCTGCAGGACGGGACGGAGATCGTTCATTCCGAAGTCTTGCCGGATGGCCGCGTCAAAGTGTACGCCGAGAAGCCAGACGAGAAGGACGGCTTTCACGATGTGACCTGCTGGCTGCCGACCTACGAATGGGGGCCTGTTCATGGCTTGTCCGAACAGGAGATGGCACAGATCCGGGACGTTGTGGAGAGCACAGCGCATCTGATCCTGCGGTTCGCGGCGGATGGGGGAGTCGAGCATGCCACAGCTGTTTAAGGTCGGTTCATACCGCGTGTTTTTCTGGTCGGCGGAGAACAACCCGCTGGAACCTGTGCATGTACACATTTCACAAGGCGCGCCGAATGCCGACGCGACAAAAGTTTGGATCACGAAGCGCGGGAAATGCCTCCTGGCCCACAATCGATCTCATATCCCGGATCCGGTTCTCCGCAACATCATGTCCGTCATCGAAGCCCGGAGTGACATGATCCTGGAAGCCTGGCGCACCTTCTTCGGAGAAACCCGGTTTTTCTGCTGAATTGCAGGCAGCCTCGGATTTCTCTGTATGTCAGACCTGTCCGGAGGTGAAAGCACGATGCCTGAAACCCAGGTCCCGTCCCGCGGCCGTAAAGCCGCGGCTTTCCTCTGCGGCCTGATCCTGTCCCTGTCCCTTGGCGTCGCCGCCCTGGCCGGGACCCTGTGGTTCTTCGGCACGGACGCGCCGCTGCTGGAGCGGTGGCTGGACTGGGACGCGGTGCCGGCCTCCGCGGGGCTGACGGAGGCGGACCGGGCGCCCATCGCGAAGCTGGTGGCGGACACCATGGCGGGGCGGCGGTCATCCTTTCAATACAAGGGCCTGTTCAGCGACCAGGCCGTACGCCACATGGCGGACTGCGCGCCGCTGTTCCGGCAGGCCCGGACGGTGGGCCTCGCGGGCTTCGGGGTGTTCCTGGCGGCGCTGGGGGCGAGCCTGATCCTGCGCGACCGGAAGAAGACCGCGAAAGGCATGCTCCTGGGCGTGGGCCTGCTGCTGGTGGCGGCGCTGGCGCTGGCCGTGTGGGGTCTGGCGGATTTCGACGGCCTGTTCACCGCTTTCCACCGGATGATGTTCACCAACGACGAATGGATCTTCCCCGCCGACGACCTGCTGGTGACCCTGATGCCCATCGGGTTCTTCACCCGCTGCGCGGCGGTGGGGGGCGGCCTGTGGCTGGCCTGCCTGCTGGCCCTGGCGGGCGTGGCCTTTCTGCTCATCAAGAACCGGAGAGAGAAGCACCTGACATGACGGAAACGAAGAAAAACCTGCGCATCCTGGCACTGGAGTCCTCCTGCGACGAGACTGCGGCGGCCATCGTGGAGGACGGGCGCCGGCTCCTGGCGGACGTGGTGTTCAGCCAGATCGACCTGCACGCCCTCTACGGCGGCGTGGTGCCGGAGATCGCCAGCCGCGCCCATGTGGAGGCCTGTGACCGGGTGATCGACGAGGCCCTGCGGCAGGCGGCTTGCACTTTTGACGATATTGACGCTCTGGCCGTCACGTACGGCCCCGGCCTGGTGGGCGCCCTGCTGACGGGGGTCAGCTGCATGAAGGGCCTGGCCTACGCGCTGAGGAAGCCCCTGATCCCCGTGAACCACATCGAAGGGCATATCGCCGCCAACTACCTGAGCCATCCGGACCTGACGCCGCCCTTCCTATGCCTGGTGGTGTCCGGGGGCCACAGCCACCTGGTGAACGTCCCGGAATACGGGGTGTACGAGCTGCTGGGCCAGACCTTCGACGACGCCGCGGGGGAGGCCTTCGACAAGGCGGCCCGGGTACTGGGCCTGCCCTATCCCGGCGGCCCCCGGATCGACGCCCTGGCGGAGGAGGGAGACCCGGCATACCTGAAGCTCCCGGAGCCCCGCACCGAGGGCCGCTATGACTACTCCTTCTCCGGCGTGAAGACCGCCTTCCTCAACGCGGTGAACCGGCTGGAGATGACGGGACAGCCTCTGCCGAAGGCCGATCTGGCGGCGTCCTTCCGCTACGCGGTGGTGGATCAGCTGGCGACGAGGGCCATGCTGGCCGCCCGGGAGACCGGTGCCGCGAAGCTGGCCCTGGCCGGGGGCGTCTCCGCCAACCGGGAGCTCCGCCGCCGCATGACGGCGGAATGCGAAAAGGCCGGTCTGCCCCTGTACATGCCCGAGCTGCGCTTCTGCGGGGACAACGGCGCCATGATCGCCTCCGCGGCCTACTGGCGGTACCTGAAGGGCGAGACCGCCCCGCTGACCCTGAACGCCGTGCCGGGGCTCAGGCTGGTGGCGAAGTAATTCGGAATTGCGTGGGTTTTCCGATGAATCTGGGGGAGGGTGTGCTGTGTGAGCAATCCGGAGAATCAGCCAAGGAAACCGTTGATCCGGGAAAACGAAAAGAACAGGGAATGGCTGCGGACCATCAAGTTTACGCTGTTCTCGATATCGGCCGGAATCCTGCAGGCGCTGACGTTCCTGTTTCTGCAGGAAGTGGTGCACCTGGAAACGTACCTGCCCAACCTGTCCGGCTACGAGGACTTTGGCGCGAGCAATCTGATCGCGCTGCTGGTGAGCGTGATCTGGAACTTCACGATCAACCGGAAGTATACCTTCCGCTCGGACGCGCCGCTGAAGCGCAGCATGCTCCTGACGCTCCTGTTCTATCTGTTCTTTACCCCCGTCTCCGTCATCGGCGGAACGGAGCTGGTCCGGAAACTCGGCTGGAACAAGTACCTGGTCCAGGGCTTGACCATGCTGCTGAACTTCGTCCTGGAATTCCTCTGGCAGCGGTTTGTGGTGTATCGCAACCGGGTGGACACGACGGTCGCGAAGAGCGGGGAAGGAGAAAAGCAATGAGACGGCTGTGCATCGCGCTGGCGCTGCTGCTCACGGTGGCGCTGGGGACCGCGCTGGCGGAGAAAACCGAAGAGGACGTCTGGCTGGATGGCTCCCTGGGCCGACTGTACGGCGTGCTGACGGTCCCCGAGACAGAAGAGGCGGTGCCGCTGGTGATCCTGTCCCACGGCTTCGGCGGGAACCACACCGGCAACCGGGCGTACGCGGAGGCGTTCCAGGCTCTGGGCTTCGCCACCTTCAGCTTTGACTTTTGCGGCGGCGGCTTCGGCTCCCGCAGCGAGGGCGCCATGGTGCAGATGTCGGTGCTGACGGAGGCCCGGGACCTGAACGCGGTGCTGGACGCCTTCGCGGCGGACGAACGCTTCGGCGAAATCTTCCTCTGGGGCGCCAGCCAGGGCGGTTTTGTGTCCGCCTACGTGGCGGCGCAGCGGCCCGGGGACATGGCGGCCATGGTGCTGGAGTTCCCGGCCTTCGTGATCCAGGACGACGCCAAAGCGAAAGCCCTGCCCAACGGGAGCTTTCCGAACGTCAGCAGCGTGCTGGGGGTCACCGTGGGCCACGTGTACAACGAGGACGCCACGTCCTTCGACATCTATGACGTCATCGGCGCCTACACCGGCGACGTGCTGATCCTGCACGGGGACCGGGACGTGATCGTTCCCCTGCGCTATTCCGAGCGGGCTGCGGAGGTCTATGCCGCGGCGGAGCTGGTGGTGATGCCCGGGCAGAACCACGGGTTTATGGGGCAGGCGTTCAATGAGGCCGTGGAGCGGGAAGGCGCGTTTTTCCTGGAGCACGCCCGGAAGTGACAGGGCGTCAACTCTTTCAACCTTCATTTTTCCTTCACGCAGCCGTCACATTCGGCTGATACCCTGACCTTGCGGAAAAGGTGCAGCCACCAACACCTTCGATGCATCTCCTTACCGGCCTTCCTCATGAGGGCCGGACCTCCCTATCCTCCATAAAGCAGAGGCCGCATCCGGATGCAGTAACGGATGCGGCCTCTGTGATTCTTTTGGGAAAGCGGGCTCAGCCCCAGACCACCTTCATGACTTCCGGATAGGCCTCGTCCAGCATCTTGACCATGCGGATGAAGAGCTCCCGGGCGGTCTCCCCGATGCCGTCCATGGAGGTGGAGGCGGGGATGTCGTACATGGCCTGGATGCTGTTGTCGCTCTGCAGGACGAACTTGATGTGGCGATACTTGAGGTTCAGGCGGTTCAACTCCTCCAGCACCTCGAAGTGCCGGTCTTCCGGCACCGTGACGCTGCCGAAGTTCGGCACCCGGACCGTGACGTCCGTCTGGTCGTTGGCGGAGATGAACATGATCACCGCGCCTTTGACCACCTTTCCGTTGAAGGTGATCTCGACCCTGGAGTGGTTCCCGGCCTCCTCGATGCGGTGGGGGATCTGGTTCATGGTGAAATAGTTGCTGATGTCCTGGGTTGCCTGATAGATCATAGCGTCTCCTTTGTCTCTTCGGATGCTCAGCCGGTGGCGGTGCCGGCCCCGGCGGTGCTGTCCGGCATGTCGGGCTGAATGCGCTCGTTGTGCCACCCGAAGCCCTTCAGCGTCAGGTCGCAGCCCTCCCGCCCCAGCACGGCGGAGATGTCCTCCAGCAGGTTGAACATCAGGCGGGCGTTGTGGCCCCGGATGGAGCGGAACTCACAGGTCATCAGGGCGTCGAAGTCCTCCATCTGGAACAGGGGATAACCGTCCACCCCGATCATGGAAATGTCGTCCGGCTGCGGCTTGCAGCACATCCGCATGGGGAAGGTGCGCAGCCAGGGGTCCGCCCGCTCGATGAGGTTCAGCACCCGCTGGGCCGTGCCCTTGCCCAGGGTGAAGATCAGCTCCTGCACCGGCTGACGGCTGCCGTCAAAGGTTGTGAAAGACAGCACATCGTCTGAGTATACATTGACCGCGAATCCGCCGTCCCGCATATGGCCGGGACGGTATGCGTAGCAGAAAACAGAACGGATGCCGCCTCTGCGCAATGCTTCCACCCCCAAACGACCATTCTCCGCAACATTTTAATTCCTGAGGCGGATTTCGTCAACTCTCCGTCGCCCGCGGAAGGCCGCGAAAAATGGCCTCATTGGGCCATTTTTACATTCTGCAGAAAATCTTTAATTGTTTGACACACTTGCGCAATATTTTCCGGGTCGGCCACGGTGTCCCGGGGGGTCCGGGCCCGGCCGCTCCACAGCCCGATGACCGGGCTGACGCGCCCGGCCGCCAGGGTGACGCTGCAGCGGAAGCCCCGCCGGTCGCCCCGGAGGGTGGTGCCCTTCACGTCACAGCACACGGCGTCCAGCCGCTCCGCGATGACCCGCTGCAGGGCGCCGAAACCGGTGCATTTGTGGGCCGTGGCGGTGGAGGCGCAGAGCCACCGGTCCCCGTCCCCGATCCGGGCCAGGGTCAGGGTCAGCCGGGTGTAGGCCGGGTTGGGGTGCTCCTTGCACCAGGCTTTTGTGCCGGAGGCGCCCCGGCAGCCGCGGTCGGTGAAGAGGACGGCCAGTTTGTCCCGGTCCTCCGGCGGCAGGGACGCCAGCAGGGTCAGGGCGGCGGCCAGGTCGGCGTCCTCCCCGCGGTTCCGGGGGTTGGCCGGACCGAACTGGTTCAGCAGCAGGAGCCCCACATAGGTCAGCACCAGCCCCCACAGGCCCAGCTGCGCGCTGCCGCCGGTCAGCCGGTACACCAGCAGGTACACCGCCAGGGCCGGGATCAGCAGCAGGACCATGTGCAGCAGCTGCCACAGGATCCACAGGGGGATGTTCCGGGGGATGGTCAGGTCCGGCAGGAGCCAGCGGGCCGGGGTGTCCGTGTGCACGGCCAGCAGCAGCGGGGCTTTTTCCGGATTTCCGGCGGTGAGGCTCGGGGCGCGCAGAAAGCCGCTGGTCTCCGCGGAAGCGCGATAGCCAAGCGCTTTCAGTTCCTCCGTCAGCCAGGCGCGGAACGCCTCCCGCTGCGCCTTCGTCTTTCGGACGGGGAAGCGCTCCCCCAGCAGGGTCACGTAATCGGTCATGGGCGTGCCTCCAGGATGTCTTGCACGGTGAGGGTGTCCTCCGCCACGGTGAAGCGGATCTCCAGGCCGGCGAAGGAGAAGCCGTAAACGCGGTCCGGGTCTCTCTGATAGGCGGGCCTGGGATCC
The DNA here is from genome assembly GCA_045226335.1 of Christensenellales bacterium. Lineage (GTDB taxonomy): Bacteria > Bacillota > Clostridia > Christensenellales > Aristaeellaceae > RUG11272. Next base: position 4,176 of record JBGVCH010000075.1, on the reverse strand, counting down.
CGGGAGAGCACCGCCAGCAGACCGGCGCGGCTCTCCTCCGGCAGGCGCCGCAGCAGGGCTTCCGGGCAGGACACGGTCAGGCGCCGGTCCTCCAGCTGCCGGACGAAGCCGCCGGCGGCCTCCGGGATGCAGTCCGCGTAGGGCAGATAGGGTTTGATGTCCAGGATGGGGGTGCCGTCGGCCAGGTCCGCCCCGCTGACCAGCAGGGACAGGTCGTCGGCCACCTCCAGCAGTTTCACGGCGCTGAGACCGATGGGGCTGGGCCGAAAGGGGCTCCGGGTGGCAAAGACCCCCATCCGGGTGTTGCCTCCCAGCCGGGGCGGCCGCACGGTGGGGGACCAGCCCTCCCGCACCGCCCGGTGGAACTGCCACAGCAGCCAAAGATGGCTGAAGTCCTCCAGCCCACGAAGGGCCTCCCGGCTGCGGTATTCGGGCTCGAACACGACGCGGGTCAGCACCTCCGGCACCAGGCCGGGCTGCCGGGGCACCGCGAACTTGTCGGTGTAATCGTTCCGGGCGTGGGCGATGACCGGGAACTCGCACGAGCTGCTCATGGCGGCCTCCTCAGCCCAGGCGGTACGAGCCGTCCGCTTCCTGGGTCAGCGAAGTCTCCCAGAAGGCCGTCAGCGCCCGGATCATCAGGCTCACGTCCTCGGTGCCCGCGGTCTCCCAGGCGGAGTGCATGGACAGCTGGGCCAGGCCGATGTCCACGGCGGGGATGGACACGTGCCGGCCGGACAGGTTGCCCAGGGTGGAGCCACCGGGCAGGTCCGAGCGGTTGGCGAAGTGCTGCACCGGGACTTCCGCCCGCCGGCAGATCTCGCTGAACAGCCCGCAGGTCACGGCGTCGGTGGTGTACTTCTGCCGGGCGTTGTGCTTGATGACCACGCCCCCGTTCATCCAGGCGCGGTTCACCGGGTCGCAGTACTCGGGATGGTTGGGATGGACGGCGTGGGCGTTGTCCGCGGAGACCATCACGCTGCCCGCCAGCATGCGGGTGAGCCGGGCGTTGCCGCCCTCCGCGTCGGCGATGCGGGCCAGCACGTCCAGCAGGAAGCTGCCGTCCGCGCCCTGGCGGGTGCCGCTGCCCACCTCCTCGTTGTCGAAGACGCACAGCACGTTGACATGGCCTTCCGCCTTCGCTTTGGCGAAGGCTTTGGCGCCGGTCCAGGCGCACTCCAGGTCGTCCAGGCGGCCTGCGGAGAGATACGCGCCTTCCACGCCCCAGAAGCACCCCGGCACCCGGTTGTACAGGTACAGGTCATGGCCCGCGATGGCTTTCTCTTCCACACCCGCGGCTTCCGCCACGGTTTTGAGGAAGGTATCTCCCGCTTTTTCGCTTCCCCACAGGGGCATGAGGTCCACGTTGGCCTTCCAGGCGTAGCCGTTGTTCACCTCGCGGTTCATGTGGATGGCCACGTTGGGGATGACGCACAGGTCCCGGCCGCACTGCACCAGGCGGGTCACCAGGCGGTCCCCCTCCCGCACCAGCAGCCGCCCCGCCACGGACAGGGGCCGGTCCATCCAGGAGGACATGATCATGCCGCCGTAGGGCTCCGTGTCCAGCTGGGTGTAGCGTCCGGCCGCGGTGAGCTCCGGCACTGCCTTGACCTTGAAGGTGGGGGAGTCGCTGTGGGCGGCGGCGATCATGAAGCCCGAGGGGGTGTCCTCCGGCAGGCGGAAAGCGATGATCGAGGAGAGGTTCCGGGTGACGTAATAGCGGCCGCCGGGGGCCAGGGCCCAGGCGTCCCCCTCCCGCAGGGCGGTGAAACCGGCGGCTTCCAGCATCCGCGCGATGCCGTCCACGGCGTGCCAGGCCGTGGGGGCGGTTTTCAGAAAGTCCAGCAGGGCCAGGGCTTCCGCGTTCTTTTCCATAACGATCCCTCCGCTCGTTGTTCTCGGGAGAAGCATAGCAACGACGGATGCCTTTGTCAAGCGACAGGCGGAAAGATGGCGGATCCGGGGAAAAAGAATTGACAAAACCGGCCCGTACCGGTACAATAACGGTACAGAACCGAACAAAAAAGGAGGAGACGAATATGAAACTGACCCCTGCCGATATCGCGTCCATGCTGGACCATTCCACTCTGCAGCCCTACCTGACCGAGGATGACATCCGCCGCGGCGCGGAGGTGGCCCTGAAATACCATACGGCGTCCATGTGCGCCAGGCCCTGCGATGTGCCGATCATGGCGGAAATGCTGAAGGGCAGCGGCGTGAAGGTCTGCACCGTCATCGGCTTCCCCCATGGCGCCCACGAGACCGCCATCAAGGTGACCGAGGCGGATCTGGCCCTGGCGGAGGGCTGCGAGGAGCTGGACATGGTGATCAACATCGGCCGGATGCTCCGGGGCGACGAGGATTACGTCCGGGAGGAGATCCGGCAGATCTGCGAACACGCCCACGCCAAGGGCGCCATCGTGAAAGTCATCATCGAGACCTGCTATCTGTCGGACGCGCAGAAGAAGCGCGCCTGCGAGCTGTCGGAGGAGGCCGGGGCGGACTTTGTCAAGACCTCCACGGGCTATGGCACCGCGGGCTGCACCATCCCCGATCTGGAGCTGATGCGGGCCGCCGTGTCGGACAAGGTGCGGGTGAAGGGCTCCGGCGGCATCCGGGACCTGGATACCGTCCTGGCGGCCCGCAAGGCCGGGGCGTCCCGCTGCGGCGTCTCCGCCACGGAGAAGATCATGGCGGAGGCGGAGAAGCGCTTCGCCGAGGGGACGCTGGAGGAACTGGCGTAAAGGGTTTTGCGGACTGCCGGCCGAACGCTTGCATTTTGCCCGTGATCTGCTATAATGGCGGCGTACAGAGTAGGGCCTAAAGCGTGAAGTGCTGCCGGGCGGGGATGATGCCCGGCGGACGAAGGCAGCTTGCCGCGGCAGTCGGCCCGCACCCGCTGGTCACGGTGTAAGGAGAAACCTCCTTCGGACAGCTTGTGTATGCTCTGAAAGGAGGTTTTTTCGTGCAGACATCCCAGAAACTCTTCAAACATCCCTTCTCAAAGGAATATTGGCGCACGGCCGCGGCAGAGTTCAAGGATACCCGGACCCTGGTGTTCGCGGCGCTGATGATCGCCCTGCGGGTGGCCCTCAAGGGCGTCAAGATCCCGCTGGGCCCCTATCTGGACATCAACTCGGCCTTCCTGGTGAACGCGGTGGGCGCCATGACCTTCGGGCCGCTGATGGCCGTCGCCGCGGCCGCTGTCACCGACACCCTGGGCTGCCTGCTCTTTCCCAGCGGCCCGTACTATTTCCCCTTTATCTTTGTGGAAATTGCCGGCTCGCTGATCTTTGCCCTGCTGCTGTACCGCACGGAGGTGACGGTGTGGCGCCTGCTGCTGGCGCGGTTCCTGATCGACTTCCTGGTGAATGTCGTGATGACGGCCCCCATCATGGTGGGCTACCAGGAGTACGCCTTCGGCAAGGCCTATCCCCTGATCGACGTGCCGCGGATCCTCAAGAATCTGGTGATGTTCCCCCTGGAGTCCGTGGCCCTGGTGATCTTCCTCCGGTATGTCATCCCGCCGCTGTACCGGGAGAAATACGTGTTCAGCTCGGGCAAGCGCCTGTTCTTCACGAAGAAAACCGTCGCGCTGCTGGTGGGCCTGACGCTGGCGGGCACGGCGTGCGTCGCGGTGTTTGTGGCCGACCGGTACAACAACAGGACCATCAGCGCGGAATACTCGTCCGACGAGCGGTACAATGAGAACGAGCGGATGAACGCCATCACCCTGGAGAAATACCCGGACCTGGACCCGGAGACCACGGTCAGCATCATCGACAGCGCCACGTCCACCTTCATGAGCCCGGTCGTCACCTACGAGATCTCCGTCTATCAGGCGGACGTGGAGGCCATCAACGCACGGGCCGCGGCGGACCCCGAAGCGGCGGACATGAGGGCGGTCCGGGGATACTCGAAATCGAAGCCCGCGAAGGACGACGCGCTGACGAAGCTGCCGGAGCTGGGCTATACCCGGGTGGAGGCCAAGACATCCTACAACACCGTGATGATCCTGCTGGTCCTTGTGGCGATGTTCCTGTCCTACAAGGTCGGCAAGTTCCGGGGGGAAAAGCGGAGGCGTCGGGAGGACTGAAAAATGCTGGAGAGCGTTGACATTGTCCGCCGGTTTGACAGGCTGACGGCGGTGGACCACGTGTCCCTGAGGCTGGAACC
>JBGVCH010000074.1:0-54121 GCA_045226335.1 Christensenellales bacterium | reverse complement strand
TTACATGACAGCTTTGCTTGCTTGCGCAGGCCGGATGAGGTCGTTGCGGCGGTTGCTATCACTGTTCTGTTCATGCGTAAGCCCTGGCGCGGTCCGGCGTCCGTATTGACAACCTCCGGAGACGTGGGGTATAATAATCGCGCAGGGGGTGTTTTCGTTGCTTCAGTATACCGGTATTGAGCTGCCCGCCATTGGCGGTGGGCTGATGACGCTGATCATCATCTCGTGTATTGCGCTGCTGGTGCTTTACATCATCGTCTGGTGCGTGCTGTTCGCGAAGGCCGGAAAGCCGGCCGGTTTCCTGTTCATCCCGTTCTATGGTGCCTATTGCATGTATGAGATCGGGGACAGTACGGGACTGTTTTTCGCCAGCCTGGCGGTCAGCATCTTCTCATCCGTTGCGTCCTTCATGGCCGCAAAGTCGGCCAGTGCGCTCCTGGTCCTTTCGATCATCTCGCTTGCAGCGGGCTTGATCATCAGCATCATCTTCAGGGTGAGGCTGGCCCGCGCCTTTGGCCGGAGCGGCGGCTTCGCGGCAGGCCTGGTCTTCCTGCCGATCATCTTCCTGTGCATCCTGGCTTTCGGCGGCTCGGAGCATTACACCGTGACGGAACAGCGCCGCGTCGACGCGATCCGCGCCCAGCGCGAACAGGAACGGGCGGCCAGGGAGCAGGAGGCCCGCCTGGCGCAGGAAAGTGAAGCGGAGAGCGAGGAGAAAAAGAAGAAGAAGAACGGCAAAGAGGGCAAAAAGGATAAAGATAAAAAGGACAAAAAGGACGGCAAGAAGAAGGACAAGAAGAAAGACAAGGACAAGAAAAAGGGAAAGAAAAAGAAGGACGAGGATTGAAACGCCGTTCGCGCATTCAATTCGCCCGCCCTTGGCCGCCGGCGCTCCGGCGGTTTTTATGCTGTAGGGGCTGTGAAAAACGGCATCACAAAGCCCTTGCGGGCTGCTGCGATCATTCTCCCGATGGCTGTCTCCGCTGCCGTTTGAGTCTGTACTCAATAGATCTCGACATCGATGACCCCGTAGACATGCCCGTCTTTCATCCCGTCAATGATGTGCTGTGGTACTTTATTCATGGGTGAAGCGCGCCGATTATATTCTTCCATCTGGGCCTTTGTGACTTTGTAAGCCCAACCGCCCCAGTCCACCCGAATACAATCGGAAAAGCATTCATAAGCACATCCGTCCAGGCGGTATCCGATTCGCCGGCTGTCTGTGATGACGTCATAGACATCCGGCTCTTCCTGATCCGCACAGATTGTCTGCCGCTCCCACCGTTCCTGATACGGTTTTGAGATTTCTCCGATGTAGCAAGCCCACATGATCATCCCTCCTTACGGGACAATCATACCGGATCGGGAGATTGAATCACAGCGAGCCCGGGTTGAAGTTTCTGCCGGTGATTCAAGCTGACCTTGATTTTTGACATGCGGTGCATGATTTCGGTGAGCTTATTCCAGGTCAACACAATCCGCCATGACGGTGCGGACGATTTGTTGGATCTTTTCGACCCGCCGCTGGTCCGGTTCCCCGCTCCCGTCACAGTACGCTCTGCGGTTGAACTCCAGCATGATGCCGGCAAAATCGCAGCCGCTGCTGCCGTTCAGGACACTTTCGGGGACGTAATGCCCGCTGTAAGGGCCGTTTTCCGCCATACTGAAGCCAGCCTCTCCGAAGCGTTTCCGGATGATCTCCGTCAGCCGGGGCGGTGTGAAGCGACGGTCGGTACCGATGCACAGGTCCGGGGTCGGCTTGCCCGCCACGCGGGCGAAGGCGGGAATGATCGCATCCGTATAGCTGTGCATATCGAAGAAGAGCATCCGCGGATGGCGCGCACAAAGCGCATTGATCTCGCGGTGGTGCCGGTCGTAATACACGCGGGCCGCTGCTCTGGTCTTCTTCGTCACCCGTTTGATGATCGTGCCGTCGTAGGCTTTCTCATAGCAGAAGCCCATCCCGACCCGCTCCATGATTTCCGCCGGCCCGATGAAGCGCTCCACGTCACAGAGCAGGCGGCTGATATCGAAGATTTTCAGCATCTGACCCACATACGGATGAGGAACCAGCCGGTGGACACACAGGTTCCGCATGGCTTCGTGATAGGCCATGAAATCCTGCGGCGGGATGCACACATCCGTCATCAGTTCCTCCGGGAAGATGTTTCCGTCATGGGGCACATGGAAGACGGGGTAGCGCGGCAACCGCTTGAAACCGCCTTCTGCCATTCGCTCCAGCTCCGCCACGGTATAGAAACGGACCCCCGCGGAACACATGGCTGCGCAGATAAAGGGCGGCGGACAATCGACAATTTCGTCATGGCTGAAATCGACGTGGATCAGGCATGTGTTTTGTGGATAGAAATGAGCCGGATTCCTCTTCCTGATCTGTTCAGGGATGCTGACGCCGAGCTGCTCCTCCAGAATCCCGATTGCACGGCGACGCTCATCGGCTGTGTCGTAGTGAATGGTCAGTGTTCCCGTTTGCCTGAAATCATTCTTCATGTTCATCGCTCCTTCTGTGGCTGCGCCGATGAAGAGCGATGAAAAACAGCCCCATCGTTCCGACGGGACCGCGCATACACGGCCCATCGGTCAAGCTTTGGCACCTTACCGTTCCCGGCAGGTTGTCGTGCGGTCAACGAGCTTGTCTCTCGCGCACTCTTCATGGCGTGGTTCCTATGAAATTGTGGGTGGTTTCGCGGGCCATCCGGAGTTGAACCGGCTTCCCGGGCTGTGAGCCCACCGTAATCCCGGACCGTCGCCGCTGTCACCCGAGTACAGATTATCACGCATGATCGGTCAGCGCAAGCAAGCCGGACTTGAAATGAAATCTCACGGGTTCCTGCGGCCCCGTCCCGTGACAATCCGGGACAATGCCCGCGTATGAAAAGCCGCCGGCTGCACCGCGGATGTTGACTCGGTGCTTGCGCCCTGCGGGAAATCTGCTATAATGATGCCTGCGGGCGATGCGCCCGCCATTCAATCCCCGGAGGATCACCATGTCCCATCAATGCCATCTGTGCCACATCGACCTGGACGGCGTGTCCGTCACCCGCGGGGGTCAGACGCTGCTCCAGGATGTTTCCATGCACATCCACTGCGGTCAGCTCACCGCCCTGATCGGGCAGAACGGCGCCGGCAAGACCACGCTGATCCGCGCCCTGCTGGGCCAGCTGCCCCACAGCGGGAGCATCCGCCACGTGAACGAGAACGGCCACGACGTGCCGCACCTCATCACCGGCTACGTGCCCCAGCACCTGGAGTTTGATCGGGAAGCCCCGCTGACGGTGCAGGACCTGATGGCCGCGGCCTTCTCCCGGCGCCCGATCTGGACCGGCGTCGGCAAAAAGACCCGGGCCGCCATCCTGGAGGCCCTGGCGGAGGTCAACGCGGCGGAGCTGGTGGACCGTCCCCTGGGGCGGTGCTCCGGCGGCGAACTCCAGCGCGTCCTCCTGGCCCTGAGCATGCACCCGGCCCCGGACCTGCTGGTGCTGGACGAGCCCGTGTCCGGCGTGGACTCCAACGGCCTGACCCTGTTCCTGGACACGGTCTCCCGTCTGCGGAAGCATCATCACATGGCCATCCTGCTGGTGAGCCATGACCTGCGGCTGGTGCGGGAATACGCGGACCACGTGGTGCTGCTGGACCGGAGCGTGCTGGTCCAGGGAGCGCCGGACTATGTGTTTGAATCCCCGGAATTCGACCGGGTCTTTGGCAGCGGGGAGGTGCGTGCGAATGCAGGCGATCTATAATCTGCTCAGCGCCACCGGCCTGCCGGACCTGCAGTTCCACTTCGTGCAGCGGGCCTTCCTGGCCATCCTGCTGCTGACGCCGCTGCTGGGCCTGCTGGGGACCATGGCGGTGAACCATCAGATGGCGTTCTTCTCCGACGCCCTGGGTCACAGTGCCCTGACGGGCATCGGCCTGGGGATCCTGCTGGGGATCGGGAACGACCTGGTGAGCATGCTGGTGTTCGGCGTGATCTGGGCGCTGCTGATCGTGGCCATCAAGCGGACCGGCGCGGCCTCGGCGGACACGGTGATCAGCGTTTTCTCCTCCACCTCCATCGCGGCGGGCCTGCTGATCCTGTCCGCGGGGGGCGGCTTCGCGAAGTACTCCTCCCTGCTCATCGGCGACGTGCTGACGGTGGCGGAGGGGGATCTGCTCTGGCTGCTGATCGCCCTGGTGGTAGGCGTTGGGCTGTGGCTGTTCATCTACAACGGCCTGCTGCTGACCAGCGTCAACGACGCCCTGGCCCGGAGCCGCGGCGTCCGCACCCGGCTGTGGGAGGGCGCCTTCGTGGTGCTGGTGGCCGCGGCGGTGATGCTGTCCATCCGCTGGGTGGGCGTGCTGCTGATCAACGCGCTGCTGATCCTCCCCGCCGCCGCCGGCCGCAACCTGGCGAGGAACGCCCGGCAGCACGCGGTGTGGAGCGTGTGCATCGCCCTGTTCTCGGGTGTGGCGGGCCTGTTCGTCAGCTGCGCCGCCGGCACCGCCACCGGTCCCACCATCGTCATCGCCGCGGCCCTGTGCTACGCGCTGTCGCTGCTGGGGCGGGGGAGGAAGTGAATATTCCGTGGTGATGGTCTGCCGTGCCTGACAAGAGATCCTCGCAGCCGGGGAAAGGCCTGTGTCCGGAGAGCTCACCCAGCCCCGGCCCCCGTCGCCCCGGCTTGCCGGGGAGATGTCGTCCGAAGACGACAGAGGGGCATTCTTCGCACGGGATGCCCAGCACGAGGGACCCCTCACCCGCTGCGGCGGGAGCTCCCCATTGCGATGGGGAGCCAAGGGATTTCCAAAGGCCCCAGCCTCTCGACCGCAGTGGGGAGGTGGCCCGCTGGCCGGAGGGGTTTACGTGTGGGAAATCCCCATTGCGATGGGGAGCCAAGGGATTTCCAAAGGCCCCAGCCTCCCCACCGCAGTGGGGAGGTGGCCCGCTGGCCGGAGGGGTTTCCGTGCGGGAGCTCCCCATTGTGATGGGAGCCGATCGATGCCCTGACCAAAGACGAAAAAGGCTGCCGCAGAAGGAAGAAACTGCGGCAGCCTTTGCTATTGATGAAGCTGTCGGATCACACATCCAGAATAATGGGCAGGATCATCGGATTGCGCTTGATCTTCTCGAAGATGAAGCGGTGCACCTCGTCTTTGATGCGGTTCTTCAGGTCGGGCCAGTTCTCGCCGGACAGGTCGCTGTCCGCCAGGATCTCCCGCACCAGCTCCCGCGTGTTGTCGATGATGTCCTCGTTTTCCCGGACGTAGATGAAGCCGCGGCTGATGATGTCCGGGCCGCTGACCAGCTTGCACTCGTCCCGGTCGATGGCCATGACGGTGATGATCAGGCCGTCCTCGGACAGGTGCTTGCGGTCCCGCAGCACCACGTTGCCCACGTCGCCCACGCCCAGGCCGTCCACCAGCACTGTGCCGCTGGGCACCTGTTCGCCCAGGGCCAGACTGTCCTCGGTCATCTCGATGACCTGGCCGATCTCCGGGATCACGATGTTCCGGATGTCCATGCCCATGCTCTCCGCCAGCTCCGCGTGCTGCCAGAGCATGCGGTACTCGCCGTGGACCGGGATGAAGTACTTGGGCTTCACCAGGGCATGCATCAGCTTCAGCTCCTCCTGGCAGGCGTGGCCGGAGACGTGCACCGATTCCATGGCGGAGTACACCACCTGGGCGCCGCAGCGGTAGAGCTGGTTGATGACGCGGCTGATGAACTTCTCGTTGCCGGGGATGGGGGTGGCGGAGATGATGACCATGTCGCTGGGGCGGATCTGCAGGCGGCGGTGCTCGGCGTAGGCCATGCGGGTCAGGCCGGCCATGGGCTCGCCCTGGGAGCCGGTGGTCATCACCAGGACGTTCTCGTCCGGGAAGCGGTCCAGGTCGTCCTGGGTCACCAGCCAGCCCTCGGGGATCCGCAGCTCGCCGATCTCCATGGCCACGTTGCTGACGTTGATCATGCTCCGGCCGATGAAGCACACCCGCCGGCCGTGGTTGATGCCGCTGTCGATGATCATCTGCATCCGGTGGATGTTGGAGGCGAACATGGCCACGATCACCCGGCCCCGGGCCTCGTCGAAGCAGCGCTCGAAGGTGGTGCCCACCTTCAGCTCACTCATGGTGTGGCCGGCGCGCTCCACGTTAGTGGATTCGCACAGCATGGCCATGACGCCCCGCTCGCCCAGGGCGGCGAAGGTCTGCAGGTCGATGACGTCCCCGTCGATGGGGGTGTAGTCCACCTTGAAGTCGCCGGAACACACCACCGTGCCCGCCGGGCAGGTGATGGCGATGGCGCAGGAGCCCGCGATGGAGTGGCTCACGTGAATGAACTGGCAGCTGAACTTGCCCAGCTGCACCGTGTCCCTGGGCTGCACCACCGTCATGGGAATGCCGGCGATCCGGTGCTCCTTCAGCTTCAGGTCCACCAGGGCCAGGGTCAGCTTCGTGCCGTAGAGGGGCGCCGGCACCTGCCGCAGGATGTACGGCGTCGCGCCGATGTGGTCCTCGTGGCCGTGGGTCAGCAGGTATCCCCGCACGTTCTTGCGCTTGCTCACCAGGTAGGACACGTCCGGGATCACCAGATCCACGCCCAGCATGTCCTCCTTGGGGAAAATGCTCCCGCAGTCCACCACAATGATATCGTCCTCGTATTCGAAGACGTACATATTCTTGCCGATCTCATCCACGCCGCCAAGCGACACCACGCGCAGCTTGCTTTGGGTCTGCTTTGCTTCCTTCATGAGGGCCTCCTTTCATCCGCCTGCGCTCTGAAAAATCCGTACACCGGTTTGCCGCCGGTGGAAAATGCCTGTATGATCGGATATGCTGTTCATATGCATCTACAGTTAAGGTATTATAGCATAACACCGCGTCCAAAAGCAATGCGAAAATCGGTCATTTGGGGCGGTTTGTGAAATTTTCCGGCGGATTACCGGATTGTCCGGGTGTTCTTCACGGATTTCCCGTGGATTTCCGGACTGCGGCCCGTCGAAGGGGCGGGATCGTTCGCCTCCCGGAGAAAAAACGGCCTGCGTCTTGCGTACAGGGGCCGGTCCGGGTATAATCGGCCGTGAATCGGAACGGAACGGGGCGAAACGAGCCAATGATCATCGACATCCACACCCACACCTTCCCGCCGAAGATCGCGGCGGAGGCATTGCAGACCATGCAGGCCGCCAGCCGCACGGCGCTTTTCTCCGACGGCACGGCGGAGGGCCTGACGGCGCGGCTGGCGGAGGCCGGGGCAGACCTGGCGGTGGTGCAGCCGGTGGCCACCCATCCGCGGCAGGTGGCCCGCATCAACGACACGGTGATCCGGAACAACGCCCGGACCCCGGAGACGGGGATCCTGTCCTTCGGCGCCATGCACCCGGACTGCGAGACCTGGGAAGCGGAGCTGGACCGCCTGGCGGAGACGGGGGTTCGTGGCATCAAGCTGCATCCCTGCTATCAGCACACCCCCATGGACGACCCCCGGTGCGTGGCCATCCTCCGGCGGTGCGGCGAGCTGGGGCTGGCGGTGCTGGTCCACGCCGGCCTGGACGTGGGCCTGCCCGGCGCGGAGGAAGCCCTGCCGGCGCGGATCCGCCGGGCCCTGGACGCTGCCGGGCCCGTGACCCTCATCGCCGCCCACATGGGGGGCTGGCGCTGCTGGGAGGAGGGCGTCCGGCTGCTGGCGGAGACCGGCGCGTACATCGACACGGCCTTCTCTCTGGGCAGCCTGACCCCGGCCTGGGAGGGCGCCTGGGCCGGCCGGGGCAGCCTGGCGATGCTGGACGGGGAAGCTTTCCTGCGCATGACGGCGGCCTTCGGGGCGGACCGGGTGCTCTTCGGCACCGACAGCCCCTGGGGCAGCCTGACCGGGGAACTGGAGAAGATCCGCGCCTTGCCCCTGTCCCCGGCGGACCGGGACGCCATCCTGGGCGGCAACGCGGCGCGGCTGCTGGGGATACGAATCACCGAATAGCATTGCAGGAAAATGCCTCCTTGACGGAGAACACTGAAACATGTATTCCTAAAGAAGATGGGGGTACTTTATATGATACGCGCACTTCAGTCCATGCTTATGCTTGCCGTGGTTTTGGCCGCCCTTCTCGCCGGGGCCGCTGCCGAAGGAACCGAAAGCACAGAGGAGTATGTGTTTCCCCTCTCGTCCGCGGAGAACGGTGAGGTGCAGTACCAGCTTGGCCAGCTCTATGATGAGGGAACCGGCGTGGAGCAGTCCTATGAGAAAGCTGTGCAGCTCTATTTGATGGCGGCTGAGCTGGGACATGCAAAAGCACAGTTTTGCCTTGGCAGAGCGTATTCTCTTGGTCAGGGCGTGGAAAAATCCTACGAGAAGGCGGCTGAATATTTCCGGCTCGCCGCGGATCAGGGCATTGCGAATGCTCAGGGTGCTTTAGGCGCGCTGTATGCAAAAGGCTTGGGGGTGGAGCAATCCTACGAGAAAGCTTTTGCGTATTATCTGTTGGCCGCCGATCAGGGAAATGCAGACGCCCAATGCAACCTTGGCGTGATGTATGCTGACGGTGAAGGCGTGGAGCAATCCTACGAGAAGGCGGCAGAATACTTTCAGCTGGCTGCAGATCAGGGTGTTGCGCATGCTCAAACCGCTCTGGGTGCGATGTATGCAGATGGCCAAGGGGTGGAGCAGTCCTACGATAAGGCTGTTGAACTCTTTCAATTGGCAGCGGAGCAAGGGTTCGCAGAAGCTCAGCTTGGCCTGGGCGGTATGTATGAGTTTGGCTTAGGGGTAAGGAAGTCCTACGAAAAAGCGGTTGAACTCTATCAACTGGCAGCGGAGCAGGGGCAGGCAGGAGCTCAGTATTGTTTGGGCAATATGTATTATGACGGCTTAGGTGTGATGCAGTCCTACGAAAAGGCTGCTGAACTCTTTCAGCTGGCAGCAGAGCAAGGGCATGCGGAGGCTCAGTATAATCTGGGTATCTCGTACTTCTATGGACGAGGCGTTAAGCAATCCTACGAAAAGGCCGCCGAACTATTCTCACTGGCAGCAGAGCAAGGGCTTGCGGAGGCTCAGTCTGAACTTGGCGTGATGTTTGCAAATGGCTATGGCGTAGAGCAGTCCTACGAGAAGGCCGCCGAACTATTCTCGCTGGCAGCAGAACAAGGGCGTGCGGAGGATCAATGTAATCTGGGTATTTCGTACGCCTTTGGACAAGGCGTTGAGCAATCCTACGAAAGGGCCGCCGAACTATTCTCACTGGCAGCAGAGCAAGGGCTTGCGGAAGCTCAGTTTTATCTGGGCAATTTGTACGAATATGGTTTGGGTGTAAAGCTGTCCCTCAATAAAGCTGCTGAATTCTATCAACTGGCAGCAGCGCAAGGCTATGAGTATGCACAGTATAATCTGGGCGTGATGTATGCCAATGGCACTGGCGTAGAGCAGTCCTACGAAAAGGCTGCCGAATGGTTCCGCAAAGCTGCCGCGCAAGGCATCACCAAGGCACAGGAACTATTGCAAATGATGCTCGATTACGGCCTCATATCCGAATAACCTCAGAACAGACCAAACAAGCATTTCACCATCCGGCACAAAGGAGAAAACATCATGCACTACAGAAGACTCGGCAAGACGAACTTGATGGTCAGCGAGATCGGCTTCGGCGGCGAATGGCTGGAGCGGCATGAGAAGAGCGAATCCGTCGCGCTGCTGAAGCACGCCCACCGGCTGGGCGTCAACATCGTGGACTGCTGGATGCCGGACCCGAAGTCCCGGGACATCATCGGCGAGGCCATCGCGGAGGACCCGGAGGGGTGGTATGTGCAGGGGCACATCGGCTCCACGCATCAGAAGGGGCAGTATGTCCGCACCCGGGACGCCGCGCAGTGCCGGATCGCCTTTGAGGACCTGCTGGCCCGCCTGGGGACGGACCATGTCGAACTGGGCATGATCCATTATGTGGACCAGGAGGGCGACTGGGAGGCCGTCTCCAATCCCGGCCCATACCTGGATTATGTCCTGGAACTGAAGGCGCAGGGGAAGATCCGGCACATCGGCCTGTCCACCCACAACCCGGTGATCGCCCGGAAGGCCGCGGAGAGCGGGCTGGCGGAGATGATCCTCTTCAGCGTGAACCCCGCCTTCGATCTGATGCCGCCCACCGACGACATCGAGCGCTACTTCGCGGACCGGTACGCGGAGGGCCTGAACGGTGTGGACCCCGTGCGGGCCGGGATGTACAGGGTCTGCGAACAGCGGGACGTGGGCATCACCTGCATGAAGCCCTACGCGGGCGGGCGGCTGTTCGACGCGAAGCGGTCCCCCTTCGGCGTGGCCATGACCCCGGTGCAGTGCATCCACTACTGCCTCACGAAGCCCGCGGTGGCGTCGGTGCTCTGCGGCTATGACACCCCGGAGCAGGTGGAGGCCGCCGTGGCCTACGAGACCGCCTCCGACGCGGAGAAGGACTACGCCACCCTCCTGGCCTCGGCCCCGGAGCACCGCTTCGCCGGCGGGGAGTGCACCTACTGCGGCCACTGCAAGCCCTGCCCGAAGAACATTGACATCGCCATGGTGAACAAGCTCAGCGACCTGGCGAAGCTGCAGCCGGAGGTGCCGGACTCCCTCCGGGGGCATTACGCGGCCCTGGCCCATCGCGCGGACGAGTGCATCGCCTGCCGGGCCTGCGAGGCGCGGTGCCCCTTCGGCGTCCGGATCGCCGACCGCATGGCGGAGACGGCGGCGCTGTTTGCGTAACCCTCCGCGGGAAGGCGCGCAATTTCCCCCTTTTCATCCCGTGTTTTCTGTGATACAATGGGCTTACCCCAATAAAGAAGGAGGTCTTTCCCATGGCCATCGTAACCACGAAGGAAATGTTCCGGAAAGCCTATGACGGCGGCTATGCCATCGGCGCTTTCAACGTCAACAACATGGAGATCATCCAGGGCATCACCGAGGCTGCCAAGCTGGAGAACGCCCCCCTGATCCTGCAGGTGTCTGCCGGCGCCCGCAAGTACGCCAAGCATGTCTACCTGATGAAGATGATCGAGGCGGCTGTGGCCGACACCGATCTGCCCATCGCCGTGCACCTGGACCACGGTCCCGACTTCGAGACCTGCAAGAGCTGCATCGACGGCGGTTTCTCCTCTGTCATGATCGACAAGAGCGGCCTGCCCTTTGAGGAGAACATCAAGATCACCAAGCAGGTTGTGGAGTATGCCCACGACCACGGCGTGGTGGTGGAAGCCGAGCTGGGCACTCTGGCCGGCGTCGAGGACGAGGTGAAGGTCTCCGCCGAGGATTCCTCCTACACCCGCCCCGAGGAAGTCGAAGAGTTCGTGACCCGCACCGGCTGTGACTCCCTGGCTATCGCCATCGGCACAAGCCACGGCGCGTACAAGTTCACCGCGGCGCAGTGCACCCGCAACGCGGACGGCATCCTGATTCCCCCGCCCCTGCGGTTCGACGTGCTGGAAGAAGTCTCCAAGCGCCTGCCCGGCTTCCCCATCGTGCTGCACGGTTCCTCCAGCGTGCCCCAGGAGTTCGTGAAGATCATCAACGAGAACGGCGGCCGGATGCCCGACGCGGTCGGCATCCCCGAGGAGCAGCTGCGCAAGGCGGCCTCCATGGCGGTTTGCAAGATCAACATCGACTCCGACCTGCGCCTGGCCTTCACGGCCTCCGTGCGCAAGCACTTCGTGGAGCATCCGGATCACTTCGATCCCCGTCAGTATCTCACCGACGCCCGCGACGCCATCCGCGGCATCGTCCGCCACAAGATCGTGGACGTGCTGGGCTGCAACGGCAAGGCCTGATCCTTCGGAACGTTTTCTTCAACCCGGCTTCGGCCGGGTTTTTGCGTGGGGGACCAGAGCCGGAAAACAACGCGAAAAACCCCGTGCGGAAGGCACGGGGCTGAAGAGGACATTGGATTTGCGTCAATGGATGACAGGGCTTATCTTCTCCGCTGTGATCCCGACATCTTCCTGGTCGATGGTGCGGATGTATCCGGCGAAGAGGTAGAAGAGGCAGGCGATGGCGGAGACATAGGTGAGCAGGAAGGGCTCGAACACGCTGTTGATGACCATGCCGCCGACGGCGATGGGCAGGAACCAGGCGCCGGGGACGTCCGCGCCCGCCTTTCGCAGGAGGACCTTGATGCAGCGGATCAGCGTCCGGACCAGGTACGCCACGTAGGCCAGCATGGCGGGCACACCCATGGCGACGCCGACCTGCAGGATCTGGTTGTGGGCATGGGCATAGGTTTTGGTGATGCCGAACAGTTCTTTCAGCTTTCGCGCAATGGACGAGGCGATCTCAAATCTCGGCGTGCCGAGGAAGAAATTCCTGGGCGATTCCACCATCAGCGCAAGACTGGCAGGCCAGACGACGCGGCGGCCTGTGTCGTGGAACTTGCGCTGTCTCGCGGCCGAGGACGCATTCTGAGGGTCAAAGTAATTGACCAGGAAATTCCGCGCCAGCACCAGCGCCATGACAGCCAACGCCGCCGCGGCCAGACCGATCAGGATGCGATGGAGAGGTTTCAGCTGCTGTTGGAAGCCGGTCCAGACCGCCATGAACGCGGTGGCCGGGAAGACCGCCAGCAGGGCCAGGTAGCACGCGTTGGAAACCGTCAGCAGGACGGCCGTGAGATGGGGAATGAGGGCCACGCCGTAGACCCCGAGATAGATCCAGCGCGCAACGCCCTTGTGGGAGACCATCATGTACAGGGCGATCAGGATCATGGTTAGGCCGATGGCTGCGCCGATGTTTTCGTTGACGCCGATGTACAGGGTGTTGTCTTTCGACGTCATGTGGACCTTCAGGAAGTTGGGGAGGACCCATTCCTCGCCGCTGAAAAGCTTCACCAGGGCGATGGAGATAAAGACGGTGGTGAAGGCCATGATGGCGTTGAAGATGATGTCCAGCGCCAGCTTGATGCGGGCTTTGCCCAGGAAGGTCCCCAGCGGGAAGAACAGCATCGCGCAGATGCAGATGTCCAGTTCGTAGAAGAAGTAACCGCGCTTGAAGAACGAATCCGTGTTATAGCCGCTGGCGGAGAAGCACACGATGTACCAGAGCGCCAGACCCAACAGGATCAGCCCGTCCAGCGTGCACATGCGGCGCAGCGGGGTTTTCAGCCGGGCCCGGGACCGCGGGAAATGCACCACCGTGATCAGGATGTAGAGCAGCGAGGCGGACAGCAGGACCACGGCCGCCCAGAAATCGACCTTGACGAGGGTCTTCATGACCTGGACATTGGCGTCCATGGCCTTGATTCCCGAATTGTTGACGAGGAAATTGTTCTCCCGCCCGATCAGGTGCCGCAGGATGGTCAGCAGGAAGTGATAGATCGTCAGGAGGACAGCGCCGCCCGCCAGCACATTTTCGTACACCTTCTGAAACGCGTTCAGTTTCGGCACTTTTTGTCTGGTCCGGGCAGCAGCCTTGCTTTTCTGGCTTTTCACGGAGGGTCATTCCTTTCACGGAGGGATGATTGGTGTTCTGCACAAGGATAGCACAATTCGCCCGCGGATGCAATCACATCGGCGGATTTCTGCGGAGATCCCCGTCTACAGCAAAAACCGCCGCTGGGCGGCGGTGAGAAGGGATAGCGATCCTCATGGGATCTTCTTCCGGATGGTGGCCTCGGGATTGGCCGCCTGCTTCATGAAGGCGGAGGGGCTGATGCCCACGATGTTCTTGAACTGCTTGGAGAAGTGGTAGGGATCCTGCATCCCCACCTCGATGCCCACCTGGCGCACCGTGCTGTCCTGCTCCCGGAGCAGTTCCTTGGCCCGCTCCATCTTGCAGTGCAGCTCATAGCTCAGGGGCGGCATGCCCACCTCGCTGACAAAGCGCTTCCGGAAGGTCTCCACCGGGATCCGGCTGATGGCGGCCATTTCCGCCAGGGAGTAGTTGGTGCGGTACTGGTCCGCCCGCAGGGTGTCCACCACCTTGGCGATCTCGTGGGAGAGCATGGCGTCCATGGCCACCGGCTGTCCCCAGTGGCTGGCCAGCAGGCCGTACATCAGGTGCTGCAGCTGATAGGTGGCGTTGGCGGTGCCGGAGTGGCGGACCATCACCTGCACGATCTGCCGGGCCAGGTACATCTGGCTGGGCAGAGCCGCCTGCCGCAGGGGCATGTGGAGCAGAGCGCCCATCTTGCGCACCACCATGGGTGCCAGGGGCCCCTCCAGGGCGATCCACAGGATCCGCAGCGGCGCCGTGGCGGTCAGGGCGCAGGCCTCGTTCTTCGCCGGCAGGAAACAGGTGTCCGAGGTGTCCAGCTTCAGCGGGGTGCCGTGCCAGGTGAGGGTGGCCGCCCCCTCCTCCACCGCCAGCCAGATATACTGGTCGTGGGGTCGTATCGGATGGGTTCCGGCTTCCAGGTACGCGCTGCCGGAGGCGTGCATCCACGCCCCGCTGGCCAGGGTCAGGCTGCCGGGTTTGTGCCATCCCTCCAGGATCAGCGTGTCCGGCGATACTTCTTTGCCCGCCAAAAGCCACGATTCCACATCCCACACCTCCTTGCCGCTCCGGGATACCGGAGGATGTGACCATTATATATCCCATTTTTGACAATGTCAAGAGTGGTATCCGCGGTTTGCGCACAGAAAACCCGCACCCTGCCGGATGCGGGCACGCGGGGCTCGTCAGATCACATAGACCCAGATGTCCAGCCGGTCCTTCTTGGCGTTTTTCTTGACTTTGGCCACAGCGATGCGGGCCTTTCCGTCGTCCCGGTAGGCGCCCGCTTCCAGGCGGCCGACGCAGCCGTCGGCGGTGTACAGCTTCCAGCCGCCCTCCTTGCCCTCCGCCCCGCGGTCCTCGAACACCGCTTCGCAGGCGGCGCCGATCTCCGCGGCGGCGATGTTCCGCTGGATGTCGTCGTCCTTGGTGCCGCTGAGCCTGATCATCTCCGCGCCGCTCTCCTCCGCGATGCGCAGCAGGTCGCCGTAGAGGGCCACGGAGATCTTCAGGTCGCCGTCGCTGGCGTCGGCGTCGGTGATGACAGCCTCCACCGGCAGGCCGTCCTGCCGCCATTCGCTGATCCTCCGGGCATCCTTCTCCCGGGCCACGCGGCCGATGATCTTCCGCTCGCTCATGGCGAAAAGGGTGCGGCCCACGTTGACAAAGGTCACCGGCTGGCCCAGGGCGACGGAGGAGACGTCGAAGTTGGCGGGATCCAGGGGCAGGTCTTCGTAGCGGCGGTAGATCTGCAGGCCTTCCGCCTTCTCCGGGAGCATGGCGGTGACGGCCGAGGCCTGTCCGGGCACTTCGTCCGTGGCCCAGGCGGGCTCCGCCAGGGCCGCGTCCACCGTTTCCTCCGGCAGCCTGTGGAGGGCCCGGACCGCGTCCTCGGCCTCCAGGACGGTTTCCGCGGTGTCCCGCTCCAGGCCCTCCGGCGCGGCCTCCGCCAGATCCGTCAGCACCGTGGCCGCGCTGTTGCGCTGGCCCATGTTCCGGAAGCTCTCCATGGCCTCGATCTGCTCGGCGGCGCCGATGTCGTCCTGCAGCGCCATGTCGGCGGCCGCGCCGGCGCTCTCCGGGATCTCCGGCTCCCGGTGCTCGCCGATGACCTTTTCGGTCTCCGCGTCAAAGAGGTAGACGCTCTCGTAGGGCACCCAGAAGGTGATGGGGGCGTCCATCTCCGGCGTGTCGTGGGAGTCCACCTTCAGGATGGCGTTGGTGCCGTCGGCGTTGACGTAGACATTGGTGTTGTCCCCCAGGAGCTCGGTGAGCTCCACCTTCGCATCCACCCGGTAGCCAGCGGCCGTCTCCCGCAGCGTGACGGCCTCGGGGCGGAAGCCCAGCACGATCTCCTTCCCCTCCCAGCGGGCGGCGTCCTCGCACACGGGGGCCAGGTCCAGGGTGTTGCTCCGGCTCAGCCGCAGGGAGCCGTTGCTGACGGTGCCCCGGATGAAGTTCATGGGCGGCTCGCCGATGAAGCCCGCCACGAAGAGGTTCGCGGGCTTGTAATACAGCTCAAAGGGCGTGCCGGTCTGCTGCACATAGCCGTTCTTCATCACCACGATGCGGTCCGCCAGGGTCATGGCCTCCGTCTGGTCGTGGGTGACGTAGATGGTGGTGGCGCCGGTCTCCCGGTGGATCTGGGCGATCTCGGAGCGCATGGTGACCCGCTGCTTGGCGTCCAGGTTCGACAGGGGCTCGTCCATGAGGAAGATATTCACCTTGCGGATGATGGCCCGGCCGATGGCCACGCGCTGGCGCTGGCCGCCGGAGAGGGCCCGGGGGAGCCGGTCCAAGTAGTCCGTCAGGCCCAGAATGGCCGCGGTCTTCTTCACCCGCTCCTCGATGACGTCCTCGTCCACGCCCTGCAGTTCCAGGCCGAAGGCGATGTTGTCGAAAACCGTCATCTGCGGGTACAGGGCGTAGCTCTGGAACACCATGGCGATGCCGCGCTCCCGGGGACCCAGCTCGTTCACCCGCTCGCCGTCCAGCAGGAACTCGCCGTCGGAGATGTTCTCCAGGCCGGCGATCATGCGCAGCGTCGTGGACTTGCCGCAGCCCGACGGGCCGACGAATACAACAAATTCACCCTTCTCAATCTCCAGATTGAAATTGTGCACGGCGTGGAAGCCGTTGGGGTAAATCTTGTTGATGTTCTTCAGCGTGATGTAGGCCATATGCGTGCCTCCTTGATGGTTGTCCCGCGGGTGAGAGGTTTTCGGGCGGGGTGATGGACAATTCGGATTTCTCATGGTATAATCGGCACAGCAACGAGGGAGGTGCACCGATGAACGATATCGCCTACGTGGGAAAGCACCCGCTGTTCAGCTCCGTCTCCCGGCACACTCACGACAGCTGGGAATTCGTCTACTGCACCCACGGCAACGGGGTCTTCCGCTTCGACGGCCGGAACATGTCCTACCGCAAGGGGGACGTGGCGGTGATCCCGCCGCTGCTGCCCCATGCCAACGACAGCGAGGACGGCATGCGGAACATCTTCGTGCATATGTATTCACCGGCCATCGCCCTGAAGGAGCCCACCGTCATCGCGGACGACGCGGACCAGCTGATCCTCCACGCCTTCCAGGCGGCGTACTGCCACTTCATCTCCGGCCGGAAGGAGCGGACGGCCTTTCTCAACGCCTACGGCAGCCTGATCTGCAGCTACCTCACCGCCTACCAGACGGTGCACGTGCGGCCGGGGGTGGTGGAGGAGATCGAGCAGGCCATCCTCACCGGGTACACCAACCCCGATTTTGAGCTGGAAGCCTACCTGCGCACCCTGCCCTTCAGCTATGACTACCTGCGCAAGCTGTTCCAGAAAGAGATGGGGGTCACGCCCCACCGCTACCTGTGCGACCGGCGCCTGCAGGCCGCGGCGCAGCTGCTGGCCAACGGCATGGACGCCGGCATCAGCATCGCGGATGTGGCCCGGATGTGCGGCTACCGCGAACCGCTGTACTTCTCCCGGATGTTCAAGAAGAAATACGGCATCTCGCCCAGCTTCTACCTGGGGGAAACCTCCCCGGAATGACCGCTTCCCGCCGGCACGACCGGCGGTTTTTGTTTCGCTTTTCTCAGCGGCGGGCGCTTTCCTTCGCGTCCCGGAGGATCCGGACGAACACCCGCTTGATCCCCGTCAGGATCA
Organism: Christensenellales bacterium; assembly: GCA_045226335.1. Classification (GTDB taxonomy): domain Bacteria; phylum Bacillota; class Clostridia; order Christensenellales; family Aristaeellaceae; genus RUG11272. Next base: position 36,530 of record JBGVCH010000074.1, on the reverse strand, counting down.
GGTCCCAGGCCAGGATGATCAGGCCGAAGCCGACGGGTTCCACGTTGATCAGCGGGTTCTCCTCATCGTGGGTCCACTGGGAGAAGAACACGTTGACGGCGGTGTAAGTCTTGTACATCAGCAGACACAGGACGAAAGCGTACAGGATGTTGGCGAAGAGGGAGACGAACTTCCATTTGGGCACCATGAGCCACTTCTCGTTGGAGCCCTGGGGCTGGGCCATGTAGCGGATCAGGTTGTTGGTGATCAGGTCCGTCACCGTGCCCAGGCCGATGGAGAGGATGAGGATCTGGTCCAGGGCGTCCTTCACCGACAGGCCGAAGATGAAGAACCAGCACACCATCCCCGCCAGCCACCATTTCAGCAGCGGCACTTTCACCCACATGGGCATGTTCAGCGGGCTGCGGGTGCGGTATTTCCGGCGCTCCGCCTCGCTGACCCTGGGGGCGTTGGTGACGTTGGTGTTCACCAGGTCGTCCACGGCCTGGGTCTTCAGGTCGTAGTACTCGGCGGTTGTCCTGGCTTTCTCATAATCCCGGCGGTTGCTTTTCTTGGCCATGGCTTCCGATCATTCCTCGCCGCTGATGTCGATGGTGTCCATGTCGCTGTTCTCCTCCACCTGAATGGAGGTGTTGATCTTGCGGATCAGCGCGCCGTACAGGGGCTTGGTGATCAGCAGGAAGATGCCCGCCAGCAGCAGGATCACATGCACCACCAGCACGTGGTGGGCCTGGGTGAAGAACCCGTAATCGTTCTTGATGCGGTAGGTGGTGCCGCCGGCTTCATAGCGCAGCTTGTAGTCCATGGTCAGGGCCAGGGTGCCGGACCCCTCGTAGTCTTCCCGGCCCTCCACCAGGTCCATGTACAGGGAATCCGCCTTTTCCAGCACGATGACGCCGGTGGCGCTGTCGTAGAGGCCCATGATTTCGTTCTCGCCGGCCTGCAGCCGGTTCAGCAGGATGTCCAGGGTGTCCTTGTCCAGCACCGCGTCCAGAAGCTTGTCCACGCGGTAGGTGTCGTCGGAGACCTTCCGGGCCAGTTCCACCCCGGTCACGGTGCTGCGGCCCTCGTCCATCACGATCCGGACGTAGGTGCCGTCCGTCTTGCCGTCAAGCGTCGTCAGCAGGCTGCCGGTCTCCTCGTCCACGGTGATCAGGAGCATCCGGTCCGCGTAGCCGTGGTTCACGGCCTTGTCCCGGACGGAGATCCGCACGTAGTCGTCCCGGACGAAATGGCAGTTCAGGTCATAGAACATGGGCGTTCCGTTGACGTCCCGGTAGGCCGCGTTGAAGCCCGCCGGGTTCACCGCGCCGTCCTCATCGAAGACCTGGTGCCGGATGCCCAGCTTTCCGCTGTCGATCACCGCCCGGAGTTTGACCAGGTCCAGGGTCGTGGCGTCCAGTTCGCTTTCGCCGTCCTTCCGGATGCTGTCGCGCATGTCCGTGAAGGTGTTGCGCACGGCGATCTGGACGCCGCGGACGGACTTCAGCTTCGGCTCGCCGGTCTTCCGGTCTGTCTCGTAGAACACGCCCAGGCGGTTCTCGGGGGTGTCCTCCACGCCTTCCGGCAGCTGGGCGGAGGGGTCGATGGTGCCGTCCCGCACCAGCTCGGCCAGCTTGTCCTCCAGGATGCAGGCCTTGCCGTTCTCATCGGTGCCTGTGATGGCGTCCAGCACGGACTGCGCGTTATCCTCGTCGATTTTTCTCGCCTGAGAGATCACCATGGTCCGGGCGTCGCCGTCCAGGTTGGCTTCATCGTAGATGTAGGAGTTGCCGGACTTGGTGACGGCGTTGACCACCAGCTGGTGATACGCGTAATCGCCGGCCAGGGCCGCCGCCAGCAGCACCAGGCAGAGGATCAGCATCCCGATCTTGGTCTTCTGCCGGCGGGGATAGGTGCGCAGGAAAGCGACCAGCGCCAGGGTGGACGCCAGGAGGGTGACGAAGGCGCTCAGGCCCGTGCCGTTCTGGACCAGGGAGGTGGTGTGGGAGATGACCGTCAGGTTCAGGGTGTAATAGATGAACCCGGCGATCAGCACCAGAAAGGCGATGGTCTGCGGCTTGCGCTTCAGGGCCACGACCCGTTTGCGCAGAAACTCGAGGACCCTTCGGCCGATGCTCGGTCTCGACTTTGAACGCTGCGTCATGCTCATTGCGCCTCCTTCCGGATCGCGTTGGTGGTCTCCTTGTCGAAGAAGTGCTTTCTGTTGAAGGAGGCACGCATGATGTCCCCGTTGCGGTAGTTCTTCCAGCCCTTCAGCTTGGCGGAGACGGCCTTCTTATCCCCCATATGGCCGTGGACCAGGGTGTTCATGCCCAGGTTCTCGTTGGTGGTGACCCGGATGGCGACGGAGCCGCCCTCGGTGATGTCCTCCGGCCGGATGCCCAGGACGATCTCCCGCCCCGTGTAGTCCGAGAGCCGGTCTTTCTCCTCTTCGTTCAGCGGGATCTCGAAGCCCGCTCCCCTCAGCGCGCCCTCCTGGAAGATCACGTCGAAGAAGTTCATGGGGGGCAGTCCGATGAAGCCGGCCACGAACATGTTGTCGGGGCTGTCGTAGAGCTCCATGGGGGTGCCGATCTGCTGGACATGGCCCATGGACATGCAGACGATGCGGTCGGCCAGGGTCATGGCCTCGGTCTGGTCGTGGGTCACGTAGAGGAGGGTGGCCTGCAGCCGCTTGTGCAGCAGCAGGATCTCCCGGCGGGTGGAGCCCCGCAGCTTGGCGTCCAGGTTGGAGAGGGGCTCGTCGAAGAGGAACACCTTGGGATTCCGGACGATGGCCCGGCCCATGGCGACGCGCTGGCGCTGGCCGCCGGAGAGCTGAGCGGGCTTTTTGTTCAGCTGGCTGGTCAGGTCCAGGATCTCCGCCGCCGCCAGCACCTTCTTGTGGATGACGTTCTTGTCCTCCTTGCGCAGCGTCAGGGAGAAGGCCATGTTGTCGTAGATGGACATGTGGCCGTACAGGGCATAGTTCTGGAAAACCATGGCCATGTCCCGGTCCTTGGCCGGGGCCCGGGTGATGTCGGCGCCGTCCAGCAGCAGACGGCCGTTGGTGATGTCTTCCAGTCCCGCCACCATCCGCAGGGTGGTGGATTTGCCGCAGCCGGAGGGGCCCACCAGCACGATCAGCTCGCCGTCCGCGATCTCCATGTTGAAATCATAGACCGCCTGAACCTTGTTGTCATAGATTTTGTCGATATGCTGCAGGCTCAGCTCAGCCATGGGATCCCCTCCTTTACGCTTTGATGCTCTGGAGCGCCTTGCTCTTGTTCAGGTTGATGACGGCGCCTGCCGTCAGGCAGCCCGCGGAGATGAGCAGATACAGCAGACAGCGGATGAACTTCCCGGTGTCCATCACCGGCTGGCCCGTGGTGGCGCTGGGGGTGGCGTGGGCCGGCACCGGGATGATGAAGATCCTCGCCGCCTGGATCACGGCCAGGACGATCATCACGTAGGAGAAGGCGGGCTTGTAATTCTTGACGCCCTCGGATGAGAGGAAGGTGATCAGCATGAACAGCAGGTTGTAGATCACCGAGATGCCGATCAGGTTCCGGTACAGGGACTTGTCGTTGATTTTGTATATGGCAATGAAGAAGAGCACGTTGGCGACGATGGCCAGGTAGGCCAGGCGGGAGGACGCCTTGTTCTTGGCAAAGCGCATACGGTCCAGCGCCACGTCCGCGCCGTCCGCCTCCGTGCCGGGCCGGCCGATCATGGCCGCCTCCGCGTTCATCAGGATTCTCTTCGCAATGTAGTTCCCCACCAGCAGGAGGGCAACCAGGATCAGGAAGCCGAAGACCACATAATGGATATCGAACCAGAAAGTGGAGTCCGTCAGGTAGCCGTATTTCCGCACGCGGGCCAGCTCGTCGACCGCGTCGTACTTGCCCGTGGCCACGTTGGCGTGGAAGGTCAGGAAGTCCAGCTTGAAGCCCTCGATGGCGATGTGGCTGTAGATCGAAACGACGAAGGCCCCCAGGGTGTAGAGCGCCACCGACACCAGGTTGCTTCCGTAGTATTTCCTGCGGGTGTGGGTGTTGGTGAGCAGCAGCAGCAGGGCCAGCAGGATCAGGCCGATGCCGGCGATGATCAGGAAGTGAACGAAGGGCTGCATCGTGATGAACAGGCCCGCGCCCGGCACCAGCTCGGAGGAGGCGTCTTTCTGGTCCGGCACCAGCGTGTACATCATGTCAAAAACATCTGTCATGATGCCGAGCGCATAGACAAACACCAGCGCGCTGGACACAATCGCAAGCAAACAAATGATTTTCTGGAACCTCATTTGTTTCCTGTACATGGCGATCCTCCTTCGTGTCGGGTCCCCTCCCTCCCCCGGGAAGAGGGAGGGAGGGGAAGTCGGATGGGTGATCAGGTCAAGCCTGAAAGGGGTTACTCGAGGGTGCCGTAGTACTCCAGGATCCGGGTCCAGCCGGCGTTCTTGATCTGGAGGTAGTCCGCGCCGTACATGCCGGCGGCCACGGCGGCCGCGGCTTCCTCGGCGCTGGCAAAGCTCTTGCCCTCATAGCCGTTGACGATGATGTCCACGAAGAGGTTGGTGCCGCCCTTGTTGCCGGCGAAGGAGGTGTTCAGCTCGGTGAAGGTGGAGAGCTCGTCGTTCTCGGTCTTGGTGTTGGGCAGCACGGTGGGCACGGAGGTGTACCAGGGATTTTCGGTGATGGCCAGCTCGGGGTGCTTGATGGTGCCCAGGGCGATGGCGGTGGAGATGCGGCCCGCGCCTTCCTTGCCGACCTCGTGGGTGCACTGATACTCGAAGGCCTGGCTCTTCACGAAGGACAGGGTGGAGCCCAGGTACATCCGGGCGTAGTTGGTGTAGTTGCCGTTGGCCTTGGCCCACAGCTCCTCAAAGGTGGCGTCCGCGATCACGGGCATTTCCTTGCCGTTGAAGGAGAAGGTCACGTAGGAGCCGTCGTCGTTCTTCTTGATGAAGGCGTCGGGGCCGTAGCTCATGAGGATCTGGCCTTCGGGAGAGTAGGCGTAGTCGATGAGGGCCAGGGCGGCGTACAGCTTGTCTTCATCGCCGGCGACACCCTTGGCGGAGATGGCCCAGCCGTCGGTCTTGACGGAGCGCCAGGACTCGGTGAACCGCATGTAGACGCCGCCCTCGGTGCCGTCCTGCCACAGGGCGACGGGCACCATCACGGCCATGTACTTCTCGCCTTCCTGGAGCTTGGTCTTGTTGAGCACGGTCTGTGTCTGGTTGTAGTCATAGCTCATGAAACCGCTGTCGGTCTCCAGGTAGGAGGCGCTGGTGTCGTCGGACATGGTGAGGTAGCCCACGGAGACCAGGCCTTCCTTGGCCATGGCGTTGAGGCGCTCCACGGCCTCGTAGGCCACGGCGTCCTGACGGGCGTCATGCAGCTTGCCGTCGGTGCCGACATACAGGTGATCAGCACGGGACTCCATGCCGCGCACGCCGAAGAGGTGGCCGGCAAAGCGGTACAGGTCCACGCGGCGCTGGTTGTTGTTTTCCTCGCGGGAGAAGAGGCCCTGGACGGCGTCCGTGCCGTTCAGCGTCTGGGGATTGGCCACCACGCAGCGGAGGAGGGCGACGAGCTCGTCGGCGTCCCAAGCGGCGTTCTGGCCGATGAACAGGTTGGAACGCTCAGTGCCGTAGTAGCCGTTGTACGCGGTGTCGATGTAGGCCCGGAGCATGTTCACGGCGTCGACACCGCTGATGGGGCCGGCCTCGTTCATCTTCGCCACGATGTTGCCGGCGGCGTCATAGTCCTTGGTGATGGTCTCCACCGCGGTGCCGTCCAGGGTCACCACGTCGATCTCCACCTTGCCCTCGGTGGGCATGTAGGGCTGATAGACGGCGGCGAGGGTGTTGTTGCAGGCGCTGGCGGAGAACTCGCCCTCGCCGTCCAGCAGCTTCACGACCCAGTCCACGCGCATCAGCGGCATCCGCTCGATGTCGTTGACACCGTCGAAGTAGGGGCTGAAGTAGATGGCGCCGGTCTTGGTGTTGCCGGTGATGGACAGCTTCACGATGGGATTGGCGTCCAGGTAATCCGCAAAGTTCGGCATGTCATCCAGGTATTCGGCCAGGTTCACCAGATAGCCGGCCTCGCCCTGCTCGGACAGCACGGCGGCGGTGCCGCTGACCATGTCCACGTTCTCCAGCTGGTCCTTCCAGTAGGCATACTCGTTGGCGGCGGAGTTGCCCTGGTAGACGCTGTCCAGCTTGATGTTCAGGACCTTTTCAACCTCCACCCAGGTGGGCTTCAGGTTGCCGGTGTAATAGGTGACGCCGTCGGCCAGGGTGATGCCGTCGCCGGCGGTATCCGGGTCGAAGACGATGCCGGTCTTGGCGCTGTTGTAGCCGGTGGCCATGCGCAGGACGGTGCCGTCCGCGTAGTACTGGTCCGCCAGGGCGGTACCGGCCAGCGCGGTCACCAGGGCCAGCGCGAGGATGAGAGACAGGATCCGTTTCATGCAGTAGTTCCTCCTTTTCATTATTCCTTCACACCGCCGGCGTTGGTGCCTTTGGCGAAGTACTTCTGGATAAAGGGATAGATAATGAGGATGGGCACGATGGAGCAAACGATCAGGGCGTAGATCACGGACTGCCAGGAGTAGCTGGCCGACCATCCTGCCGTGTTTTCACCGTCGAAATAGTAGGTCAGGGTCTGGTTGATGAACACCTGCAGCGGTTTCTCGTATTCGTTTGAGATCATCTGCTTGGCCCAGAAGTAGCCGTTCCAGCGGGAGATGGCGAAGAACAGGGCCACGGTGGCGATGGTGGACTTCGACATGGGGATGAAGACCCGGGTCATCACCTGGAACTCCGTGGCGCCGTCCACGATGGACGCTTCCTCGATCTCGCTGGGCACGTTCTCGAAGGCGTTGCGCAGCAGGATGATGTTCATGGCCGCCATGCCCATGGCGATGACGATGAGCCACTTGTCGTCGAAGATGCCCACCGCCTTGAAGACCGTCTGGGTGTTCCGGTAGTTGATCAGCTGCGGCACGATGCCGGCGGAGAACCACATGGTGAACACCAGGAAGAAGTTGAAGAACTTCCGGAACAGCAGCCGCTTCTTGCTCAGGGCGTAGCCGCCCAGAATGGCCACGAACAGGGACCACACGGTGCCGTAGATGGTGAGGAAGATGGTGTTGGAGTAGGCGTTCCAGAACATGTCGTTGTTGAACATGCTCTTGAAGGCGTCAAACTGGACACCCTTGACGAGGTTGAACTTCGAGACCGTGTTGATGAGCTGGAAGCTGGTTTTCCCTTCCGCGGCGCTCCCCCAGGTGACGGTGCCGTCTTCCTCCAGGACGCCCCAGGACGCCTTGCCGGGGAAGTTGTCGAGGGTCACGCTGCCGGAGGTGCCGGGCCAGCGCACGGTCCAGACCCGCCGGGAGGGCTCGGACAGCAGATGCACCACGCTGCTTTCCTGGGTTTTCGCCAGGTTCCGGGCCACGTCCTCCCGGTCCAGCCACTCCAGCTGACCGTCCACGGCCACGCCCCAGGCCGGGTATTCGTCGGTGTTGGACGGCGCGGCGGCGGGCGTCCGGGTGCCGTCGTCGGCTTCCAGATACCAGCTGACGCCGGTCTCCTCCCTGGAGACCCGGGCTATGGTGCCGTCCGTCAGGCGGATGAACCAGACCCCGTCCGCGGGCACGCTCTCCACGTCGTTTTTGGTGAAGGTTCGCTCCGCGCCGTTGACCGTCACGGTCCAGTTGCCGTCGGTGACCTCGCCGGACAGCAGGGTCACTTTGCCGTCGGGCCATTCCGCGGCCCAGACGGTGCAGGTTTTTGTCTCCTCTTCGCTGTTGGCCTTGACCCTGGCGGCGGTCAGTTCCTCCATCCAGAGGGTGGAGCCGTCGGCCAGCCGATAGCCCGGGCTGCTCTCGCCGGGCACCAGGGTGATGTCGCCGTGGTCCACGGCATAGCGGCTGCTGATGGAGGAGGACACGGCGTACACGAAGGGATAAAGGCAGCACAGGGCGAAGACCGTCAGCAGGACATAGCTGATGATTTTGAAGATCCGCTCGGAGCCTTCAAGCTTTCTTTTCACTTCTCATGCCCCCTTCCGTCAGTAGAGGGAGACGTTGGAGGCTTTGCGGGCGATGGTGTTGGATCCGATCACCAGCAGCATGCCAACGACGTTGTTCATCATCTCCGCCGCGGCGGCCAGGCCCGTGTTCCGGATGCCCGCGTTCTGGGCGTTTTTCAGATCCCAGGAGAAGGTGGAGATGACCTGGGCGGTGGTCAGCACTTCGCGGTTGTTGCTCTCCGTCAGCAGGATGACCTTTTCGTAGCCTATGCTCAGCATGGAGCCGATGCGGGTGATCAGCATGATGACGATGGTGGAGAGGATGCTGGGCAGCACCACATAGCGCATCTGGGCCCACTTGCCGGCGCCGTCGATCTGTGCCGCCTCATAGCTGGTGGGCGAGATGGCGATGATGGCCGCGAAGAACACGATGCTGTCGTAGCCCGCCGTCTCCCAGATGCCGCTGATCTGATAGATGGCGCGGAAGTATTGGGATTTGTTCAGCAGGCCGCCCACGGCGTCCGCCTCCGGCACCAGCCCGATGCCCGCCAAGAACCGGGCCGCCACGCCCATCTGCGCCGTCTGGGACTGCATCCGCAGCAGCATGATCACCAGCGAGGTCATGATGACCGTGGACATGAACTTCGGCAGGTAGGTCAGCACCTGGTACACACTTCGGGCCCCGTTGGAGCGGATCTCGTTGAAGAACAGGGCCAGGATGATGGGCATGGGGAAGCCGAAGCACAGGCCGTAGAAGCTCAGCACGAACGTGTTGCGCAGCGCCTGCCAGAAGTCCTGGGAGGTGCTGGCGAAGGTGCCCGTCCCCAGCAGCAGCGCCTTGAAGTTCGAGAAGCCCATGGAGTACTGCTCCGCCACGCTCTTCACCGAGTCCTCCACCTTGAAGGACCCCAGCAGCTCGTACATGGGGAAGTAGCGCCAGAAGAGGAACACGAGGATCATGGGAATCAGCATGACGTACAGCCGCCAGTCCTTCACGATCGTGCGGAGGACCGTCAGCCAGTAGTGCTTTTCCACTTCGTCGCGCACCTTCTGTTCCGGGTTTTCGACCCAGATCCCGCGCTCTTTGTCGAGCACGAGATAATCCGTTCCAATTCCCTTCATCAGAATCCTCCTTCTTCCTCTTCCCGCTGAACGCGGCGGAGATAGTGTCGCTGGTCCTCAAACAGCCCGTCCACGCGCCGGACGATCCACATGAGCACCAGGGTGAACAGCAGGGTGACGGCCTCCTCGCCGGCCATCTCCGCCACCTGCCCCGGGGCGGAGCCCAGCGCCAGCATGACGGCGCCGCGGCCTGTCAGCATCAGCAGGTGCGTCAGCAGTCCGAAGGCCATGGTGGGCAGGGACTTCGCCCGGACCTTTTCCTTGCCCATGAGCTTCAGCATCAGCATGGCGCCCAGGCCCAGCAGGTTGCCGGCGCCGCAGATCAGGTACCACTCCGGGGCCAGCTTCGGCACGGCGGCGAAACAGAAGACGATGCCCCCCAGCGCCGCGTGGATGCCGGCCCACAGGCCCCAGCGCATCATCACCACGGCCGTCAGCACCGGGGTCACCGAAACAAGGTACGGCGCATACTCCATCAGGGAGCCGGCCTTTGTCGCCACGAACTCAAATATCACCGTCATGCAGGCAAACAGCGCCAGATCGATCGCGCGGTACTGCCCGATGGTGAACTGCCGTCTCACGCCTTCACCTCCCGGCAGACACATCCGGATCGACCCATCTCATCTGATTCTTGCTTCAAATTATAGAATTCTGTCCGTCGGTTGTACATAGCAAAAACAATCGGCATTATGGACAAAACAGACATCTGCCGAAAAATCAAATCCGTAAATTGCATATGAAAACCGGGAACCTGGAGATTGGTGCAGCTATCCGAAGCCCTTGCCTCCCCACCGCGAGGGAACCCCTCACCCGCTGCGGCGGGAGCTCCCCATTGCGATGGGGAGCCATGGGATTGGGGCAGCTATCCAAAGCCTCTGCCTCCCCGCCGCAAGGGAACCCCTCACCCGCTGCGGCAGGAGCTCCCCATTGCGATGGGGAGCCTGGGGATTGGGGCAGCTATCCAAAGCCTCTGCCTCCCCACCGCAGTGGGGAGGTGGCCCGCAGGCCGGAGGGGTCCTCGTGCGATAGGCCATCGCGGCAGGGTCCGGCCTATAGGCCAAGCCGATCGACCTGTGACCCGCAGGCCGGAAGAGTCCCTCGAAGCATACCCTCTCTCCGCATCGCAAGGACCCCTCACCCGCTGCGGCGGGAGCTCCCCATTGCGATGGGGAGCCAGGGGATTGGTGCAGCCATCCACAGCCCCTGCCTCCCCACCGCAGTGGGGAGGTGGCCCGCAGGCCGGAGGGGTCCTCTCGCGGCAGGGATCCGACCCATAGGCCGGAAGAGTTAAAGCGGCAACCCAAAACCGGACACAGAGGGGGCAGAAACCGGACACCGGAAAGCCGCCGCCGCGGCGGTGACAGGGCAATACAAAACCCTCCCATCGCCGGGAGGGCACAAAGACACAGGCCGCGGGGTTCAGTTCCCCGTCAGCCAGTCGGTGGGGGCGTCGCTGTAATCAGTATCGTCGGAATCATACTGCAGGCTGTTGGCCACACAGTAGGCTTCCGCATAGGAACCGGGGGCCACGGTGATGATGAGAGACTTTGAACAATCGGCGAACGCCTTATCCCCAATGCTGATGACGCTGTCCGGGATCGACACGCTTGTTAGGCTGCTGCAGTCAAAGAACGCATACCACCCGATGCTGGTGACGTTGTCCGGGATCGACACGCTTGTCAGGCTGCTGCATTTGTAGAACGTTGCATACTTGATGCTGGTGACGCTGTCCGGGATCGACACGCTTGTCAGGCTGCTGCAGAAGCTGAACGCACAATCCCCGATCTTGGTGACGCTATCCGGGATTGACACGCTTGTTAGGCGGCTGCAACCATAAAACGCATACCACCCGATGCTGGTGACGCTGTCCGGGATCGACACGCTTGTCAGGCTGCTGCAGACGCAGAACGCATAATCCCCAATGCTGGTGATCCCCTGCGGGATTTCATATGCCGTTGAAGCCAGCACGGTTGGATAGGCGATCAGTTTCCGGTCAGTCTTGCCGAACAGCACCCCGTCGATGGTGGCCAGATAGGGATGATCCTGGGCCACCTTGACGGTGCAAGGTTTCACCTTAAACTCATAATTCCCGTCGTCATAGAAATAGAACGGATTCTGGATAACCACCGAGATGGGGTGGCCGTCCAGGGCGTTGGGGATGATGACCTCCTCCGCGTCGCCGTCGTAGGAGATTAGCTCCGCAGTGCCGTCCGGCAAGAGGGCATAGGTGAAGCCCGCTGCCTGGTAAGTCGTTTCTGCGCGGGCTGCGGCCAGCCCGAGGCAAAGCAGCAGGGCAACGGCCAGGATCAAAGAAAGCTTTTTCATATGCCAACACTCCTTAACGCGTCGGATTGTGACCATAATGTACCACAGGAGCGGACCGCGGTCAAGGGGAAGCCTGCGGCGGGACTACGGCTTGCGCATGAACGGAGCAGCGATCGCAATTGCGGAAACGACCTCATCCGGCCTGCGCAGGCAAGCAGAGCAGCAATGCGTAAGTGAATGCGCGCAGGCCACCTTCCCCTAAAGAGGAAGGCTTTTAGCTACTTTTTTACTCTTCCCTTCCCCTGAAAGGGGAAGGGGGACCGCCGCAGCGGTGGATGAGGTTGACCATCAGACGGACAGGAAAGCATTCCGTCGCGGTTCTATCCATGTGTCTGTCATTTATGCGCAAGCCCTGGCGGCGGACGCCCCTCTGTCGCGGCGGGCGACATCCCCTGCCGGACAGATCAACCGGGAGACAAAAGGTCAATCCCCCATGAAGTCCGCCAGCGCCGCTGGCTCACGGCACCAGAAGCCTTGCCAGCCCCGGTCCAGGGCGGCCTCGATATTCACCGTGGAGTCGTCGATGAACAGAGTCCGGGCCGGGTCCAGGGCGAAGCGCTCCTCCGCCATGCGGAAGAAGGCCGGGTCCGGCTTCAGCAGGTTCACATGGGAGGAGATCAGCTTCCCGTCAAAGCCGGCGAAGAACGCGTGGGTCCGCTCCTGGTAAGCAAAGGCCTCCCGCTCGAAATTGGAGAGCACAAAGGTCCGCAGGCCCGCGGCCCGGATCTTCTCCAGCGCCGCGACGCCCTCCGGGATGGGCGGCATGTTGGTCCACCACTCCCGCATGAACTTCGCCACGGCCTCCGTCAGGCCGGGCTCCGCCGCGCACATGGCCGCAGGCGCCTCCGCCAGGGACAGGGTGCCCCGGTCCAGCATGGACCAGTAGGGGGTGGCGGTGGTGCGGCGGACCACCGCTCGCTGCAGTTCCGCGTCCCCGGGGAAGCTCAGGGCGGCCAGCCGGGGCGGGTCAAAGCCCAGCAGCACGTTCCCCACGTCGAAGACCACCGCGTCCACGGCGTCCCAGGGCATTCCCGCGCATCGATCCTGTATCAGCAGCTTCACGGCGTCAGTCCTCCCAGAAGGTATGGTTGCGGGCGATGGTCATCAGCCCGGCGCCGATCTCCCGGCTGCTGCCGATGCCCGTGGACACCGCCCAGGCGAAGGTTTCCTGATCCGTCACGGACAGCACGCCCCGCCATTCGATGATCAGCACCCAGGCGTCTCCCGCCGGGCGCCATTCCGCCAGGGTCACCTCCGCCTCCCGGAGCTCAAAGCCGCATTCCGCGCTCTGCCGGATCAGCCACTGGATCAGGCGGTAGGAGTCCAGCCAGGCGGGGTCCGCCACCGGCTGGATGCCCACCGGCGAGGCCGACAGGTGGAAATTCCAGGTGGTGCCGGATTCCGCCAGCTCCAGGGTCTCGTCAAAGTCGAAGGTTTCCCAGCTGGGGAAGGCGCCCTGGTAGCCGTACCGCTCGTGGGCGGCGTACAGGGTGGGCCGCAGCCTGGAGAGCACCACCAGCCACTGCCGGCTGCCGATCATCTCCAGGCGGAAGAGGGGCTGGATGGTCCCCCCGGCGAAGGCCGCCCGGATCTCCCGCTGCATGCGCCCGGGGTCCGCCAGCAGGGCCCGCGTCTCCTCACGGTTCACATCCAGCGCCATCCGCGTGAGAAACATGCCGGGCCCTCCTTTCCCCAGGTATCGCGTCCCGCTCCTTTGCGGGGGCTGTTGTGATTCAATTCGGAATTCGGAATTACGCTTTCAGCGGACGCCGAGTGCTTTTGCCGCCTCGTCCCCGTCCAGGGTGGCGAAGTAGTCGGCCGGGGTCTCGGCGCGGCGGATCTGCCGGAAGCCGCCGTCCGCCGTGCGCAGCACCTCCGCGGAGCGCAGGCGGCCGTTGTAGTTGTACCCCATGGCGAAGCCGTGGGCGCCGGTGTCGTGGATCACCAGCAGGTCACCCACTTCGACTTCCGGCAAGGCCCGCTGAATGGCGAACTTGTCGTTGTTCTCGCACAGGCAGCCCGTGACGTCGTACACGTGGTCGCAGGGAGCGTCCCGCCGGCCGCAGACGGTGATGTGGTGGTAGGCGCCGTACATGGCCGGGCGCATCAGGTTCACGGCGCAGGCGTCCACGCCGATGTAATGGCGGTAGGTGTCCTTGCGGTGCACCGCGCGGGTCACCAGCCAGCCGGCGGGGCCGGTCATCCAGCGGCCCAGCTCCGTCTTGATCCCCACGCCGCCCTCCGGGAAGACGGCCTCGTAGACCTTGCGGACGCCCTCGCCCACCGCCAGGATGTCGGTTTCCGCCTGGTCCGGCCGGTAGGGGATGCCCACGCCGCCGGACAGGTTGACGAAGGCCACCGGGAGGCCTGTCTCCTCCGAGAGGCGCCGGGCGGCCCGGAACAGGACCTCCGCCAGCGTCGGATAGTAGGCGGTGTCCGTGTTGTTGCTGGCCAGGAAGGCGTGGAGGCCGAAGCGCTTCGCCCCCCGGGCCTTCAGGTCCGCGAGGCCCTCCCGCAGCTGGTCGTAGGTGAAGCCGTACTTGGCCTCGCCGGGATTGCCCATGATTTCCGTGCCGATGCGGAAGTCCCCGCCGGGATTGTAGCGGCAGCAGGCCGTCTCCGGGATGCCGCCGTTTTCCGCCAGCAGGGGGATGTCCGTGATGTCGTCGAGGTTCACGATGCCCCCCAGCCGCCGGGTGTGGGCGAACTCCGCCGGGGGCATGGCGTTGGCGGAGAACATGATCTCCTCCCCGGAGAAGCCGCAGGCCTCCGCCAGCATCAGCTCCGTCTCGGAGGAGCAGTCCACGCCGCAGCTCTCCTGCCGCAGGATCCGCAGGATGGCCGGGTTGGGGAGGGCCTTGACGGCGAAATACTCCCGGAAGTCCGGGCACCAGGAGAAAGCCTTTTGAAGCAGCCGCGCCCGCTCCCGGACGGTCTGCTCGTCATAGAGGTGGAAGGGGGTGGGGAACGCCGCCGCCGCGGCCTCGAAAACCTGATCCGAAAGAGTGAAATTGGGCATACGGTCCGACCTCCGGCTCGAAAATTAGCCCATAAATCATACCACCGCGCGCCGGCCCTGACAAGTTTTTTTCCTGTTTGTAACACCTGTCCGCCTCGGTTGACGAAGCCACGGCTTCGTGTTATGATAAACCCGTAACGGAAACGCCGGAGGGACGGCGGATACGGCCTTCCCGGCGGAGGGCCGGACGGAAAGGGGTTTCACGCTTATGAATATTCTCCTCACGGGCGGGGCGGGATACATCGCCACCCACACCTGCGTCGAACTGCTGGCCGCGGGCCACAGCGCCGTCATCGCGGACAATTATGTCAACAGCCGGCCGGAAGCCCTCCGCCGGGTGGAGGAGATCACCGGAAAGAAGCTCACGGTCTACGAGGCGGACGTCTGCGACCGGGCCGCCATGGACCGCATCTTCGACGAGAACCGCATCGACGCGGTCATCCACTTTGCCGGCCTGAAAGCGGTGGGGGAGAGCGTGTCCCAGCCCCTGCGCTATTACCGCAACAACCTGGACTCCACCCTGACCCTCTGCGAGAGCATGGCGGCCCACGGGGTCAAGCGGCTGGTCTTTTCCTCCTCCGCCACCGTCTACGGCGACCCGGACGAGGTACCCCTGCGGGAGGATATGTTCTGCAAGGGCTGCACCAACCCCTACGGCTGGACCAAGTACATGATCGAGAAGATCCTGTCGGGCGTGGTCACCGCCGATCCCGAGTGGAGTGTGGTGCTGCTGCGGTACTTCAACCCCATCGGCGCCCATGAGAGCGGCCGGATCGGCGAGGATCCCAACGGCATCCCCAACAACCTCATGCCCTACGTCACCCAGGTGGCGGCCGGCCGGCTGGAGCGCCTCAGCGTCTTCGGCGACGACTACGACACCCCCGACGGCACCGGCGTCCGGGACTACATCCACGTGACGGACCTGGGCCGGGGCCATGTGGACGCCTGCGCCTACGCCGCCGCCCACACGGGCTGCGAGATCATCAACCTGGGCACCGGCGTGGGCTACAGCGTGCTGGACATCGTCAACACCTTCCAGCGGGTCAACGGGGTGAAGGTGCCCTACGTCATCGCGCCACGGCGTCCCGGGGACATCGCCGCCTGCTGGGCCGATCCCGCCAAGGCGAAGGCCCTCCTGGGCTGGGAGGCGAAGAAAAACCTGGAGGACATGTGCCGCGACGCCTGGCGCTGGCAGCGCATGAATCCCAACGGATACGAGGGCTGAACCCCCGGATAAGGAGCAACCTCTGCGATGAAAGCGTCCATCCTCGCCCTGGGCACGGCCGGGGCCCGCATTGCCGAAGCGCTGATCCACAGCGCCTTTTGCGGTGCCCTGCCCCGGGAGGATGTGCTGCGGATCACCCTGCTCTACGCCCCGGAGGAGGACGAGAAGCACGTCCGGCGCCTCTGCGCCGCCTACAGCAACCTGCGCAGCGGCTGGGGCCTGAACCGGCACACCGGCTTCGCGCCCATCCTGAGCCTGCGGGCCGGCGGCGTCGAACTTCCCCTCACCCGGATGGCGGAGACCGCCGGGGACACGGACCTGCTCCACGCCCTGCTGCCCGCCCGGGAGGCCGCCGCGCCGGCCATGAGCGCCTCTACCCGCACGGCCGCCATCGCCTGGACCGCGCTGCTGGCGCACCCGGATCCCATGATGCGGGAGATCCTCGAGGACGCCGACGCCATGCCCACCCTGGTCTGCGGCTCCCTGGCGGAGCCCTGCTGCGCGGCGGGGAGCCGTCTGCTGCTGAAGGCACTGGCGGGCCGCGGCGGCACCGGCGCGGTGCTCTTCACCGGCTGGACCCGGACCGACACCCCCGCCATGGCCCGGCGCGCCCTGGAGACCGGCGGCATCACGGCGGACTTTATCACGCTGCTGGGCCTCCCGGAGGACTGCCGCGCCGCGGGCTCCGCCCCGCATCTGCTGCACCTGCTGGCCTGCCGGGCCGTGGACGCCTTCCTCTGCGGATGGAAGGGCAGCCACGCCTTCCGGGTCCCCCTGCGGCTGGACTGGACGGCCTTTGATCCCGGCGGCGCCCGCTGGGGAACGTGCTTTGACGCCCTGCTGCGGTTCGACGCCCTCTGGCAGGGGGTGTACGCGCCGGAAGCCCGGCAGCTGCTGGGGGAGGAGCGGATCCCCCGGGGCCGCGTGGCGCCCTGGGTGCACAACTGCTTCCCGGCGGGCCGGCTCTCCGCCGACGCTCGGGACCTGGCGGGGCACCACATCAGCTGCGCCCTGCTGGTGGCGCACCACGGCGCGGCCTTCCTGCGGAGCGTTCAGGCCTCCCTGCCCTATGTGCTGCGGCCGTCCCCGTACACGGATGAGGCCCTGGAGCGGGCGAAGGAGCACTACGAGGGCGTGCTGAAGCGCGCCGGCCTGCTGTCCTTGCTGGAGTACGACATCCGCCAGAGCAGCATGGCCCAGGTCACCACGATCCACCGCCATGACATGGCCGACAACGAGTCCGAGACCGCCCAGCGGCAGAAGGAAGAGCTGCAGGAGGCTCTGGAGGAGGAGCTGTCCGTCCAGGCTGCCCTGAACAAGCCCCTGGGCACCCGCGTGCTGCGGGGCATGCTGCGGAGCTTTGCCGACGAGACCGCCCGGGAGGCCGCGGATGTCCGCGCCCAGGCGGAGGAGGCCAACCGCCGCATCGGCAAGGCCGCCGCCATCGCCCGGCCCGACGAGATGCCCAAGGTGGACCAGGCCCGGGCGCGGCTGAAGCGGATGCAGCGCCGGGTGGCCAGCCTGGAGGGCAAGGCCGCCCGGGCCGCCGTGGATCGGGACGCCATCGCCGGCGAGGTGCCCGTGCCCCGGAAGGAGGACGACGTCCCCGCCGAGGTCTTCTGGCCGGCCGGCTGGCTGGACGCCCTCTGCACCCTGCCCCGCACGGATCCCCGGAACCGCCCGCGGCAGGCCGCCGCCATCCTCTCCACCTGGCCCTGGACCGACCGCCCTGCCCGGTACGTGCAGGACATGGTCGGCCGGGTTGACCTGCCGGACGCCCCGCCCGGCCTGCGCCTGATCGAGGCGCTGTTCCGGGCCGTGCGGTGAACCCCGGCCCCGAGGATACCGCCATGCCTGATGAAACCTTTGTGCTGCTGCCCGACGAGACGGAGCCGGTGGCGCTGCAGGAAGGCACCGGCCTGCTGGCGGCGCCGGACACCCTGCCCCGCGCCGCGGCCGCTTCCATGCGTCCCGTTCCCCCGGACGCCGCCGAGACCCCGGAAGACCTGCCCGCCTGGCGCGGGCTTTTGGCGTTTGCGCTGCTGAGCGACACCTATTCGTCGGGAAAGCTGACGGCACGGGAGGTCACCGGGGACGCCTCGCCCCTGGCCGGCGCCGTGCTCAGCGCCCTGGGCCGGAAAACCCTGACGCTGGTCTCCTGGAACACGGAGGATCACAGCGAGGTGCTGGGCATCGCCGACAAAACGTGGGGCATCCTGCCCGCCCGGCAGGCCCCGGCGCTGTGGGGCAAGCTGCCCCGGGAAGTCACCTGGCTGGAGAGCTCCTCGGCCTTCGGGAAGCCGGTCTCCCGATTGGACTGCGCCCGCCGGACCCTGCTGCGCCGCCGCCTGACGGCCATGAAGAGCCCGGAGGCCCTGCGCTTCGCCGACGCGGCGGGCGAGTACGAGAGCGCGGTCCTGGACAGCGCCCTGCTGGGCAGCGACGCCGCCGACTGGCGCAGCCGGGTCACCGCCGTGGCCTGCCTCCGGGACGAGAAGGATTTCTCCCAGCTGAAGTTCACGCAGGAGACCGTCACCCCCGGGGCCAACGCCCTGCTGGCGGCCCTCGGCATTCCGGAGCCTCAGGTCAGCCTGCCGGACGCCGGCACCTGGTCCTGGCGGGGGACGCCCTTTGCCCGCCTCAGCAGCCGCATCGGCCTGGAACCCCTGCCGGACGCCGGCGAGCCCGCCGCGAAGGCCCTGGCGGAACTGGCGGAGGAGTGGAAGCTCCTGAGCCGCTCCTCCCGCAGGCTGATGACCCAGGCGCCGGAGCGGCTGCAGATCTGGTGCGGAGAGCACGCCGGGCAGCTGGATCCCCAGGCCCGGAGCCAGACCAGCCTCTGGGCGGAGGCCATGAAGCAGGAGAGCCTCCTGCCCCAGGAGCTTCCGGCCTTCCAATGGCCTCTGGACGAACACTCCCCGGCCCTGAGCCTGCTCTTCCGGGACGCCCTGGGGCGGGACGGCGCGGCCCTGGCCATGAACCCCTTCTCCGACGCCCTGACCCTGGTGCGGGGCGGCATGCTGGGGGACGCCCGGCTGGAGGCCGCCTGCGCCGTGGAGGACGGGGAGGAGGGCCGCATCGCGCTGCCGCCCTTCAGCGACGCCATCGCCGAGCATGTGGCGCGGCAGGGCTGGGACACCGGCTGCCCGGATCCAGCCCGGACCCGCATCCGGTCCCTGTCCACCGGCGGCATTGAGGTCAGCCTGACCTTCAGCGGCCGGGAGGACGTCTGCCTGACCCGGACCTACGCCCCGGACGAGCAGGTGCGGATGGATGCCGTGCCCGCCGTGTCCATGTGGCCTCTCAGCCCCCTGCCCCCGGAGCGCTGGCGCCTGTACTGGCTGAGCATCGCCGGCGCCTGCACGGTGCGCTTCCTGAAGGAAGGCCGCTGGACCGGGGAGCGGGTGGAAGGGGACGAGCCGCACATATTGGCCGTGGACGCCTTCCCCCGGGCCGTCGCCCTGCGCCAGGGGGACAGGACCCTGGGCATCCTCACCAGCCTGGACTTGGAAGCCCAGCGCTCCGCCGGCGGCGAGATGGCCGCCGTGCTGGACGTCGGCGCCTCCGGGGTGCGGCTGTTCCTGCAGTCCGGGGGCCTCACCGAGCCCCTGACCCTGCCCTCCCTGTGGCGGATCCTGCTGCGGGCGGACCGGAACTACGAGAAGGAATGTCTGCCCGTGTGGCCCATGGGGCCCGTGCTGCCCGCCGCCGTGACCCTGACGGGGGAGGCGGACGACCCCGTCCTCTTCCGGGACGGCCGCATCGTGCCCGAGGCGGAGGCCGACAGCCCGGAAGCCCTGGGCAATCTGCTGTGGCGGGGGGACCGCACCGGCGTCCGCGCCAGGCGGATCCTGCTGCGGGAGAGCCTGCTGCTGCTGGCCCTGGCGGCGGCACAGCGGGGCGCGGACCGGCTGAAGCTGCGCATGACCCTGCCCGACACCATGACCGCCGCCGCCCGGCAGGCCATGGCCACGGAGCTGGGCGTGCTGAGCGGCGCCATGAGCCGGGAGACCGGCCTGGCCATCACTCCCGAAACCGTGCCGGTGCCTTCGCTGGCAGCCTGCCTCGCCTTTGCAAGGCAGCGCTTCCCGGGCATGCCCGTGGCGGTGCTGGACATCGGTTCCGGCAGCGCGGGCTGCGCCATTTGGCTCCGGGGCCTGGAGCGGCCGGCCCTGGCGGTCAACCTGGGGGATGGCGTCTCCGCCTTCCTGGCCCATGTGTTCAGCTTACGGCCGGCGTGGCTGCAGGAGGAGCTGTGGCTGCAGGCGGGGGCCTTCGACCAGCCTTCGGAACAGCGCTTCCGGCGGGCCGGGGAGCTGGCGGCCCGGGCGGCCGGGGACACCGGCGCCTATGACGCCCTCCGGCGCACCCTGGACCGGCTGCTGGGCCCGGACTTCGCGGACACGGCGGCTTCCATCGGCAAGGCCTGCGCCGCCGCCCGGCGGGTCTCCCGCGTCCAGTCCCTGCTGCTGTTCAACTTCGCCCTGCGGCTGGCCCAGTGCGGCCTGGCCCTGGAGAAGCTCCGCTGGGACAGCGCCCTGTCCATCCAGCTGCCCCCGGAACTGCCCCTGTTCATGGCGGGCCGGGGACCGCTGCTCATGGGGACCTTCGACAGCACCCAGCAGTGGCAGCTGACCCGGTTCGGTACCCTGGCCATGAGCGCCGGCCACCCGGTGATGAGCTTCCCCATGGCCTGGAGCGCCTCCCCCGGCGCCGAGACGGCCCAGGGCGCCTTCGACGTTCTCCTGCCCGCCCCGGAGGCCGCCATCCTGAAGCTGGAGGGCGCCGTCCAGCCGGTTCAGCTGACGGGCACCTTCCTCATGGTGTTCCGGCAGTGCTTCCCGGACGCCGCCGACCAGCTGTTCCCGGGCTTCTTCACCTACGACGGCTACGCGACCCCCTTCGCGGAGGCTACCCTGTCCGCCGCGGCTTCCCGGATCCCCGCCCGGGCCTCCGACCCTTTCCGCCTGCTGACGGAGGGCATTCTCCTGGACCTTCTCCGCTGAACGCGGTTGATCGAAAATGAAAGGATGTGACCCGATGAAGACCTTCATTCGCCTCCTGGCCCTGCTGCTGGCGGCCGCCCTGCTCCCCCTGTGCGCCCTGGCCGAAGAGGAGGACGACACCCCCATCCCGCTGCCGGAATTCTCCCTGACGGACCAGTACGGCCGCGTCTGGACCAACGCCGACCTGGCGGGCAAGCGCGTCTTCCTCAACATCTGGACCACCTGGTGCCCCTACTGCATCCGGGAGATGCCCGATATCCAGAAGCTCTTCGAGGAGATGGGCGCCAACGAGGGCGACACCCTGATCCTGGGCCTGGATCCCCTGCCCGACGACACGACAGACGCCCAGGGCGCCGCGGATTTCCTGGCGGAGAAGGGCCTGACCTACCCGGTGCTGATGGACACCGATGCGGCCCTCTGCAGCCAGCTCTACATCGAGGGCTATCCCACCACCTACATCATTCTGGCCGACGGCACCGTCCTGGGGTACGTTTCCGGCATGATCGACTACGAAACCATGGTGACGATCCTGGACATGGCCCTGGCGGAATGACCCTCCGCGCCTCCCGTGCCGCCCGCTTGCCGGGCGGTTTTTTTGCTGTACGGGTCTTGACAAGCGGATTTGTCTGTGTTTTAATACGTCTCGCCTGTCTGTTTAGTGATTCTAAACTCGGCAGTGTGATCGACGGTTTAGCAATACTGAACAGCACCGGGAGGAGGGACGGCGGTCGTGAACATCGGTGAAAAGCTGAAACAGCTGCGGCAGCAGCGGGGCCTGACCCAGGAGGAGCTGGCGGACCGCTGCGAGCTCAGCAAGGGGTTCATCTCCCAGGTGGAGCGGAACCTGGCCTCCCCCTCCATCGCCACCCTGACGGACATGCTGGAGTGCCTGGGGGTGACCCCGGCGGACTTCTTTGCGGACAAGGAGAGCGAGAAGACCGTGTTCGCGCCCCAGGACCTGTTCGTGAAGGAGGAGGACAGCCGGTCCGTCACCTGGCTGGTGCCCAACGCCCAGAAGAACGACATGGAGCCCATCCTGCTGGAGCTGGCGCCCGGGGCCGAAAGCGATGAGCAGCCCCCGGGGGAGGGCGAGGAGTTCGGCTATGTGCTCTCCGGCACCGTCTGGCTGGTGACCGGGAGCAAGAAAGCCCGGGTGAAGACCGGCGGCACGTTCTGCATCCACCCCCGTGAAAACCATTACCTGAAGAACGCCGGAAAGGGAAAAGCCAGGGTGATCTGGGTTTCGACCCCCCCGAGTTTCTGAGAGACGGAGATCCGCCGGAAGACAATATGAAGGGAGCTTCTTGCCATGGAGAACAGGGAGAACATCATTGAGCTGAGGAACATTTGCCGGACATTCGACGACGGATTCAAGGCGGTGGAGGATTTCAACCTGGAAGTCAAGCGGGGTGAGTTCGTCACGTTCCTCGGGCCTTCCGGCTGCGGGAAAACCACGACGCTGCGGATGATCGCGGGCTTTGACATGCCCACGAAGGGCGACATCCTGCTCAACGGCCAGGATATTTCCCGGCTGCCCCCCAACGAGCGCCCCATCAACACGGTCTTCCAGCGGTACGCGCTGTTCCCGCACATGAATATCTTCGAGAACATCGCCTTCGGCCTGAAGCTGAGAAAGCTCCCGAAGGAAGAGATCCGCAAAAAGGCCAAGAAGGTGCTGGAGCTGGTGGACCTGGAGGGCTTTGAGAAGCGCTCCGTGTCCACCCTGTCCGGCGGTCAGCAGCAGCGCGTGGCCATCGCCCGGGCGCTGGTGAACGAGCCGGAGATCCTGCTGCTGGACGAGCCGCTGGGCGCGCTGGATCTGAAGATGCGCAAGGAGATGCAGATCGAGCTGAAGGCGATGCACGACGAGCTGGGCATCACCTTCATCTACGTGACCCACGACCAGGAGGAAGCCCTGACCATGTCGGACAAGATCGTCGTCATGAACGAGGGCAGGATCCAGCAGATCGGCACGCCGGAAGACATCTACAACGAGCCTCAGAACGCGTTCGTTGCGGACTTTATCGGCGAGAGCAACATCTTCAACGGGATCATGACCGGAAACATGACGGCGCGGTTTGCCGGCGGGCAGTTCCAGTGCGTCGACGACGTGCCCGAGGGGACGCAGATCACCGCCGTCGTCCGCCCGGAGGACATCACCCTGACGAAGCCGGAAGAGGGCCAGATCCGCGGCAAGGTCGTCTCCGTCATCTTCAAGGGCATCCACTACGAGATCACCGTGCAGTCCGGCCGGTACGAAGTGGTGATCCAGAGCACCAGGTCCGCGGCGGTGGGGGACACCGTCGGCATGATGGTGGAGCCGGACGGCGTCCACATCATGATCGCCGAGGACCACACCAACGTGTTCGCGGTGGACATGAACCGGAACCATCGCCTGGAGTTCAACGGGACGGAGCTGGATACCAGTCTGACGCAGCTGATCAAGGGCAGCCGCCGGAACGAAAACCATGAGCTGCTGGACGAGAACGGCGAGGTGATCGACCCGGAGAAGATCCACATCACCGCGGCCATCGAACCCCAGGACATCCGCATGACGGACGACGTGGACGACGAGCAGGTGCTGATCGAGGGCGTCATCAGCAACCTGATCTACAAGGGCGACCACTACAGCTACGTGATCAACACGGAACTGGGACAGGACTTCATCGTGGACGACGAGTACCTGTGGAACATGGAAGACCGGGTCGGACTGATCCTGCCTCTGGACAAGATGCGCTTCTCCGTGAAGAAATAAGGAGGGCACAGCCAATGAGATTTTCCAGGAAAACGCTGGGCATTCCCTACGGTGTGTTCCTGATCCTGTTTGTGGTGGCGCCGATGCTCGTGCTGATCTACTACGCCTTCACAAACGGCCAGGGACAGTTCACCATGGCCAACCTGACGGGCTTCTTCACGGACCCGAACACCATGGGGACGCTGGTGTACAGTCTCGCCATCGCGGCGGTGACGACGGCGGTGTGCCTGCTGATCGCCTATCCGGTGGCGTACATCCTGGCCACCAGCAAACTCCGGGCCAAGTCCGTGGTCATCATGATCTTCGTGATGCCGATGTGGATCAACTTCTCGCTGCGGATCACGGCGCTGAAGGAGATCCTGACGGTGATCGAGGGGAACCTGGCATACTATCCCTTCCTGAACTCCGTGCTGGGCATGACCTACGACTTTCTGCCCTTCATGATCCTGCCGATCTACAACACCATCGTGAAGCTGGACAGGACGCTGACCGAGGCGGCACGGGACCTGGGCGCCGACGAGCGGGGTGCCTTCCTGCGGGTGACGCTCCCGCTGAGCATGCCGGGCATCGTCAGCGGCGTATCGATGGTTTTCCTGCCGGCGATGACGAACTATGTCGTGCTGGACATGCTCTACAACAGCACCTACATCATGGGCAGCCTCATCGGCAGCTACTTCGCCGCCTATGACTGGCACGGCGGCAGCATGATCGCGCTGGTGCTGCTGGGGATCATCTGCCTGTTCACGCTGCTGACGGACGGCAGCCAGGACGAAACCGCCAGGACGGGAGGTGCGCTGCTGTGAGCAAAAAGATCAGGCGGATCCTGATTCCCGCGCTGGTGCTGCTGTTTCTGTACCTGCCGATCCTGATCCTGGCGCTGTACAGCTTCACGGACGCGACGCAGATCGGTTCCATCCGCGCCTTCACGCTGAAGAACTACGTGACGCTGTTCACCACAGAAGAGCTGCGGGACATGATCACCGGCACGCTGCTCCTGGCCCTGGGGGCCGCGCTGATCGCGACCATCCTGGGCACGCTGGGCGCCATCGGTGCCTTCTACTCGAAGAAACGGATTTCTTCCACCATGGCCACCGTGAACCAGATCCCGGTCATCAACGCGGACGTGGTGACGGGCTTCTCCCTGTGCATCCTGCTGGTGGTGGTGCTGGGCATCGGGAAGGACACCTTCATCCCGCTGGTCCTGGGCCATGTGACGCTGTGTGCGCCGTTCGTCTACCTCTCGGTGATGCCGAAGCTGAAGCAGATGGATTCCAGCCTGTACGAGGCGGCGCTGGATCTGGGCGCGAAGCCGCGGACGGCGCTGATCCGGGTAGTCATCCCGCAGATTTTCTCCGGCATGGTCTCCGGGTTCTCCCTGGCCATCACGCTTTCCCTGGATGACTACTTCATCGCCACCTACACGAAGCCGGCCACCTTCGACACCATCAGCACCTATGTCGTCAACGCGACCCGCGGCTCCCAGACGCAGATCAAGACCGCGCTGTGGGCGCTGTCCACGCTGATCTTCCTCCTGGTGATCGTGATCGTCCTGGTGATGAATTTCAACGCGAAAATGGCGAAAAAGAAGGAGGAGAGGGTATGATGAAGCACCGGCGCGCCATCGGGGCCATGCTCCTTGCGGCGCTGCTCCTCCTGAACGCCTGCCCCCTGTTTTCCGCCGCGGCGGAGGACGAGGTCATCACGCTCCGCATCTGCAACTGGGAAGAGTACATCGACCTGGGCGGATGGGACGACGGCAAGGACAGCCATGGGAATTACAACCCGGACAATGACGAAACGATCGACCTGGAGAGCGGCGACATCTTCGGCGAGAATTCCATGGTGGAGGACTTTGAGGCCTGGTATTTCGAGACCTACGGCATCCGGGTCCGGGTGGAGTACTCCACCTTCGGCACCAACGAAGACCTGTACAACATGCTGACCATCGGCGATGTGTACGACCTGGTCTGCCCGTCGGAATACATGATCATGAAGCTGATGGCGGAGGACAAGGTCCAGCCGCTGTCGGAGGGCTTCTTCGACGAGGAAAACGAGAACAACTACTATATCCGGGGCGTGTCGCCGTACATCCGGAGCATCTTCGAGAGCCACGAGATCAACGGCGTGAGCTGGGACAAGTGCGCGGCGGGGTACATGTGGGGCATCACGGGGTTCGTGTACAATCCGGAGGTGGTGAGCGAAGCGGACGCCTCCACCTGGCGGCTGATGCAGAACCCGGCCTATCACCGGCAGATCACCATGAAGGACAACGTCCGGGATTCCTACTTCGCGGCGGTGGGGGCGCTGAAGTCCGACCTGCTGACCTCGGAGGACTTCACCGGGGCGGAGGACTACGCCGCGCGGCTGCAGGACGAGATGAACGACGTCTCGCCGGAGACGGTGAACGCGGTGCAGGAGTATCTGCAGGACACGAAGGACAATCTGTACTCCTTTGAGACCGACTCCGGGAAAGCGGACATGATCACCGGCAAGGTCGTGGCGAACTACCAGTGGAGCGGCGACGCGGTCTACACGATGGACCAGGCGGAGGAGGACGAGTATTACCTGAACTTCGCGGTTCCGCGGGAGAGCACCAACATCTACTTCGACGGATGGGTGATGCTCCGGAAAGGGATCGACGGCGACGCGAAGAAGCAGCACGCGGCCGAGGCGTTCATCAACTTCATCTCGCGGCCGGACAACGCCATCCGCAACATGTACTACATCGGCTACACCTCCACCATCTCCGGCGGCGAGGACGGACGGATCTTTGAGTACCTCGAGTGGACTTACGGCGCCGATGACGAGGAAGGCGGAGGAGACGAGGGGGAAACCGAAAGCGCGGAGGCTGAGCCGGACGGGGAAGCCGCAGAGACCGCCGAGGCCGCGGAGGACGTGGAGAGCGTCGAAACCGTCGAAGCTGCGGAAACCATTGAAGTCTCCGAATCTGCTGAAGCCGTAGAAACCGTTGAAGCCGCCGGGACCGCCGAATCCGCGGAGAGCGAAGAGGCGGACGGCCTCGTCGCGTACGACGTGAGCTACTTCTTCGCGGGAGAGGGCAGCGAGGGCGAGTATGTGCTGATGGTGGAGCCGGAACAGCTGAAGCGTCAGCTCTCCGCCCAGTATCCGTCGGAAGACGTCATCCGGCGGGCGTCCATCATGGTGTATTTCAACGCGGAGCAGAGCGAGATCATCAACCGGATGTGGATCCGGGTCCGCTGCTTCAACATTCAGGACGTGCCGGTCTGGGTCTGGATCGCGCTGGCGGCTTTGATCGCCGGCGGCGTGGCCTTCCGCTTCCGGAGAAAAGCCGCGCGGGAGAAGATGTACCGCTGAGCACAACCCACAGGTCTTTCGGGAACAGGCAGCCCCTGTTCCCGTTTTTTGTGGGCTGTTTTGGCGGCACGCGACGGTTTTTTCTCCACAAATTGACAAATGATTTGCATTCTTGCCGCAAATGCGGTATGATAGAGGGCACAAGGGATCGGAATCCGGATTTTTACATACGAACATGACCGAACGGAAGGAAGGCTGAACATGTCTGAAAACCAGAGACCCCGCGGGAGAAGAAAGAATGTCACCGGCGCCGGCACGGGCGCGGAGATTCACGGCGAAGGTCTGGGCACCGGACCGGTAGGCGAAGGCGGCCGGGCGGATACCGAACAGAAACAGGAAGCGGCCCAGCAGCAGGGCCCGCAGCCGGGCCAGGGTCCGAAGCCGGGTCAGGGCCAGGGACCGGATCAGGGACAGGACCAGGGTCAGGATCAGGACAGGGGCAATCTGCTGGGAAGCCTGTTGGGCGGCAGCGGAAGCGGCAGCAGCAGCGGCTCCGGCAACCTGCTGGGGAGCCTTCTGGGCGGCAGCGGGAGCAGCAGCAACAAACCGGGCAGCGGCAGCGGTCTTTTGGGCAGTCTGCTGGGCGGCAGCGGAAGCAGCAGCAAGCCGGGCAGCAGCAGCAAACCCGGCAGCAGTAGCAGCAGCGGCCTGCTGGGGAGCCTCCTGGGGGGCGGCGGCAGCGGCGGCCAGGGCGGCAGCGGCGGCACAGGAAGCACCGGCAGTGCCGGCGGCCAGGGCGGCGGCGGGCTGAACCTCAAAAAGCTCCTGCCCATCATCATTATCATTCTCATCCTGATTTTTGTGCTGCCCCGATGCATGAATTCCGGCAGCAACACGAGCGATAACAATTCTGGCAACTTCCTCAGTAGCCTGATGGGCGGTGGCTGGTATGAAAGCCAGTCGTCTACTACCAGCACGACTACCGTGGGTGTGCGGACGGATTATGATGCCCCCAAGAAAGTCGATGAGAGCATCGACCGCTTTACCACCATCAAGAAGAGCAACAACAAAGTCACCATCATGGTATACATGTGCGGCACGGATCTGGAGAGCAAGAGCGCCATGGCCACCCGGGACATCCAGGAGATGCTGGGGGCCGAGTTCGGCTCCAACGTGCGGCTGTTCCTGTACACCGGCGGCTGCAGCAGATGGCAGAACAACCTGATCGGCAACAACCAGGTTTGGGAGATCAAGG
Source organism: Christensenellales bacterium (assembly GCA_045226335.1). Classification (GTDB taxonomy): domain Bacteria; phylum Bacillota; class Clostridia; order Christensenellales; family Aristaeellaceae; genus RUG11272. The sequence continues at coordinate 8,526 of JBGVCH010000074.1, read as the reverse complement.
GTGGAAAGATCAAGCAGGTGGAGAAGAGCATCACCTGGGGCAGTTCCGCCATGACGGACCCCAAGAACCTGGCAGGCTTTATCAAATACTGTAAGGATGAGGCTCCGGCCAATCGTTATGCTCTCATCTTCTGGGATCACGGCGGCGGCTCCGTCACGGGCTACGGCTATGACGAGACCAACACCCGGTCTGGCTCCATGTCCTTGTCGGGCATCAACGACGCCCTGAAGAGCGCCGGCGTGAAGTTCGACTTCATCGGTTTTGACGCCTGCCTGATGGCCACGGTGGAAACCGCTCTGATGTGCAGCAATTACGCCGACTATCTGGTGGCCTCCGAGGAGACGGAACCCGGCATCGGCTGGTATTACACCGACTGGCTGACCGCGCTGGGCAACAACACGGCCATTTCCACTGTGGATCTTGGCGTGAAGATTTGCGACGATTTCACGCAGAAGTGCGCCGAGCAGTGCCGTGGCCAGAAGACCACGCTGAGCGTTATCGACCTGGGCGAGCTGAAACAGACCGTGCCGTCCAAGTTCAAGGCCTTCAGCAAGGGTGTCACGCAGAAGATCGAAAACAAGGAATACGTGGCCATCAGCAACGCCCGCAGCGGCGCCCGGGAATTTGCCCTGTCCTCCGGCATCGACCAGGTGGACTTGGTGGACCTGGCCATCCGTGTTGGGTCTGATGAGGGCAAGGCCCTCTCCACTGTCCTGCAGAGCGCGGTGAAATACAACCGGGTCAACGGTATGACCGACGCCTACGGTGTCTCCGTATACTTCCCCTATCGGAAGGCCGGCAGCGTAACCAAGGCGACCCAGAACTACACCGCTATCGGCATGGATGAAAGCTACAGCGAGTGCATCCGCGCTTTTGCGCAGGCGGAAGGCAGCGGGCAGTACAGCACGCAGTCCTACCCGACGGCGACGCTGCAGGGGACCTCTTCCGCCGGCGGCTACGACATGAGCAGCCTGCTGGACCTGTTCCTGAGCAACTCCGGTCGGAGCAAGGCCGACACCGTGGTTCCGGACCCCCCGCAGCTGACATTCAAGAACGGTGTGCTGGATCTGGGTGACTACTGGGCACTGATTGCCGGCGCGGACCGCAACGTGTTTATCGACAATGGCAAGGGTTATATTGATCTGGGCCTAGACAACAGCTTTGATTGGACCGAGGACGGCAAAATGATTGCCGATACGGACCACACCTGGTTGGCCTTGGGCACGCAGTTTATGCCGTACTACCATCTGTTCGACGAAAAGGACGGGAAAATCTACGGCATGACGCCTGCCTTGCTGACCAAGGCCGGGGAGAGCGAAGCGCAGCGTGTCCGTCTGTTGATTACGTTCTTCCCCGGCGAGGAAACCGATATTCCTGAAATCGTCGGTTACGAATACGTCTACACCGCCGATGAGGGGACCGCGGAAGAAGAATTCATGCCGCTCTACGGCAAGACCGTGTCGCAACTGCCCGCGATGACCATTGCCGATCCCGAATTGGGCGGCAACAACATTGACGGCTACCTGGCCGAAGGCGATACCATCCAGTTCATCGCGGACTATTACACCTACGACAACAAGTATCAGGACTCTTACAGGTTCGGAGATCCGATCGTGTGGACCGAAGGCCTGACTATCAGCGACAAGACCTTTACCACGGAAAAGATCGTCATCACCTACAAGCTCACCGATGTCTACAACAACGCGTACTGGACCGGTCCGGTGCAGTAAGGGAAACCACAGTTGACTGAAGGGAGGCGCGGTCCATGCAGCAGACGGTTCTCACAGCGGCCAACAACTATGAGCAGCTGGAGCTTTGGCTGACGGAAAAGGGCATCCGGCATCTTTTCCTGGTGTGCGACCGCGCCTTCCCCTTCCTCCGGATCAACAACTGGTTCGGCGGGCTGACGGAGCGGACGGGCATTGCGGTGACCGTGTTCAGCGACTACACCCCCAACCCGAAATATGAGGAAGTGCGGGCGGGGGTCCTGGCCTTCCGGGAGGCCGGCTGCGACGCCGTCATGGCGGTGGGCGGCGGCTCCTCCATGGACGTGGCCAAGTGCGTGAAGCTCTTCGCCGGCATGAACCCGGACATGCACTTCCTCAAGCAGTTCATCCTGGAAAACAGCATCCCCCTGCTGGCCATGCCCACCACCGCCGGTTCCGGCAGCGAGGCCACCCGCTTCGCCGTGATCTACGACGAGGGCGTGAAGCAATCCATCACCAACGAGAGCTGCATTCCGGAGGTGGTGCTCCTGGACGCCACCGCCCTTCAAACGGTGCCGCCCTACCAGCGGAAATCCACCATGATGGATGCCCTGTGCCACGCCATGGAGTCCTTCTGGTCCGTCAACAGCACAGCGGAGAGCAAGCACCACGCCACCGCCGCCATCCGGCTGATCCTCAACAACCTGGAGGGCTACCTGGCCAACACGGACGCGGGCAGCGCCGGCATGCTGCAGGCAGCCAACTCCGCGGGCAAGGCCATCAACATCACCCAGACCACCGCCGGCCATGCCATGAGCTACAAGCTGACCTCCCTGTACGGCCTGGCCCACGGCCATGCGGTCACCGTGTGCGTCCGGGCGCTGTTTCCCTGGATGCTGGCCCACACGGACCGGTGCGTCGATCCCCGGGGGGAGGCGTACCTGACGGATACCTTCGCCACCCTGGGCCGGGCCATGGGCTGCGACAGCGCAAAACAGGCCGCGGAGGAGTTTGCCGCCCTGGCGGACCGCCTGGAGCTGACACCCCCGGTGATCCCCGAGGCGGACCTCCCGGGGCTGACGGCCGCCGTGAACCCCGAGCGGCTGCGGAACAACCCCGTGGCCCTGGACGAGGAGAGCATCACCGCCCTGTATATCGCCATGCGGGGGGCGCCGGAAGCATGAGGCGCGTTCTGCTGGCCTGCCTGCTGGCGCTCCTTCTCCCGATTGTGCCGGCGGCGGCGGAAGAGACGAAAGAGGCGGCGGACATCACCCGGGCCTGCGGCGTCAGCGTCAGCAGCGGCAGCCGCTACGTGAAGTACATCACCGATGGAGACATCACCACCCGCTGGAAAGCGGCCAACCGGGGGGAGACCTGGCTTCAAATCGACGCCCCGGCGGACGGCGCCATCGGCGGGGCGTATCTGCAGTTCAACGAGACCCCGGCTCCCTGGCGGGCCGAGGCTTTTGTCGCGGGGGAATGGCGCACGGTGTACGAGCCTGTCTTCTCCGCGCTCCACGACACCGTCCGGCTGGAGACTCCCGCCGAAAAGCTGCGGATCGTCTGCCGGGACCCGGCGGAGAACCTGCTGGGGGTGGCAGAGCTGACGGTCTACGGCCCCGGCGCGCTGCCGGACACCGCCCAGCACTGGGAGCCCACCGCGGAGAAGGCCGACATCCTCTTTCTGGCCGCCCACGCGGACGACGAGCTGATCTTCTTCGGCGGCGCCATCCCCACCTACGACACGGAGCGGGGCTGCCGGGTGGTGGTGGCGTACCTGGTGAACTGCGGCGCCCAGCGGCAGCACGAACTGCTCAACGGCCTGTGGTCCATGGGGGTGCGGCGCTATCCCGTCATCAGCGGGTTCCGGGACAAGGCCACCAAATCCATGGACACCGCGTACTCCGGCATGGGCGGCCCGCAGAAAGTCCGGAAGTGGGTGGTGAGCCTGATCCGGCAGTATAAGCCGGAGGTGGTGGTGACCCACGGGCTTGGGGGCGAGTACGGCCACGGCCAGCACAAGGCCGCCGCCAACGCCGCCGTCCGGGCCTTCTCCCGGGCCGCGGATCCGGACTATGACAAGCCTTCCGCGCAGCAATACGGCGTCTGGCAGGTGAAGAAGCTGTACCTACACCAGTACAAGGAGAACGCCATCCGTCTGGACTGGTCCCGGCCCCTGGCTTCCTTGGGCGGTATCACCGGTCTGGAGGCCGCCGCCCGGGCCTTCACCTTCCACGTCAGTCAGCAAGAGGGCAGCATGGACGTGATCCACACCGGCGCCCAGTTTGACAACACCGCCTTCGGCCTCTACGCCACCACCGTGGGGCCGGATGTCGCGGGCGGGGACTTTCTGGAGAATATTGTGCCGGAGGGGGAGTGAGGGGCTCTCTCATCTCCCTGATTTCTTTCCTGATTTCTTTCTCCGCCTTTTTCACAAATTTGTAAAATTTCTTCTTTACAAACCACTCTTTTTGTGGTAGCATAGGTTGGTTTCTCTCGCTGACGGCTACCGTTGGGCGGCTGCATGCGCTTTCCCCGCGCATGTTCCGACGGCCCGCCGGAGGAGGAAACCGCGCCGTCCGTGCGCTGCGCTCCTTCCGATTGGCGCGGCCGCGGGCCGCCACGCGCTTGCTTTCACCTGGCGCTGGCAAAAAGCTGCGGAACGGCTCCGCTCCGGGGTGGGTTGCCCCTGAGAAAGCGTCGGACCGCGTCTTTCGGGCGGACAGAGACAGTCCCCCAAACAACATTTGGAGGTGCATTGCACACATGGCACGCATTGCGGGCGTAGACCTGCCCAGAGAAAAGCGCGTGGAAATCGGCCTGACCTATATCTACGGGATCGGTCTGACCACTTCCCAGAAACTGCTCGCCGACGTCGGCATCAACCCCGACACGCGGGTGAAGGATCTCTCCGAGACCGATATCAGCAAACTGCGTGATTACATCGAACACCACCTGAAGGTGGAGGGCGATCTGCGCCGTGAAGTCAGCATGAACATCAAGCGGCTCATCGAGATCGGCTCCTACCGCGGTGTCCGCCACCGCCGCGGACTGCCTGTCCGCGGTCAGAACACCAAGCAGAATGCGCGCACCCGCAAGGGCCCCAAGCGGACCATTGCCGGCAAGAAGAAGGCTGGCCGTTAATCGCCTGACCTCTTCCAACAAGATATCGGAGGGAAAAAGAAATGGCACCCAAGTCCAAGATGAAGAAGGTCGTGCGCAAGCGCAAGGAGCGCAAGCTCGTGGAGCGCGGCGCCGCCCATATCACTTCTTCTTTCAATAACACCATCGTGACCATCACGGACACGCAGGGCAACGCCCTGTCCTGGGCTTCCGCCGGCGGCCTCGGCTTCCGCGGCAGCAAGAAGTCCACGCCCTTTGCCGCGCAGATGGCAGCCGAAACCGCCGCCAACGCCGCCAAGGAGTATGGCCTCAAGTCGGTGGAAGTGTACGTGAAGGGCCCCGGCTCCGGCCGTGAGGCCGCGATCCGCTCCCTGCAGGCCGCGGGTCTCGACGTGAGCATGATCAAGGACGTGACCCCCATCCCCCACAACGGATGCCGTCCGCCCAAGCGCCGCCGCGTGTAAGGTATTGAAGGAGGACAAGAACATATGGCAGTCAACAAACAGCCGATCGCCAAGAAGTGCCGGAGCTTCGACATTTCTCCGGCCGTGATGGGCTACGGCAACAAGAAGTCCAAGCGCAACCCCGGCGGCAACCGCCGCAGGAAGGTTTCCGAGTACGGCGCCCAGCTGAAGGAAAAGCAGAAGGTCAAGTTTGTCTACGGCGTGCTCGAGAAGCAGTTCCATCATTACTATCTGAAGGCCTCCAACATGAAGGGCGTCACCGGTGACAACATGCTCCGCCTGCTGGAACAGCGGCTGGACAACGTGGTGTACCGCCTGGGCCTGGCCAAGACCCGCCGCATGGCGCGCCAGATCGTGGTCCACGGCCACATCCGCGTCAACGGCCAGAAGGTGGACGTCCCGTCCTACCAGGTCAAGGTGGACGACGTCATCAGCCTGCGGAAGCGCTCCGAGGAGATGGAGATGTTCAAGAGCCTGCGCGAAGGCACCTCCGTCCTGACCCCCAAGTGGCTCAGCTTTGATGCGCCGAACCTCTCCGGCAAAGTCGTGGCCCTGCCTGCCCGCGAGGACATCGACCTGCAGCTGGAAGAGAGCATGATCGTCGAATACTACTCCCGCTAAGCCTGAAAAGGCCGGCGGCCTGAGAGACGAAGGGCAGCCGGTCCCGAACCCAATTGAGGAGGGTAAACGAAATGATCAACGAATTCGAACAGGCACGCATCGAGTGCGTCAGCGTCGACCAGAACGGCAGCCACGCGATCTTCACGGTGGAGCCCCTGGAGCGCGGCTTCGGCCACACGCTGGGCAATTCCCTTCGGCGCGTACTGCTGTCCTCCCTCCCCGGCGCGGCGGTTTCCTCTGTGCACATCGAAGGTGTGCAGCATGAGTTTTCGACGATTCCGGGCGTCAAAGAGGACGTGACCGAGATCATCCTGAACCTCAAGTCCCTGGCCATCAAGCTGTACAGCGACGATGCGACCCGCAAGACCGTGTCCGTGGACGTGACCGGTCCCTGTGAGGTCACCGGCGCCGACGTCAAGGTGGACGACGAGGTTGAGGTTATCAATCCTGAAATGCACATCGCCACCCTGAACGAGGACGCGCACCTGCAGATGCAGCTGACCCTCGAGCGGGGCCGCGGCTATGTGAGCGCGGACAAGAACAAGGACGCCAGCATGCCCATCGGCGTGATCCCGATCGACTCGATCTTCACGCCCGTGCGCAAGGTCAACTACACCGTGGAAGACACCCGTGTCGGCCAGATGACGGACTTTGACAAGCTGACCCTGGAGCTGTGGACCAACGGCACGCTGAAGCCCGAAGAGGCGGTCAGCGGCGCGGCCCGCATCCTCATGGAGCACCTGTCCCTGTTCGGCGCCCTGACGGACCAGGTGATCCCCGTGAGCATGGCGGCCCCCGAGGCCTCCTCCACCGACAAGGTGCTGGAGCTCACCATCGAGGAGCTGGACCTGTCCGTCCGCGCCTACAACTGCCTCAAGCGCGCCAACATCAACACCGTCGCGGAGCTGGTGACGCGCAATCAGGAAGACATGATGAAGGTGCGCAATCTGGGCCGCAAGAGCCTGGAAGAGGTCGAGCAGAAGCTGCAAGCCCTGGGCCTCGGCCTGCGTCCCAACGAAGAGTAAAGCAACCCCATGAAGGAGGAAAAATCCCATGGCATATCAACGCAAGCTGGGCCGCACCGCCGATCAGCGCAAAGCCCTGCTCCGCAATCAGGTGACCAACCTCATCTGGAACGGCCGCATCGTGACCACCGAGGCGAAAGCCAAGGAAGTCCGCTCCATCGCCGACAAGATGATCACCCTGGCCATCAAGGAATGTGACAACACCGTGGCCGTCACCAAGCAGACCCACAACGAAAAGGGTCAGCAGGTCACCCTGGAAGTGACCAACGACGCCCCCTCCAAGCTCCATGCCCGCCGTCTGATGATGGCGTACCTCTATGACCTGAAGGAAGCCCGGAAGGTGGACGAGGACGGCAAGAAGGAAACCAAGGCGGAGTACAAAGAGCGCACCAAGGACAACAAGCATCCTGTGGTGGAGAAGCTCTTCCGCGAGATCGGCCCCAAGTACAAGGCCCGCAACGCGGAAAAGAACTGCGCCGGCGGCTACACCCGCATCATCAAGATGGGTCCCCGCCGCGGCGACGCCGCCGAGATGGTCATTCTCGAGCTGGTGGACTGATCACCGGATCGTATTACACGCAATCATCGCAAGCACATCAAAGCAATCAAAATCCCCGCTGTCTCCGCACAAAGGCAGCAGGGGTTTTTGTTCGCTGGTTTTCCTGTCACCTTAACAGAATCCGTCCGGGCTTTGGAGCGATGGATGACTGGAGCCACGGGATCAGAGGCTTTTGGAGACCGGCTGAGGATCATTGATCGCGTTGTCCAGCAGCCGGCTTAGAATGCCGGTATAACCCTTGCCGGTGGCCCTGGCTTTTTCCGGGGTCTCGGGAGAGATGCGCAAGGCAATGACCGGCTTGACCTCCTGACCGCGGCGGCTTCTGGCGATTTGCGCCATCTCGGCGTACTGTTCCATCGTCAGTTCGGGTGTGTCTTCATCGGGGACAGCCGGCCTGGCCGCGGCCGCTTCGATCCCGCGGATCTGTTCCGGGGTCGGCTTCTGACCGATCCGGACCACAGTGCGGACAAGGTTACTCTCCGCCATAATACACCCTCCTTTCTGCCGCAGTAGCCGGTCTGGCTGAAATCAGCCTGACCATACTCGCAACGCATGGTGCAGACAACATACAGGATGCCCTGAACGCATCCGAAAACACGTACCGGTCTTCATCCTGGCTGTGCAGACGATCGTAGTACGCAATCCGCTCCTCGTCGGCGAATACCAATGCGGCAGCCTCAAAACTGATTCCGTGCTTCTCAATGTTACGCCGGTTTTTTCATCCCATTCCACCAGCGTTTCGGCTACGATTGTTCTCACACGAAAAGTATAAAATCAAGTATTCCTTTTTGCCAAGAACCTCCTTCTGTATTCCAGGGCTTACGCATGAACAGAACAGTGATAGCAACCGCCGCAACTACCTCATCCGGCCTGCGCAAGCAAGCAGAGCTGTCATGTGAGAGCTTATGTGCGCAGGCCACCTTCCCCTTTAGGGGAAGGGGGACCGCCGCAGCGGTGGATGAGGTCGTCCATCAGGCTGACGCGAAGCATCCCGTTGAGATTCCATTCACAGAATCTTCATTCATGCG
>JBGVCH010000073.1:0-5661 GCA_045226335.1 Christensenellales bacterium | reverse complement strand
CCAGGATGCTGACGACCTGACTGGTGACGGAGACCAGGTACCATTTGTCGCCGTAGCGGGCAGCCCGGGGCGCGCAGAAGAGGTACTCATCGCCGATCTCGGCCAGCACGGGGATCTCGGCGATCTCATCCGCGCCGTAGATGGCTGTCAGGGTGGCGAGGGTCTTCTGGTTGCCGGAGCCGGTGTATTTGCCGCCGGTGACCGCGTCGGGGGTCAGATAGAGGATGTTGGCCATGGCGGTCAGCTTTTCCAGCCGCCGGGTGTCAAACTTGTCGTAGAAAGCCTGGACCTCCTCCTCTGTCTTCAGGGGGAAGGTCATCCCCTTCGGCGCGTCATCCTGCAGGAGGAAGACTTCCAGCGCGTTGTAGAGCATGTTGAGCTGTTCCGAACGGAGCGCGTGCAGGTTGACGCTGGTCATGAAATCGTTGGACGAGGGCATTCGCGGCTTGATCGCCGGGCTATAACTGCGGGTCCTCATCGCGGCTCTTTCGGGGGAATAGTGGGCGGCCTGGGTCTCCCAGGCAAAGGCCCCCAGCATCTGCTCAAAGTCGAGGTTCTTCAGGCCCTCCAGATAGTACGCGACGGCCGCCTCGGGGGTGTCGAAGCCGTTGCCCTCATAGCGGATCCCGCCCTCGGCCAGGACAGCGCCGCAGGTGAGGACCAGAATCAGCAGCCACGCGGTGAACAGACATGCCTTTCTCATGCTCGGGAACTCCTTTCTTGCTCACGGACGGAGTATTCGGTTGTTTTTGATGGATACAGTCTACCACAGAAGCCGCCCGAATGCAACACAGCCCGGGCCGACCAACAGGGCTTACGCATGAACAGAACAGTGATCGCAACCGCCGCAATAACCTCATCCGGCCTGCGCAAGCAAGCAGAGCTGTCATGTGAGAGCTTATGTGCGCAGGCCACCTTCCCCTGAAGGGGAAGGCTTTTGGTTGCTTAATTACCCTTGCCTTCCCCTTTAGGGGAAGGGGGACCGCCGCAGCGGTGGATGAGGTTGTCCATCAGGCTGACGCGAAGCATCCCGTTGAGATTCTATTCACAGAATCTTCATTCATGCGCAAGCCCTGAGCCCTCCGCCCGCAGCAGGGCCTCCGCCTCCTCGGGCTGGATGTACGGGTTCAGCCGCAGGGCGGTGGCCCGGTCGATGTCGGCCCGCATGGCGGCGATGTCCGCCACGGTCTCGCTCTCGTTGGCGATGCACTGCCGCTGGAAACGGATGGCGTCGGTGTCGATGCCCAGCAGGGCCAGCAGATCCCGGACGAAGGCGAAGGCCTCCCACTCGAAGCGGTCCGCCTTCTGGTTCAGGGCGGCGGTGGCGGCGCGGATGGCCACGTTGGTGAGGCTGCCGCCGGTGAGCTCCGCCGTGTCCAGGGCCATGTAGTCCCGGTAGAGGGCCTTCTCCAGCAGGGTCAGGGCGGCCTGCCGCGCCTCGAAGGGCACCTCAATGGTGCGGGGCTCCGCCGTGGAGGACGCCCCGGTGCCGTCGGAGAAGTTGGCCACCGCCTTCAGCCTGCGGATCACCTCCATCATCTCCGCCACGTCCTCCGCGGTGCCGGAGAAGTTGTTCAGCACCCAGTAGACGTCGTTGGCCCGGTCCAGGTTGTCTGCGAAGTCGCTGAGGATCCGGTCGTAGGCGTCGATCTTGGCCTTCAGGGAGGGGGTCAGCTCGCTGCGGTGCTCTCCGTTGGCCCACAGGGGGATCACCGGCAGCCGCGGCCAGTTTTCGCCCCGGAGCGTCTCCCCCTTCAGGTCCCGGATCCGCCGCATCAGGTACGGCCTCTTTTTCTCTTCCGAAACCAGGCGCCTTTCTTTGACCGTGAAAAGCGAAATCCCGTCCTCCTCGAAGAGGCGGATCCGCAGAGGGCGGTCCCGGCTGATCTGCCAGAACTGGATCCCCAGCCGCGGCGCGCCGGTGAGCTCGTCCGGCAGGGTGAAGAACCCGGAGAGGGCGTCCCGGCAGGCCGGCAGGGGCTCCAGGTGATCCGTGTTCCAGTATCCCCAGCACACCCCGTGGAGCAGAGCCTTCTCGCCCATGCGGGCCAGCACCCGATCAAAGTCGGTGCCCAGCCTTTCCTTCGCCTTCGGGTCTGCCAGGATGCAGCCGTCCCCCAGCAGGAACTGGTTCTGCTGGGTGACGAAGCGGTGGAGAAAGGCGGTGGGGATCCGGTTGCCCACCACGTCCCGGCACTGAGGCCGGAGCCGACGCCGGCCCTCCGCGTCCCGGGTCTCCAGCTTGGCCGCCTGGAGGATGGTCTTCCGGCTGACGGTGGGGTTTTCGCCCCGAAAGTAAGCCTCCGCCTCCAGCGCGGTGCGGAAGGCCGCGGAGCGCTTGTAGCCCTCGACGGCGTCCAGCAGCGCCGCATCCCGGTCGCCGGCCTGTTCGTAATCCTGATAGGTGAGTATCTGCATTTTCGTTTTTTCTTCCTTTCCCGCTGTTTTCGATTCAGGTGTGTCTGGACAGCGCCCGGCACAGGCTGGCGGCGCTGTCCGGGGCGTCGTCGTGGGCGGCGCCCTCGATGTAGCCGGTGATCTGGTCGATCCACTCCGGATCCGTGCCCCGCAGGAGGGTTGCGCCGGGCCATTCCCCGCGGAGATAGGTGGCGATCTTCATGTGCTTGTTCATCCGCTCGGTATAGGGGTGGATCTCCGCGCCTCGCCGTCGCAGGTCCCGGGCCAGGTAGCCCTTGTCGCCGTTGACCTCCAGCCACAGGGGCGCGCACCGGAGGCGCCGGCACTCCGACAGGATCTCTTCCAATACAGTGTCCACGTGCCGGTGCCACAGGCGGCCGTAGAGGACCAGCCCGCCGCCGCGCCGGGCGCCGCAGGTGAGGGCGGTGCTGTCGCTGCCGCCGTAGGAGGCATCCAGGTGAGCCATGCCGTCCCACAGGAGGCGCTCATCCCGCGTGAAGGGCGGGCACACCGGGAACAGGGCCCCGGCGGAGGGAATGTGCCGCAGCTCATAGTTGGCGGCGAAGAGGCTGGGCTCCATGCGCTGCCGCAGCCCCTCAATGGCTTCCGGAGACAGAAGCCCCGTGGTGTAGCAGTCGAAGCGCCGGGGCGCCGGCATCAGGGAGATGGCGTCCGTGGGGTGCCAGGGGGTACCGGTGGAGAGGATCCGGCCCCCGGGATTGCGGATGTTGTGGAGCTCCTGCCATACCTGCCGGGTGTGGAGCCGCTCCTTCTCGCTGATCCGGTCCTGCAGGTTCACGATGTCGTCGGTGAAGATCAGGTCGGCGTGTTTGCCCGTCAGGCTGCCGTTGATGCCCTGGCCGTGGAGCTGGGGCGCGCCCCGCAGGGAGAAGCGGCAGTTGCAGACCAGGTCCTCCCCGGTGGCCCTCACCGGCAGAACGGGCTCTCCGCCGTAGAGCCGGGCGGTGAAGGCCTGCATGGGCTCGCTCAGCAGCAGCTGCTTCACCTGCAGCAGCATTTCGGCGGCGTCCCGGTCGGTCTTCCGGAGAAACAGCAGATTGCGCTCCGGCCGCAGAAAGAGCAGGGCCGTGATGGCCAGGGAGAGGCAGGTGGTCTTGTAGCTGCCCCGGTGGGCCAGCAGGGTCATGTCGTCCTCCTCCCGGATCATGCTCCGGAGCCATTCGCCGTGAAGGCCGTCCGTCAGCCGGGTGAAGCCGCAGGCCCGGCCCAGGGCGGCGGGGCGGTCCATCAGCCATCCGAGGGCGTCCCGGTCGATGGGTCCGTCACCTCCTTTTCCGCGTTCCAGGCGTCCACGGCTTCGCTGATCTCCGTCGCCGCCCGCCGCCGCGCCTCGGTCTGCTCGTGTTCGGCGGGGATGAAGAGGCCGTAGTGTTTGGCCAGCAGCTCAGCCGCCCGGCACCGCTCCGCCACCTTTGGCGCGTTGCCCGCCGCGTCCGCGAAGGTGCCGTTCATGATGGCGGTGATAACGGCCAGCACCTCCTCCGGCGTGGCCACGTCCGCCGCCATCAGCCCGCCTCCCTTCGGCCGCCCCGGACCCGGCGCCGGGGCTCGATGCCCTGCTGCCTGAGCCACCCGTTGCGGATGCTTCCCGCCAGCCGGGCGCTGAAGCCGTCCGCCTCCGCGATCTCCTCGTCCGTCATGCCCAGGCCGTAGTACTGCCGCAGCACCAGCCGCGTCCGGGGGTGCTCCACCGCCGCCAGGATCGCCTCGAAGCGGGCGGCCTCCTCTGCCAGACGCGCCTCCTGGGCCGCCAGGGCGTCTTTGCAGGCCTGCCGGCGCTTCTCCCGGGCCGCGTGAAGCTGCCAGCTTCCCTGGCTGCCCCGGGGCTCCCAGCCCGTCAGCGCCTCCAGCTGCGCCGCCAGCGCCGCCCGCTCCCGTACCGTCCACCGGTAGCGCTGCAGGATGTCCAACTGATTCATGCCATCAACCTCCTAAAAAGAGAACATATGTTCGGCTGCAAATGGATGATAACACAACCACAGGTTTTTATCAAGAGAAAAGCTTGCAAAAATTACAACCTTAGGTTATAATATCGTGGGAGGGTGAGCGTATGAGCGAACGGTTTCCGGCACGGTTGAGAACACTCCGCAAGCGGAAGGGGCTGAGCCAGCAGGCCCTGGGGCAGCGGCTGGGCGTCAGTCAGACTTCCATCTACAAATGGGAGAACGGGCAGGCGGAGCCGGACATGGACACGCTGCGGCAGATCGCGGCCTTTTTCGGCCTGACCCTGGACGCCCTGTGCAGCGACGCCGCGGAGGAGGACCGGGAGATGAACATCGCCGTCATGAGCCGGGCCTTCCGCCAGATGACGCCCGAGGAACAGGCCAAGCTGATCGAGGTGGGCCGCGCCCTCTTCAGCCACGCCTTCGACCCGGACCGGGAGCCGTGGTGAGCCCGGCGGAGCTGGCCTGCCGGTGCTGTCTGCGCATCGGCGACCCGGCACTCCCGGCGAATCCCCTGCAGATGCTGCGCATGGCCCGGGCCACCTTTGTCTACACGCGGGAGCAGGCCCTGGCGGAGGGCCTTCCGCCGGAGAGCATCCCGCCCCTGGGCCCGGACAACCCGGCTGTGACCTTTCGCGTGACGGCCGACGACGGCGCCAGCCGCTGGATCGTGGTCTGGCGGCCCGAAGACGATCCGGCGGAGCAGCGCTTCACCCTGGCCCATGAGCTGGGGCATGTGGCCCTGAAGCACTGCTCATCCGTGCGGAACCGCCGGGACGAAGCCCAAGCGGACGCGTTTGCCCGGGCCCTGCTGATGCCGCCGCCGGTGATCCGGAGGCTCCGGCGCGAAGCCGGCCCCCTGTACGCGGAACAACTGACCGCGGTGTTCGGGGTCACCCTCCGGGAGGCCCGCGGACTGTCGGGCCGGCTGCTCCCGCCGCTGCCGCCCCAAGTGGAGGAAGCGACGGCGGCGCTCTATGCCGAAACCGCCCTCTCCAGATTGCCGCCGCGGATCCTGACGGGATGGCATCCATTGACCTTTCCGTAAAAGACGAACAAAAACACAAAAACGCAACAATACGTTCGGAATTATAGTGAACAGAAACCGTTATGAACTCCGCGATGTTCGCAGTTTTGGAAGAGGCGCGAAAAATCGCAAATTTCCTTGATTTTTCCCTTGACAAACGCGTGGATAAGTGCTATTCTGTACAAGCTGACCCGCCGGGAGGGCGGTAAAGCGCGTGAACCTTGAAAACGATACAGGGAGACAGAAACGCAA
>JBGVCH010000072.1:0-22162 GCA_045226335.1 Christensenellales bacterium | reverse complement strand
CGCTGACCGTCGTCAGCAAGACGCCTTATTCTGACGGTCCCCGTGCGAAGGTCAACTGCTACGGCGCCGACGACGTGCGCGAGGGCGTGGCCATCATGTGGCATGAGAACGCCGACGTGTCCATCACCGGCAACAGCACCAACCCCACCCGGTTCCAGCACCCCGTTGCGGGCACCTACAAGAAGGAACGCTGGGAAGCCGGCAAGAAGTACTTCTCCGTCGCGTCCGGCGGCGGCACCGGCCGTACCCTGCATCCCGACAACATGGCCGCCGGCCCCGCCTCCTACGGCATGACCGACACCATGGGCCGCATGCACTCCGACGCCCAGTTCGCCGGCTCCTCCTCCGTGCCCGCGCACGTGGAGATGATGGGCTTCCTCGGCGCCGGCAACAACCCCATGGTGGGCATGACCGTGGCTGTGGCCGTGGCCGTGCAGGAAGCCATGAGCAAGTAATCCGATTTCGCCATCGGCTCCCGGAGAACATCCGGGAGCCGTTTTAGGAGGCACGCATGCATCACGCCGAAGAAGCCGGGAAGCTCTTTCTGGCCGGATACAACTGTTCCCAGGCCGTGTTCTGCGCCTTCTGCGACGAGACGGGCTTGACCCTCGACGAAGCTGCCCGGATGTCCTCCTCTTTCGGCGGAGGCTTCGGGCGGCTGCGGGAGGTGTGCGGCACCGTCAGCGGCGCGCTGCTGGCTCTGGGCATCCTTCGGGGGTACTCCAATCCGCAGGATCCTCAGGCCAAGGCGGCGCATTACCGCCTGGTGCAGGAATACGCGCGGCGCTTTCGGGAAAAGAACGGATCCATCATCTGCCGCGAACTGCTGAAGGACCTTCCCGTGAGCACCGGCGGCGCCCCGGAACCGCGCACACCCGCCTTCTACGCGCAAAGGCCCTGCCTGCGCCTGGTCAGCGAGGCGGCGGCGATCCTGGATGAGATGCTGAGCGAAACCGAAAAGGAGGATGGCTGATGATCCGTCACATCGTACTGTTCAAGATCAAGGACGAATTCAAGGAAGAACTCCCGAAACTGGTGGACGCCTTCTACGGCATGGCCGGAAAGATCGAGGGCATGCTGTCCCTGGAGTCCGGCCAGGATGTGCTCCACAGCGGCCGCTCCTACGACCTGGCGCTGATCACCGTGTTCGACACCATGGAGCATTTCGAGGCGTACCAGACCCACCCGGTGCACCTTCCGGTCAAAGCCCGGATGCACGAAGTCCGCAGCGCGTCGGTGGCCTGTGATTACGTCATCCGCGAAGAACGCTGAAGGGACTTCTTCCAGCGCTCGGTTCCTCAAACAGAAACAACAAGCCGGATGCCCTTCCGAGGCTCTCTTCCGGTCTGTTTTTCTGTGGCATCCTTTTCCTGTGGGCATCACGACCTTTGCCTTTTCAGAATAGATTCCCGTGGAGCGTCTGCAAACCCCCGCGAATTCCGATGTTCATTACCGATTTTCCCGAATTTTGTGCTTGCTTTTTTCTCACATCTGTGCTATAGTACCGTATGTCGCCGGAAGTGCTGATGTAGCTCAGTCGGTAGAGCGCATCCTTGGTAAGGATGAGGTCACCAGTTCGAATCTGGTCATCAGCTCCAGAGAGCCTGCAGATATGCAGGTTTTTTGTTGCGTATTTGGCTGATTTTGCAAGTTTTGAATAGTTGACGGTCAAATTGCCAAACCTCATCCTTTTTCTGTCACAAATCGTGTCACATCAGTGCGTTTTTGACAGGCCGTGAAGCCTTTATCTGCAAGGGTTTGCAGAGATTGGGGCATGTCACATTCCATGTCACATCACCTACTTTATGCCATAGGGACTGACAATTGGCTCTGCGGTGCTTTTTTTTTCCGCGCGTCCCTTGACATAATGTTTCAGGGTCATGGTTGCGGTGGTGTGTCCCGCAGCCGCTTGGGCTTGCTTGATGTCTTTGGTGACTTCGTAAATGTCAGTCAGAACAGTCGTTCGGAAACGGCGGATAATCTCTTGTTTTCAGACGGCCTTGTGGTCAGTCTTTTTGCTTGCTATGCGGCAAAGTCGGGCTATAGCACAGGATCGCCGATGTTCATAGCCTTCTTTCGCAAAGCCGGCCGCCGGATGATCGCTTGACATGCGGGCCCGCTGCCTGTATAATCCGGGCAGTGAGATTCATCGGCGCCGTTTCAAGATTCGGGAGGAGGCTTTGATATGTTCGGAAACGGTAGCTTGGGCGTTATGGAAATCCTGGTGGTGATCGGTGTTTTGAGCGCCATAGCCTTGTTCGTCGTTCCGTGGTGCATTATCTTCCACAAGGCGCGTGTGCCGTGGGGGTTCTTTTTCATCCCCGTATTCGGGACCTACAAGATGTATGAAATCGCGGACAGCACCGGGCTCTTTTTGGGACGATCGCGGTATCCGTCGCGACCAATCTGCTGAGCATCTTCATCAGGACGCCGACCGGGCTGCTGGTGCTGCTGATTCTGAATGCGATCGCCTTGCTGATCATGCAGATCTTTTTCTGCGGCGGACTGGCGGGTGTGTTCGGGAAGAGCAAGGGCTTTGCGGTCGGGCTGTTCTTCCTGTTCCCGATCTTTCTGATGATTCTGGCCTTTGGCAAGGCGCAGCACTACAGAAGCGATAAATATGACAACAATAAGACCATCAAGGTCTGGACCTGTGCGTTCTGCGGAACGGAGAACCAGGGCAGCATGTTCTGCGCCAACTGCGGGAAGAGCCGCAACGCGGGCTGATGATGTCATGCCGGTGAAGGAGGTGGCCAAATGGGTTTCGCCGACAACCCTTTGCAGGGATCTCTGTCGTTTGTCAGAACATCATGGAGCACGATCCTTTTTTCCTGGCTGCCGGTTCTCATCCTCTCGCTGATCGCATGGTGCAGGATCTTCAAAAAGGCCGGCGTTCCCATGGGATATGTGTTCATTCCGATCTACGGCGCCTACAGAGAGTACAAGCTGGCGCGGGCCGCGGATCTTTTCCTGGGGAGTATGGGCGTCACCATCCTGGCCGTCGCGGCCCAGTTGATCGTGAAGCACCCGCTGATCCTGGCGCTGGTGCTCATCTGCTATCTGATCATTTCGCTGGTCATTCAGGCCGTATTCTGCAGAAAGCTCGCTCAGGCTTTCGGCCGGAGCCCGGGGTTCGCGGTGGGGCTCTTCTTCCTCGCGCCGGTGTTTCTGATGATCCTGGGCTTTGGCGACGCCAGGTATCTGACCGATTCCGAAGACGAGGCGATCGAGTCCGGCGAGGTGTGGATCTGCCCGTACTGCGAAACGGAGAACAGCGCCAGCGAACAGACCTGCTCCGGCTGCGGAGAGCGCCGCGCCCGGAACAAGCCGGAATGAAGCGGACGGTCCGCCTCCGTCGATGACGGAAATGCAAAACCAGCCGTGGTCCGATCGGTTCAAATGATCGGGTCCGGCTGGTTTTTGCAGTGCTCGCTTTCTCACCTTTCCGGCAGGATGCCGTCCCAGTCCTCCTGACGGCAGGGCTCCGGCGTCAGCCAGGTGACGGTGAGCCAGTTTTCCGCCAGCAGCGCCAGGTCCGTGCCGGGCTCCGGGTTTTCATAGGGCGGCATCGGCTTCAGCCAGAAGGAGATGTCTCCCCGCGGCCCGACATACCGCTCGTAGCTGTCCTTGTACAGGCAGTAGCTCAGACCGCAGGTCCGGACGCCCTTCAGGTCTGCCGCGCCGCAGCAGGGCGCGTTCAGGTTGCACACGCTCAGGCGGGGCACCCGGGCGGTGACCAGGGTTTCCGCGGCCCGGACGCAGTAGTCGGCGAAATACTCGCGCATATCCGCGGGGGTGGCGTTCTCCATGGAGACCGCCAGCGCGCGGCCCTGAATAAAGGCCGCCTCCCGGGCGGCGCCTACGGTGCCGCTGACATAGGTGGCCAGGCCGATGTTGTAGCCCTGGTTGATGCCGCTGATGACCAGATCCACCGGCGTCTCCGCCAGAGCCATCAGACCCACCCGGGCGCAGTCCACCGGCGTACCGGTGACCCGCCACGCGGCTGCGGCGCCCTCCATCCGGGCTGGCCGCGCGAACAGGGGAGAGAAGACCGTAAAGCAATGGGAGCGCGCGCTCTGCTGGGTGTCGGGGGCCACCACGGTCACCCGATGCCCCCTGGCCGCGGCCGCTTTGCACAGCAGCGCCAGCTCCGGGCTGTCGAAACCGTCATCGTTGACCAGAAGAAAGTGCATATCGGATTCCTCCTCACGTACAGATCCATCATGACAGGATTTGCCTGATTTGTCAAATCATTTTTCGCCGGACGCTGACCTTTCTTTGCGCATTCTCCGGATGCGGGTTGCAATTTCGGGATAAATGGTTTACAATGAACCTGTTCATTCGATTCATGTCCCATGTGCTCCAATAATGGCGGAACAGGAGGTTGATCCCTGGATGGATTACGTGTTCATGACAGACAGTGACAGCGATCTGCCGTATGATCTCAAAGAGAAATACGACATACCGGTCGTCTACATGCCCTACGCAGTGAACGGAAAGGAATACCTCGACGACCTTGGGAAGACCCTGGACCACAAGACGTACTACGACGCGATGCGCAACGGTGCGACCCCTGTGACCAGCGCGCTGAACAAGGAGATCTACCTGGAATACTTCGAGCCCATCCTGAAGGAGAAGGATCTGCTCTTCGTGGCCTTCTCCAGCCAGCTGTCCATGACCCTGCGGGAAGTCTACGCCGCCCGGGAGGAACTGCTGAAAAAGTATCCCGAGCGCAAGTTTGTGGTGGTGGACACCCTGTCCATTTCCTGCGTCATGGTGACGCTGATCCTGGAAGCCCACGAGAAGTACCGCAACGGCGCGCCCATCGAGGAAGTGGCGGACTGGATCGAGAAGAACCGCATGCGCGCCAACGGCTACTTTACCGTGGATGACCTGAAATACCTGAAGCGCGGCGGGCGGATCTCCTCCACCGCGGCGGCCCTGGGCACCGTGCTGGACCTGAAGCCCATCATCGCCGAGGGCCGGGACGGCAAGCTGGCCAGCGTGGACAAGGTCAGAGGCCGCAAGAAGGCCTTCAACTGGCTGGTGGAAAAAACCGTGGAAGGCATCGAGGATCCGCGGGAATCCGTCACCTTTGTGCTTCACGCGGACGTGCCCGAGGAGGCGAACAAGCTCCGGGACGCGCTGGTGGAGCGGATCCCGGGGATCAACATCCGCGTCGACAACATCGGCCCCGTGATCGGTGCCCACTGCGGCCCGGGCACGCTGGCCGTCTGCTTCATGGGAAAAGAGCGCACTTGCTGAGATCGAAGCCACAGCGGCGAAAACCGCCTGTGGCTTTTCTCCGCATTTCGGCCGCCGCGGACAAAAAACGGGATTGCATATCCGCCGATGACGGTCTATAATACCAGAGGAAACCGGACAGCATTCAGAGGAACCGAACAGGAGGACACGCCATGAGCAAACTCGTCGTCTTTGACCATCCGCTGATTCAGCACAAGCTCTCCATCATGCGGGACAAATCAACGGGCCCCAAGGAATTCCGGGAACTGCTGGAAGAAATCTCCATGCTGATGATCTATGAAGCCACGCGCAACCTCGAGACCGAGGAAGTCCGGATCGAGACGCCCATCTGTGCCTGCACCGGCCGGAAGCTGGCGGGCCGGAAACTGGCCGTGGTGCCGATCCTGCGGGCCGGTCTGGGCATGGTGGACGGCGTGCTGAACATGGTTCCCGCGGCCAAGGTGGGCCACATCGGCCTGTACCGGGATCCCGAGACGCTGGAGCCGGTGGAATACTACTGCAAGCTGCCGGCGGATTCCCAGGAGCGGGAGATCCTGCTGGTGGATCCCATGCTGGCCACCGGCGGCAGCGCCAGCGCGGCCATCAGCTTCATCAAGCAGCGGGGCTGCACGCACATCCGCCTGATCGACCTGATCGCCGCCCCGGAAGGCGTGGCGCGCATCCAGAAGGATCACCCGGACGTGGACATCTATGTGGCCGGGCTGGACGACCACCTCAACGAGCACGGGTACATCGTTCCGGGCCTGGGAGACGCGGGCGACCGGCTCTTCGGCACCAAGTGATTTCCTGACAAAAGCGAAACGGTTCCGGGCACCGGGGAGTCGGAGACCGGCTCCCGGGCATTGGACCGGACACAGGCGGAGGCATCGCGCTTCCGCCTTTTGCGTATGGAAAAGGAGCCCTCAGGACGGGGGCTCCAGGCAGCGGATGGCTTCGACAATGGCCTTCGCGGCGATCTCGGCGGGCAGGCTGACGGGGTGTTGTCCGGGCACGGCGGGTACATGGATGAACCCAACCGCTACGCCGGAACCCTCGAAGTGCCGCAGCACGCTGTACAGCACATCGTTGCACACATAAGCGCCGGCAGACAGGGAGACGGCGCCCGGGAGCCCCGCGCGGCAGATGGCCTCCGCCATGCGCCGGACGGGCATGGTGGAGAAGACGGCCGCAGGACCGCCGGGCTCGACGGGCTCGTCCTGCGGCTGCTGGTTCGCGTTATCGGGGATGGCGGCATAGCGGAGGTTGACGCCCAGCATTTCCGGGGTGACCTTGTCCCGGCCCGCGGCCTGACCAAGGCACAGGATGGCGTCGGCGGAGACCTCCTCCGCGGCCCGGATGACCTGCCCGGCCGCCTCACCGAAAACCACGGGGACGACCCGCCGCCGCAGCCGCCACGCGCCGACGCTGTCGGGAAGAGCCTCCACCGCCAGCCCGGCCGCGTTGACCGGGGAGCCGCCGAAGGGCTCGAAAGCGGTGACCAGAAGGATGCCGCTCATCTCGCTTTTCCTCCGCAAAAAACGGGCGCCTGCTGCGGCGGCCCGATTCAGTAAATCTTCCGGATGGTCATGTCACCCAACCCGTAGGCATCCCGGAAGGCCTGCAGGTCGTCCTCGTCCCGGAGGAGCTGAATGGCGCAGAAGGAGCCGCTTTCCCGGTTGATAAAGCCGGCCACCTGCTCTCCGGTGCAGATGCTGCAGCGGATGGCGGGGGTTTGGGTGGCGGGGTCCCATTGGGCCTGGCGAAGGGGGCGCTTCTTGAAAAACATTGGAAGATAAAGCCTTCTTTCAAAGTCGACAGCGTGATGATTCCGGTGAGCCGGTGATCATCCGCACACGGGTTATCGCGGAGTCCGTCGCCGGGTTTGAGGTGGATCCCGGCGACAGGAAGATTGTACCATGCAGGCCGGGAATGGTCAAGCGGAGGCAGCGGCCTCCGGACATCCGCTTGTTACACCCGTATTTCAGCACTGTTGCAAAAACATAAACAATACAAAAGACAGAGTTGAGCGCACAAAAAGGGGCTGTGACGATTGCCACAGCCCATGGGGTCAGAGAAACGAATCATTCGCCTTCCAGCAGGTTGGCCAGTTCGCCGCGGGTCATGACCTGATCCGGGGTATCGGTCCCGATGGCGGCGCCCAGCGCAGCCATCAGATCACAGACAAAGCCTTCGGTCAGCGGGGCATCCAGGTCGGCGTTGGGATCAACCAGGCCGTAGGGGGACAGGTAGTCCACGCAGCCCTGCGGATCGCCGGAGGGACCGCCGATCAGGACGAAGACGGCGCCCATGAAATCGCCGACCGTCGCGGGCTCGTCCACGCCGAAGACCGTTGCGCTCAGCGGCGCCATCAGGCTGTCGGCCATGGCAGCCATGGCCACGCCGTAGTACTCGTGATCCTCGGGCAGGTCCTCATACTGGACCTGGCTCAGGTCCACGGCGCCGAAGGGATTGAGGATGCTGTCATAGCGATCGGCCGTGGCGTTGATGGCGGAGACGCTGCCCACGGTGAAGGTGTTGCCGTTGGCGGCCAGGGCGCGGTAGGCTTCCGCGTAGGACAGGAGCTTCTCGGGCGTCAGCGCCTTCAGCTGCTGCATCCACAGGACGCGCTCTTCGGGGTCCTTACCCTCGATCAGATCAATCTCCGCAGAGACGGCACCGGCCAATTCGCCGTCGGGCAGGGCGTAGTAGCTGTAGGAGGAAAGGATGTAGCCGTCCAGGGTTTCCTGATCCACGGTGCTGGCCGCGAGACGGTCGCCCAGGCTGTCAATGACCGCGAAGGTCTCGGCGATGTTGGGGTCACGATAGGTGAAGATGTACATGCCCAGCTCATCGCTGGCTCCGTTGCCGACGGAGTAGGCGCCGTACTGGTCCCGCAGCAGGGGATAGAGGAAGGTGTCCATCATGTAGCTGGTCACCGCGTCGAGGCCGCCGTCATATTCGTCAAGCCCCAGGGTGTCCAGGCCGGCGGTGACGCCGTTGAACTGCACGGAGGTCTCGATGATCAGCGCCTCACGGCTGGAGGCGGCCGGCACGCTCTCGTAGGTGACGGGAACGATGGGCTCTTTGTTCAGCTTAGCCAGGAAGGCGTCCGCCAGGGGACGGTTGACCGCCATGCTGTCCTCGCTGCCGGCGAACATGGCGACGGCGCCGGTGGCGTTTTTCAGCTGATCCCGGACCCGCTTGAACTCGGCAATAAAGGCGTCGGGATCTTCCTGCAGCTGCGCCTCCGCGTTCTCCAGGAAGGCGTAGTAATCCAGATAGTTGAGATAGCTGTACAGGCGGTAGGTCCCGTTGTAAATGCCGACGGAGCGGTAGATCATCACGGAGTAGGAGTTGTTGGTGATTTCGGTGCGCAGGCCGGCCTTCAGGCCCTGAATGGCCGACAGCAGCAGTTCGGGATCCTCGATGTCCAGGTCGAAGGTCCGCTCAAAGGCCAGATCATAGGCGGTGGCCAGGTCGTCATCCGTGGCGATCCAGCTGATCCGGTAACGGGGGGACACGGCGCCGTCCACTTCCAGCACGGAGACGCGGGAGTTGAAGCCATAGAGATAGCGGGCGCTGAGGTCAGCCAGCTCATCGATGGTGTGAGCGGAGCTGGGGAGACGGTCCGACAGGCCGGTGAGCAGCTTCAGGTAGTGCAGATCCTCCGGGGCGAAACCGGTGACGTCCAGCAGGATGTTCGCCTGGCCGATGCCGGTGACGCCGGCGGTGGCGTTGATGTGGCGGATGCCGTTTTCGTCCGTCTCGTCCTGGATGTCATAGCGCTTGATTTCCTCGGGGAGGGTGTCCTTGGTGACAGCGGTGAGGGACGCGATCATGGCGGCGGTTTCGCTGTCCACCTGGTCGTCGTCCTCGCGGTTGGAGGCTTCGACGATGGCACTGATCTCCTCTTCGGTCATCCCGGCCTTGACAGCCGCCAGCCTCTCGGCCAGGGCGGCCTCCTGCTCTTCCTTCGCGCCGGGCACGGGGTAGGTGGTGATCAGGGCGGTGGTCCGGCTGCCTTCCAGGAACTTGGCGGCGGCCGCGGCGTACTTGCCCTCCGCGTTGATCTTGTCCATGCTCAGCAGGGTATCCACATAGTCGAGGTAGCCCCAGGGGCCGTCGGCGGTATTGTTGTCATAGGCCATGTTGGGAACGATGGATTCATAGCCCACACTGTTGGATTCGCGGATCAGGAGGACTTCCTTCGACATGAGGGCGAGGGAGCTCTCCACCAGGCTTTCCGGGAAGCCGTTGGCGGCGACTTCCGCGATGGCGCTGTCCACCAGGCCCTTGAAGGTTTCCGCGTCCTCGCGCTCTACGTTGTACGCGAAGAAAACCAGCGCCGGGGCAGGCCCGGTGGTCTCGATGTAGGAGCCGAAGGTGGCGTAGGGGAGCGCGTCCTTCACCGCCAGGCTCAGAGCGGAATTCTCCGCGCCGAACAGGTCCGTCATGGTGTTCAGGATCAGCCGTTCCTCCTCGGAGGCGCCGTCGCAGACGATGGTGTAGTAGACGTTGGAGGCGCAGCTGTCGTTGGAGCCGGCGTCCGTCGGGAAGGCAAATTCAGCGGTCACGGGTTCCGTGATGGGGGTGTAGCCGGGGTCTTCGTCCACCAGCTCGGTCCGCTCATACGGCGCGAAGGCCTCGTCCAGCAGCGCCAGGAAAGCGGCGTAGTCTTCCAGTTCGCCGTAGAGATAGACCGTGCAGTTGGAGGGCTGGTAGAAGGCCGCATGGTACGCCTTCAGGCTCTCCCAGGTCATCTCGGGAATATGTTCGGGTTCGCCGCCGTGGTTCAGCGCGGCTTTGGAACCGGGGAAGGTGGTGATCAGCATGTTCTGGCGGGCCGCGCGGAGAATCGTGGTGGCGCCGAGCATCTCGCTGTACACGGTGCCCTCCAGGGTCAACGGCTCGTCCGCGGAGTTCATGCGATAGCGCCAGGCTTCCTCGCGGAAGATGGACTCATCCTCAAGCACCATGGGATGGAAGCAGGAATCGGTGTAGAAGTCCGCCAGCTTCAGCAGCTGGGCCTCCGACAGGCTGGCCACGGGGTAAATGGTCATGTGGCTGTAGGTGGAGGCGTTCATGTAGGTATTGTAGGTCTGGAAACTCAGGTTGAAGAACAGCTTCTCAGAGGGGTACTTCTCCGAGCCGTTCAGGGTTGCGTGCTCGAACACGTGGGGCAGGCCGGTGTTATCGACGGGCCAGGTTCTGAAGGTCAAGGTGAATACGCGGTTGGGGTCGTCGTTGGCGATATAGAAAACCTCCGCGCCGGTTTTCTCGTGCTCAAAGCGGTACACGACGCCGTCGATCAGGTCAAAATCGCGGATTTCCTTCAGGGTGAACCCGTTGACGGTGTCGCCGAGCTCGGGCATGCCGTCCGCCAGGGCGAGGCCGGCTGCCGCCAGCATCACGGTCAGCAGGGTGAACAGCAAAAGTTTCTTCATGTCCAATCCTCCCTATTTCTTCAAGCTATGAGTGATGGAAAAACCAAAAACCGAGGCAATCATTCGACATGCGCGGAACAAAATCCTGCCGTCCGCGAAAATGTTTGCCGGCCCGGCGCTTCCGTTCCACGACGGAAAAAGAGCGGCCCAGATTGACTGGAACCGCTCTTCGGACAGGACGGCGGAATCATTCCGCGGGACCGATCTCATAGTCGTCCGCTTCCGCCTGGAAGAGATAGAAGATCTCCTCCGCGACGGCCGGGTCTTCCACGGCCCGGTAGGTTTCCTCGCCGAAGCGCCGGACCACCCGGAAGATCATCACGGAATCGTCATCCTCGTCATCCTGCACGATGGCGTAGGTCTTTCCGCGGAACAGCTGGCGCCCGATCTCGGTCAGCGGGGCGTCTTCGTCTTCTTCCGCTTCGAAGAGACCATGGTCGGAATCAGTCATCCGGTTCTTCCTCCCCGTCGTCCTGGTCGAACAGATCCCCGCACTCCTCCTCGAATTCCGCGAACACATCGTCGGCGATTTCCGGGTCGGGAACCTCGAAGCTGCAGGTCTCCTCGTCCTCGTCTTCATAAATGCAGCGGAGCACCAGCGCTTCGGACGGGTCCTCCTCGGACAGCAGTACGGCGTACTCATCCTCACCCCGGACGGTGCGGTACACGATCATGTAGGAGGCGGTGTTGCCGTCCTCGTCTTCCAGGTCGATGACCTCGAAATCGGGCATGGCGGCCTCCATGTCCTCGATCTCGCCGCGGATCCGGTCCGCGACGGCGTCCAGGAATTCCTCGCTGGTGACGCTCTGCGCCTCGCCGTCCCACAGCAGGGCCAGGTCCTTGGTCATGACGCCGCCGGCGATGGTGTCCAGGGTAGCCGCCTCCAGCAGGTCCGCGAAGCTCACCAGCTCCGGGATGCCGTCCAGTTCGCCGCGCTTGCGCAGGGCGCCGGACCAGGCGAAGATGGTAGCGGTGGGATTGGTAGAGGTGGCCTCGCCCTTCAGATAGCGGTAATAGTGCCGGGTCACCGTGCCGTGGGCGGCCTCATACTCATACTTGCCGTCCGGGGAGACCAGCACGGAGGTCATCATGGCCAGGGAGCCGAAGGCGGTGGCCAGCATGTCGCTCATTACGTCGCCGTCGTAGTTCTTGCAGGCCCAGATGAAGCCGCCCTTGGAGCGGATTACCCGTGCCACGGCGTCGTCGATCAGGGTATAGAAGTAGGTGATGCCGGCCTTCTCGAAGGCGTCCCTGTACTCTTTGTCAAAGATCTCCTGGAAGATGTCCCGGAAGCGGGCATCGTAGGTCTTCGAGATGGTGTCCTTGGCGGAGAACCACAGATCCTGCTTCTGATCCAGGGCGTAGGCGAAGCAGCTGCGGGCGAAGGAGGCGATGGAGCCGTCCAGGTTGTGCACGCCCTGGATGACGCCCGGGCCCTTGAACTCGTGGATGGTTTTCCGGATCTCGGAGCCGTCCTCCGCGGTGAAAACCAGCTCCGCCTTCCCGGGGCCCGGGATCTGAAGCTCCGTGTTCTTGTACACATCGCCGTAGGCGTGGCGGGCGATGGTGATGGGGGCTTCCCAGGTGCGGACCACCGGGCGGATGCCTTCCACCTGAATGGGCGCCCGGAACACGGTGCCGTCCAGGATGGCCCGGATGGTGCCGTTGGGGCTCTTCCACATCTCGTGCAGGTTGTATTCGGTCATGCGGCCCGCGTTGGGGGTGATGGTGGCGCATTTCACCGCCACACCCAGACGCTTGGTGGCCTCGGCGGCGTCGAAGGTCACCCGGTCGCCGGTCTCATCGCGGTGGGGGAGGCCCAGATCGTAATACTCCGTCTTCAGATCCACAAAGGGCAGCAGCAGCTTCTCCTTGATCATCTTCCACAGAACCCGGGTCATCTCGTCCCCGTCCATCTCCACCAGCGGTGTCTTCATCGCGATGCGGTCCATGCTTCGTCCTCCTCGAGTGAGATTCTTCGATGCCATTGTAGCCTCCCGGTCCCGGTTTTGCAAGGGAAATACAGAGGAGAAACAGGCCTTTCGACAATTCGAGATAAGTTTTTTCATGAGATACCTTGACAGGCGAAGTATATCGTGGTATGATCAGGACGGAGGTGAGGAAATGAGCCTGTCATCGGATTTGCTCCGGGGATACACGGACAGCATCATCCTGCGCCGGCTGGCGGAGGGGGAGAGCTACGGGTACCGGATCAATCAGGAAGTTCTGGCCATCAGCGGCGGCGCGTTCGAGATGAAGGAAGCCACGCTGTACACGGCCTTCCGGCGGCTGGAGAATGCCGGACTGATCCGTTCCCGCTGGGGAGACGAACAGAGCGGCGCCCGCAGGCGGTATTACAGCCTGACCGGGGAGGGCCGCGAACAGCTGCGAAACGACATCAACGGATGGAAGGAAACCAGGGAATTGCTGAACATGCTGCTGGAGGAGGAAGAGAAACATGCGTGACAATGCGGTGGAAAAGATGGTGGACCTGCTCTTTGAGGACCTGGTGATGACGGAAGAGATCGAGGCCATGCGGGACGAAGTGATGAACAACTGTCAGGAGCGGTACGACGGCATGGTGGCCGGCGGCTATTCCGAAGAGGACGCGGCGGCCGCGGTGATGGAGAGCCTCAAGGGCATGGAAGACGTCCTGAAGGATTATCCGCACGTCAACCCCTTCCCGGAAGACGCCTTCTGCAAGGACAGCGCGGCCGGCCGGGGCATTGACGCGGCCGGGGTCAGGAAGCTGCGGATCCAGGTCCAGAGTGCGGACGTGGAAGTGCTGCGGACGGCGGGCGCCTTCGCCATGGAACTGCACGACGGGACCCGCACGGTGCTGCTGCCCGTCCGGAACGGAGACACCCTGACCATCACCCAGGAGAGCAAGAGCGAGCACGGGGCGGAGCCTGTGGAGCCGAGCAGCGGCTTCTTCAGCCGCCTGGGCCGTGCCATCAGCCGCTCTGTCGGCAGCATCGGGGATCAGGACGCCAAGGCGACGCTCTGGGTGCCCACCGGGATGCTGGACGGCGCGAACATCAGCTCCCTCAGCGGCGACGTCGTCGTGAACGTCGTCTGCCGGAACCTGGACCTGACCTCTGCCAGCGGGGACGTCAGGGTGGACCTGAGCGCCGACGACGGACTGCGCTGCGAGAAGCTGACGGCCAAGAGCATTTCCGGCGACGTGGACGTCATCGGCCACGCGGACGACGCCGTGGTCACCACCACCAGCGGCGACGCGGGGTTCCGGGGCAGCGCCGGTGCGCTGAAGATCAGCTCCGTCAGCGGCGACGCGGATGCGGATGTGGCCTGCGACTTCGTCACGGGCAGCACGGTCAGCGGCGATCTGGATGTTGATCTGCGCTGCGGCGAGAAGGCTGAGGTGAAGCTGAGCACGGTCAGCGGGGACGCAGATCTGCGCTTCCCTGAGCATGTGCGGTGGATCTGCGCCAAGACCAGCACCCGCTCGGGGTCGGTGGAATTCAGCGAGATCGGCCTCTCCGAAAGCGCGCCGGTGAAGGTGACCGTCTCGACGGTCTCCGGCGACATCAGCATCGGGTAACCCCTGAGGGATCGGATCAGAACAGAACCGGAGATTCCCAAAACGCAAGATACCAAAAAACGGCGAACGCAGGCTTGAAGCGTTCGCCGTTTTGCTGAACGAAAGGACGGCTTACGGCCACCCGTAGTACATGTACTCGTCGTCCACGGCCCACTCAGGGACCCAGCAGCGGCGGTAGCAGCGGGAGACGCTGTCGTAGTACTCGATCTGGATGTAGTCCCGGTCCTCGTAGTAGTTCTCCTCGTAGCCCCAGATGGCGCAGCTGGTGCCGGCGGGGACGGTTTTGGCCCTGCGGTAGCTGGTCCCGGGACCCCAGTAGGCGTCGCTGACGGAGAAGTTCACGCGGCATGTGCCGAGCTGGTATTCCGTGGGGATGGCGTTCATGTTCAGGCTGTAGAAGCGCTGCTCCCCGGTGTAGACCCGATACAGGGAACCGTTGTAAGTGATTTCCACCTGCACCCACCAGCGGTCATTGGGGCTGTCGAAGGATTTCGAGAGGACCCGGAGGCTGGTGCCGTCCCCGATGCTGTTGATGGTCAGGGCGTCGTCATCATAGCGCGTGCCCGGACCGGACCGGCTGGAAAGCCTGCGGTTGAGGGTGGCGTATACGTAGGAATAGTCGGGCATGGTCTTGGCCAGCACCGTGGCGGCAGAGGAGAAGACCATCACGGCCGCGCAGACGAGGCAGAACAGGGCTTTTCTCATGGCAGATCCTCCTTCCACATATCGCGGATCGTGGGATTTCCGGCGGCTGTCAGCGCTGCACGCGGCCGGTGCCGGAGCCCTTCATGAGGCTCTCCACCTCCGCGACGGTCACGCGGTTGTAATCGCCGGGAATGGTGTGCTTCAGGCAGGACGCGGCCACCGCGAATTCCAGGGCCTGCTTTTCGTCCCCGTACACATTCAGGCCGTAGATCAGGCCGCCGCCGAAGGAATCGCCGCCGCCCACGCGGTCGACGATGTCCGTGATGGCGTACTTCCGGGAGAGGAAGAAGTCCCTGCCGTTGTAAAGGCACGCGCTCCAGTCGTTGTGGTTGGCGCTGCGGCTCTCCCGCAGGGTGATGGCCACCCGCTGCACGTTGGGATAGGCTTCCATCACCTTGCCGGCGATGGCCTTGTAGAGCTCCACGTTGATCTCTCCCTCGTCCACGGCCGCGGCGGAATCCGCGCTGATGCACAGGGCCTTCTGCACGTCCTCCTCGTTGGCGATGACGGTGTCCACGAACCGGACGATCTCCGTCATGACCTCGTCCGCCCGCTTGCCGTATTTCCAGAGGTTCTTGCGGTAGTTCAGGTCGCAGGAGACGTGGAGGCCTTTCGCCTTGGCGGCTTTCACGGCTTCCAGGGACAGGCTGGCCGCGCCCTGGCTGATGGCGGGGGTGATGCCGGTGAGGTGCAGCCAGCTGGCGCCCTCAAAGGCCGCGTCCCAGTCGATGTCGCCGCTAACCGCCTCGGCCATGGTGGAACCTGCCCGGTCGTAAATCACCTTGGAGGGCCGCTGCACGGCGCCGGTTTCCAGATAGTAGATCCCCATCCGGCCGTCCTTGCGGACGATGCGGCTGGTGTCCACGCCGAAGCCCCGCAGTTCCCGGATGCAGGCGTCGCCCACGGCGTTCTTGGGCAGCACGGAGACGAAAGCGGTGTCCAGCCCGTAGTTGGCCAGGGAGACCGAGACGTTGGCCTCGCCGCCGCCGAAGGTGGCCTCCAGAACGGGAGACTGGAACAGGCGCTCATAGGCCGGGCTCTTCAGCCGGAGCATGACTTCACCGAACGTGATGATCTTTCCCATGGTATCTTCCTCCAATCCTTTCAGCGCGCTTATTTCTGGACCAGGTGGAACGCGAAGCCCGCGATTTCGTCCCGGAGATAAACAGTGGCCAGCTTGCCGTTCTTGACGGACGCACTGTCCTCGTCGAAGACAAAGCCCCGTCGCTCGAGGTGCCACTTCGCCCGGGCGGCGTTGTTGCAGCCGATGGCGATGTGGCCGTGGGTGCCGCGCCATTGTTTCTTCATGCACTCAAACCCGAGACCGGCGAAGTTGGAGGAATTGCCCTCCTTCACCTCCCAGCCCAGGAGGGCGGCCAGCGCTTTGGCGTCCCGCAGGGCGGTGTCGGGGTCGCCGCTGTTGATGCCCACATGCCGGAGCTCCAGCCCCAGCATCTTGTCCACGGCGGAGCGGGTCAGGGCGGTGATCCTGCCCCAGTCCTTGGCCTTCACCGCGTCCCCGGGCACCATCCAGGAGCCGCCGCAGCACATGATCTTGTCAAAGGCCAGGTAGTCCAGCATGTTGTTCTCGTTGATGCCGCCCGTGGGCATGAATCGCATGCCGCCGTAGGGCGCCGCCATGGCCTTGATGAGCTTCAGCCCGCCGATGGCTTCCGCCGGGAACACCTTGACCGCGTTCAGCCCGAAGGAGAGGGCGACTTCGATGTCGGAGGGGCTGGATGTGCCGGGACAGACCGGGACATCATGGTCGATGCACCAGCGGACCACCTCCGGATTCAGACCGGGGGACACGATGGCCGCGGCGCCGGCCCGGACCGCCCGGTCTGCCTGATCCGTGGTCAGCACGGTGCCCGCGCAGAGGATCACGTCCGGCAGCTGTTCATGGACCAGGCGAATGGCTTCCTCGGCTGCCGCGGTCCGGAAGGTAATTTCCGCCACGGGCAGACCGCCTTCCGCCAGGGCCCTGCACAGCGGCACGGCGTCCTGCGCGTCATCCACCTTGATCACCGGCACCAGGCCGGCCAGAGACAGCTTCTCAAGAATATCCATACAGTTTTTCCTCCTCGCGCAAGCATCGGGCATTCCTTCCCATTATCAAAGCTATCATATCATGCCGCAACAGGCGCGTCAAGCGAAATCTGAGCAAATTCCGGACCGCGGGCGACGGATGAGCGATACGGTCCGATGGGGGCTGAATCACGGGAAATACCGACAAAATGCGGCGGTTTGTATTGTAATTTCACGCCGTGTCAGGTATAATTCCCGGTGTCATAGAACGGAGAGAGGGGGACAAACAGAGATGAAGCGCTTGCTGCTGATCTGCGTCTGTGTTTTGTGCGCCCTCTTTTCGGCGTCCATCGGGGAGGAAGAGACGGAACAGCTCTCGGGGTTTGACGCTCGCCTGGCCT
This sequence comes from Christensenellales bacterium, assembly GCA_045226335.1. Taxonomy (GTDB): domain Bacteria; phylum Bacillota; class Clostridia; order Christensenellales; family Aristaeellaceae; genus RUG11272. Next base: position 4,778 of record JBGVCH010000072.1, on the reverse strand, counting down.
CTTTGCAGCTGGTTTCCCAGCGTGAAGAACGCTTTGCCAACGACACCTACCGATACATCAAAAAAGCCGCCTTCGTCAAGAACGGCTGCGGGCCCGCGGCGCTGCACAACGCCCTGTCGGTGGCCTTCGACATCCGGGATCAGGCGTTTTCCGAGCAGGCGCTGCTGGAGATCATGACGCTGATGGCGGACTTCAACCGGCCTTCCCAGTACGGCATGAACTACAACCGGTCCAGGCTGCTGTGTGAACCCCTGGACGCGGAGGCGTATCCCACCCTGGCGGAGATGACCGGATTAGTGGGTTCCATGGTCTGGCAGGCCAAATCCTTCAGTGCGGAGCGGGTGTTGGAAACGGTTCGGGCTTCGGAAGGCAGCGTGGTCATCATGGGACGGGTTAACCTCTCCCAGAACTGGGGCGAGGTCATCGACGTTCTGGACGCGCTTCACGAGATGGGCTTTGACGACGCCACGCTCTCCGTGGCGGATCTGTCCGCCGGTACCCCGGCCACCAAGGCGCCTTTCTGCATGGGGGAGACCGGACACTATGTGACGGTGACCCTCCAGGTGGACGAATTTGAGGAGAACGGCACGATCTATGTGCTGGACTCTTACCCCCGGGCCGTTCGTGGGGAGAAACTGGGAGACCTCTACGACAAGAAGTATTATTTCGCGGAGAACAATTACCTGACGGGCTTCCGGCAGAATTACAGCGCGGTGCACGTGGTTCCGGTGGCGGTGAAATGCGAGCCTCTGGACAGTGTGAAGGCGGAGCTGGCTCAGCTGGCGGAGGAAGCACAGACCGGTGCGAAGGCCATGACGGCCTACCGGCGCTATCGGGTCAAACTGGCGCAGCGGGTCACCATGTTCGGCACGGGGACTTTCATCCTGCGCGTCCGCTGAGCCTCACTTTTTGCTCCCCTGCAGGGTGATGACATGGATCTGCGGCTGGCAGGCAATGCGGATGGGCATGACAGTCGTCCCGACGCCCCGGGTGACCAGCATGTCGATCTTGTTCCGCTGGAACCAGCCCACGGTCCGGTCCGACAGATCCTCCGCGATGCCGAACAGGTTGAGACCGCCGGGCAGCTGTCCGCCGTGGGTGTGGCCGAACAATCCCAGGTCGAACCATTTGCCGTTGCCGCCGTCGCTGCCGGAAGACTTCAGCGCGAAGTCGATGGCCGCGGGGCTGTGCGCCAGGAGGATGACCAGTTCGTCGGAACGGACCTGGGCCGAGACCTTCCCGACGTTCCGGGCTTCGCCGCCGACGTCCTCCAGATCCACGCCGGCGATGCGGATGGTCTGCTGGCCCAGCTTGAAGGAGCCGACCTCATTCACCAGCAGGGTGATGTTTTTGCTTTTCATGACTTTACGGAGGCTTTCGATGTCCTCCGGGGCCGTGTCCGGCCCGCGGTCCGCGTCTCCCAGCACGGCATACACACCGTAGTTGTTGTTGATTTTCGGGAGATTCATGAAGAACGCCTCGGTGCCGGAGGGGTCGGCCGCGTAATCGCCGCCCAGCAGCACGATGTCGGGATCCTGGCTGTTGATCTTGTCCACCAGGGCGTTCACCTGCGACTGGCTGAACCACGGGAAACCGGCCTGGTGAATGTCCGCGACATAGACGATCTTCAGCATGCCGCTGGCCGGGTCCAGGTCCCGGACCGTGACGGTGTGCCGGTCCACACTCAGGGTGCGGGGCTCCACAAAGGGCCAGAGCAGCAGGATGACCACGGCGGCGATGATGCTCCCGCGGATCAGCTGATGCAGACGTTTGTGCCGGACGTGCTTTCCCCTGTACATGCGTACCTCCTGCGGCTGTGAATCTGACGGACAAGGAGACTTGGTTATGGAAGAATACAGAAGCCTGAACCCCTGCTGCATGCTCTCGCCCGTGCCGGCGGTGCTGGTGTCCTGCAGAGGGACGGCGCCGGACGCGAAGCCCAACGCGCTGACGGTGGCCTGGGCCGGCACGGTGTGCTCACATCCGCCCATGGTCTCCGTGAGCATCCGCCCGGAGCGGTTTTCGTATGATCTGATCGCGGACAGCGGGGAGTTTGTCGTCAACATGGCGGACCCCGCCCACGGTAAGGCACTGGATTACTGCGGCATCCGCAGCGGCCGGGACGAGGATAAGCTGGCGGCCTGCGGGCTCACGGCGCGGCCCATGCCGGGCCTGCGGTACGCCCCGGCCATCGACGGGCTGCCCGCTTCCCTGGGCTGCCGCGTCGTCGAGATGAAGCCCCTCGGGAGCCACACCCTGTTTCTGGCGGAGGTGGTCAGCGTCCAGGTGCGCGGCGACCTGTTCGACGCGGACGGATCCATGCACCTGGAGCGGGTGGGCCTTTTGTGTTACAGCCACGGGGTCTATCAGCGGGCGGAGGGAGCCGAGGGCTTCTTCGGCTGGTCGGTGGCGCGGCCGGAGGTCTATCAGCGGCGCATGGCCTCATACTCCTCCAGCAGCAGCGACCACAGCTGAACGTCCCGCCACTGGCCCTTGTTGTACACCCGCTGCCGCAGAACGCCCTCGGGCTTCATGCCGCAATGAGCCAGCACACGGCCGCTGGCCGGATTCTCGACGTCATGCACCGCTTCCACCCGGTGGAGGCGCATGCGGTCGAAGCACAGCGACAGAAAAGCCTCCAGGGCTTCCGTGGCCAGTCCCTGATTCCAAAGCGGCCGGGCGAAGCTGTACCCCACTTCTGCGGTCCCGATCTCGTGCTGATAGGACGTGAAGCCGATGCTGCCGACGACGGTGTTGGTCTTCCGAAGCACCGCCAGACAGGAGGAGGGCTGGGCGTTCCGGTACTGCCGCTGCAGGCTGCGGATGAAGCCGCGGCTGTCCCCCACGGTCCTGTGGGCGCTCCAGAGCACATAGCGGGCCACCTCCGGGTCGCTGGCATAGCGGAACACATCCTCCGCGTCCCGGATCTTCGCCGGGCGGATCAGCAGCCGCGGCGTTTCCAGCACCGGCGGCCGCGCGAAATAGTCCCATACGTCGCCGGGCTCGTTCCCGTCGGCCAGGGCCCGCAGCAGGCGCCTCATCTCACTCATGGGCTTGTCCTTCCATGGCCGGACCTGTGCCCGGCACAAAAAATCTCCGCGGGCAGGAAGAAATGATTTCTGCCCTGCGTTTTATGCGTGAACACCCAGACGAGCGGCCGCCATCATGATGCCCAGACAGGTCTTTCCGTCCCGGAAGGTCCCGTTCATCACACTCCGGACAGCGTCCGCGAGGGGCATCCGCGTCAGATCCACAAACTCATCCTCATCCGGATGGGAGGCGCCCTGGTGCAGACCGAAGGCCAGGTAGAGATGGATCCGCTCGTTGCAGAAGCCCGGGGTTGTCTCCATGCAGGTCAGTTTCTCCCAGCGGTCGGCCTCAAGGCCGGTCTCCTCGGAGAGCTCGCGCCTGGCGCAGTCCAGGGGGTCTTCCTCGGCGCTGTCCAGCTTGCCGGCGGGGATCTCCATGGTGAGCCGGCCGACGGCGATGCGCATCTGGCGGACCAGGATCACGCGGCCTTCGTCATCGACAGCCACCACGGCGGAAGCGCCGGGATGGCAGGCCACCTCGCGGAGGGCCTGGTGTCCGTTGGGCAGCCGCACCTGCCAGTGCTCGAGACGGATGATGGCCCCGTTGAACACGGTTTCCTTGCTGATCAGGGTTTCGGTAATCTGTGCGTCGTTCATATCCATGCAGCCTCCGGGTTCTGATTTGATGATACCGGGTGACTGTTCGACGGGAATCGGGAAAATCCTGCAAGAATCCCGCAAAAGCGGGCTCAGGATCAAGATACAGACTTCAATGGAACGGCAGGTTGAAGGAGGACGGAAGCGATGTTCGGAAAAAAGTGGATTCTGTTCCTGGCGGCGCTGACGCTGGCGGTATCGCTGGCTTTTTCCGCGTCGGCGGACAGCTCGCTGCAGATCACGGTGACTTATGGCGATGAAGGCGCCACCGCGCTGGCGGAGAGCGTCAACGCGTCGGAGGTGGACTACTGGGTCCAGCTGCCGGACAGCGCCATGGGCGGCACGGTGACCATCAGTCTGGCCGACCTCTTCGGGCGGTACGCGTGGTGGTCCTGCAGCGAGGAGGGCGTGGTCATCTCCGGGACGGAGGTCCAGGTGACCTTCCCGAAGAACGCGGGCGGCGACACCAGCGGCGGCGCGTCCATCGTCCTGTACGGCTATGACGCTTACGGCACCCCGGTGGTGACGCTCAACCTGTACATCTCCACGGAGCCGGTGCCGGCTGCGCCCGCTTATCCCGAGTCCGCCACGGTTTCCGTGCAGTATGTCACCACGGACGGCATGGTGCTGGGAACGGACAGCCAGCAGATCCCTTCCGGCGGCAGCGGGGATGTTTACGCGAAGTCTTACGATGAATACGATCTGGTGTCGTCTCCAATGGTGACCGTGACGGTGGACGCCTACGGCAATCCGTCCGTGGATCCGGTGACCTTCACGTATCAGCGCAAGGCCCAGAGCGCCACGGTGACGGCCCAGTATGTGACACAGGACGGCATGGTGCTGGACACCGAGACCAGAACCATCGCGGGCAACGATTCCGCGACTTTTGTGGCCCGGGACTTTGACGGGTATACCCTGATTTCGGAGCGGGCCGTCACGGTCACGGCGGACGCCTACGGCAACGCCAGCCCGGCTTCAGTGACCTTCACGTATCAGAGGATGCCCGAGAACGCGACGATCACGGTGCAGTACCAGGCGCAGGACGGGACGCTGCTGGACAGCGAGAGCAAGACGATCGCGACCAACAGCAGC
>JBGVCH010000071.1:0-7394 GCA_045226335.1 Christensenellales bacterium | reverse complement strand
CGCCAATGAGGCGCTGGACCTGGGCATGACCCGCTACACCCCCTCCTCCGGCACCCTGCAGCTGCGAAAGGCCATTTGCGACAAACTGCAGCGGGACAACGGCCTGACCTATGAGCCGGCGGACGTCATCGTCTCCAGCGGCGCCAAGCACAGCCTGTTCAACACCTTCCAGGCCATCCTGGACCCCGGCGACGAGGTGCTGATCCCCACCCCCTGCTGGGTCAGCTACCCTGAGATGGTGCGGATGGCGGGCGGCGTGCCGGTGTTCGTGCCGGCGCTGGAAGAGGAAGCCTTCATCCCCTCCTACGACGAGATCGTCCGGCGCATCACCCGGCGCACCAAGGCCTTCGTGCTCACCAGCCCGTCCAATCCCAGCGGCTGTGTGTGGACCCGCGGCCAGCTGCAGGCCCTGGCGGACCTGTGCGTGGACCGGAAGCTCTTCGTGGTGGCGGACGAGATCTATGAGAAGCTGCTGTACGACCAGCGGACCCACGTCTCCATCGCGCAGCTGGGCGAGCAGATCAAGAAGCAGACCATCGTCATCAACGGCGTCAGCAAGGCCTTCGCCATGACGGGCTGGCGCATCGGCTACGCGGCGGGCCCCCGGGAGGTCATCAGCGCCATGGGCGCTTTCCAGTCCCAGGCCACCAGCAACGCCAACGCCGCCGCCCAGTACGCCTCCATGGTGGCCCTGAACAGTGACCAGACCTGCGTGTGCGAGATGGTCCAGCAGTTCGAGAAGCGCCGGGACGCCATCTGCGGCCGCATCAACGCCATTCCCCGTCTCTCCTGCCGCAAGCCCGAGGGCGCCTTCTACGTGATGATGAACATCAAGCACATCCTGGGCCACCGCTATGACCGCAAGCCCATCACCGACTCCATGACCTTCGCGGACACCCTGCTGAAGGCCAAAAAGGTGGCCGTGGTGCCCGGCGTGGCCTTCGAGGCGGAAGGCTACTGCCGCCTGAGTTACGCCACCAGCATGGACAACATCCAGCGCGGCCTGGACCGCATCGCGGAATTCGTGGGAGAGCTGCGGTAAAAGAACGCCGGAAGAAAGCGCGGTCAGCAGCGCGGCGTCCACGGGAAGCCGCGCACCGCCATATCGAGGAGGAAAAGATGTCCGAATTCAGCAAGAAGAACAACGTGCTGATGCAGCACAAGTATCATTACAGCCTGCAGGATGTGGCGGAGCCCAACCTGTACCGGGAGATCTTCAGCTATGACAGCGTGCCGAAGATCACCTTCAACATGCGCCATGTGCCGGAGGACATGCCGGACGAGATCTGGATGACCGACACCACGTTCCGGGACGGGCAGCAGTCCGTCAGCCCCTTTACGCCGGAGCAGATCGTGCATCTGTTCAAGCTCCTGAACCGGCTGGGCGGCCCCAATGGCCTGGTCCGCCAGAGCGAGTTTTTCCTCTACACCGACAACGACAAGCGCGCCCTGCACATGTGCCAGGACCTGGGGCTGAAGTTCCCGGAGGTCACCACCTGGATCCGGGCCAACAAGAAGGATTTTGAGCTGGTGAAGGAGGCCGGCGTGGCGGAGACCGGCATCCTGGTTTCCTGCTCCGACTATCACATCTTCAACAAGATGCACCTGACCCGAGCCCAGGCCATGGACAAGTACCTGGGCATCGTCAAGGACGCCCTGAGCATGGGCATCCGGCCCCGCTGCCATTTTGAGGACATCACCCGGGCGGACTTCTACGGCTTTGTGGTGCCCTTCGCCAACGAGCTGATGGAGCTGGCCAGGGAGAGCGGCATCCCGGTGAAGATCCGCGCCTGCGACACCATGGGCTATGGCGTCACCTATTACGGTGCGGCCCTGCCCCGTTCCGTGCCTGGCATCATCTACGGCCTGCGGCACTACGCCGAGGTCCCCAGCGGTATGCTGGAGTGGCACGGGCACAACGACTTCTACAAGGTGGTCAGCAACGCCGGCGCCGCCTGGATGTACGGCTGCTCCTCCATCAACTGCTCCATGCTGGGCATCGGCGAGCGCACCGGCAACTGTCCGCTGGAGGCCATGGCGGTGGAGTACATGGGCCTGCGAGGCGACGACGGCGGCATGGACCTGACCGCCGTGACGGAGATCGCGGACTTCATGGAGCGGGAGATCGGCATCGAGATCAGCCCGCGGCAGCCCTTCGTGGGCCGGCACTTCAACGTCACCCGGGCCGGCATCCACGCCGACGGCATGCTGAAGAACGAGGAGATCTACAACATCTTCGACACCGCCAAGCTCCTGAACCGCCCTGCGTCGGTGGCGGTGGACGCCCACGGCGGCCTGGCCGCGGTGGCCCACTGGCTCAACGGGTATTTCGGCCTGAAGGACGACCAGGCGGTGGACAAGAGCGATCCCCTGGTGGCCAAGGTCCGGGAGCGGGTGGACGCTCTCTACGCCGCCGGCCGCAACACGGTCATGGGCGACGAGGAGCTGGAGATCATGGTCCGCGACGCCGACAAGGCCCGCTACCAGCGCTTCCTGTTCCACGCCAGCAAGTGACGATCCGCGCCGCCCTCACAGGAGCGGCGCTTTTCACGAAGAGGAGCGAAAGAAATGCTGAAATCCGTCATGGCCATGTTCGGGAGCCTGGGCTGGATGATCGTCCGGGTCATGCTGACCATCGCGTCGCTGGTGGGCGTTTTCTACCTTGGCTTCACGGCCTTCCGGGTGGACTTCCGCTGGACCGGCGCGCTGCGGCTGCTGGGGGCCGTCGCCTGTGCCGCAGTGTTCATGGTCATGGTCACCCTGCGGAAAAAGGACGAGGACGACGACGCCTCCGACGAGCCGGACCGGTTTTCGTGAGCTGCGCCGGTTCAGGCGAATCCGGTCTTGACAAACCCCGGTCCCGCGGCGTACAATAAGGCCAGCGTCAAACCGTGTTGACTGTTTTTGTTGTCCTGGAACGGAACGGGGGTACATGCCGTGAGCAAGAAAAAGCTATGGATCATTCTGGGCTCGGTGGGAGCGGTTCTTCTCCTGGGCGTCATCCTGCTGATCGTCTTTCTGCCCAAGGGAACGGGCGAGGAGATCGTCCTGTCCGACGAGATCGACCCGGCCGTTCGCGCCAAGGATTATCCCGACGTCACCGTGGACCCGGATACCGGCATCATCTTTGTCAACCGGGAACTGGTGCTGATGGCGAGGCTGTCCGCGTCGCGCTCCTCCGTGGAAAGCCTGGCGGAGTCCTACGAGGCTGTCATCAGCGACTCAACCATGGAGGACCTGGGCTTCTATGTGCTGCGCTTTAACCGCGCCATGACCTACGCCGAAATCACCGCGCTGATGGATCAGATCCGGAAAAGCGACATCGTGGAGAATGTGTTCCTCAATCCCGTGGTGGAGTCGGACGAGGACGACATCATCTCCGGGCTGATCCCGACGGCTGCGGCGGAGGCGGATACCGAGGGGACGGAACCCTCGGTTTATTATCCCACCGACAACTGGGGCGGTGCCAGCTGGGACATGGACGTCCCCCGCGGGTACAACTGGGGTGTGGAGGCGATCCACGCTCCCGCCGCATGGACCCACCGGAATGAGCTGGGCTATGTCAAGGTCGGTTTGATCGACAGCGTGCCCAGCTTCCAGCATGAGGACCTGAACAATCTGATCACGGGGTACGTTGTGACCCGCAATCCGGACAACGGCCGCACCACGGTCAGGGAAATCACCAACGCGGGCTACACCGGGGAGGATCACGGCACCCACGTGTCCAGTATCATGGGCGCGCGATGGGAATCCGACTCGGTGGGCATCTCGGGCATCATGGCCGGACACGCCCCCGTGGTCTACGCCACCTGCAGCGATCGGTCCAACACCTCCGGCTACCACACGGCCTTCACCTATGTCGCGGCCATCCGGGAGCTGCTGAACCAGGGCGTCTGCGCCATCAACATCAGTCAGAACACTTCCCGGCTCATCGGCTTTGCCGCCAGCCGCAGCAACCGGAACGCCCTGAACCATCTGCAGACCCAGGCGGACCTGGCCAGCGCCATGCTCAGCCGCATCATCACCGACCGGCAGAAAAAGGGCGAGCAGGATTTTGTGATCTGCGTGGCGGCCGGCAACAACAACCAGATCACTTACTACAGGGACGAGAACGCCACCTACGGCTACTCCACCACCGGCAAGCTGTTCCAGGCCGGTGACAGCGGCCGTGCTCTGGCCAAGTACAACAACTTCCTCAACCTGATCGACGAGCCGGCGGTCATGGGCCGTATCATCGTGGTCGGTTCCATCGGCATTGACAACCGGCATTCCAGCCGCCAGAAGACCAAGTATGCGTATTCCGGCTTCTCCAACGTGGGCGACCGGGTGGACATCGTGGCACCGGGCGAGGATATTTACGCCTGCTATGCCACCGGATACGACACCATGTCCGGCACGTCCATGGCGACGCCCCACGTGACGGCGGCCGCCGGCATGCTCTTCGCGGCCCACTCGAAGCTCTCCGGCCCCCAGGTGAAGCAAATCCTGATCAGCACGGCCACCGAGGACTTCTACTACACGGCCGGTCACAGCTCCCTGCTGAACCTGGACGCTGCCCTCAAAAAAGTGCTGGGCGTGAAAGACCGCACGCCCTCCAAAGAGAAAAGGCAGACCAGCGTTGCCCTGGACCTCTGCTTCGTCATCGACACCACCGGATCCATGAGCGACGACATCGACGACGCGCGGAAGAACATGCTGGCCATCCTGGACGTGCTGGAGGACAAAACCGACAACTACCGGGTAGCCCTGGTGGATTACCGCGACTTTTCCGAGCGGACCGGAAGGTCCTACGACTACCCGGTCAAGGTTCAGTTGGACTTCACCAGCGAGCGTGGGGCCATCGTCGAAGCCATCAACGACCTCAACACGGGGTACGGCGGCGATGATCCGGAGACGGTCTACTCCGGCCTGATGAAAACCCTAGAGCTGGGCTGGCGGGACAACGCCCGGCGCATGATCATCATCATGGGCGACGCGCCGCCGCTGGATCCGGAACCTTACACCGACTACACCCTGGATTATGTCATGGCCGCGCTGTACAACGCGTCCATCGACGTGGACCTGGAGGCTTCCGACAGCCGCGTCCTGGGCGAAAGCGACCGCAGCGCCATCAGCATCTACTCCATCGGAACGGGCAGCGACAGCATCACCGCCTTCCTGAAGCTGTCTGAGGCCACCGGCGGACAGTACACGGATGTGGCCAATGCCAGCGAGGTCAGCGACGCCATCATCGACAGCATCGACGAGATGGAGATGGGCGTCAGCGTGACCGCCGATTTCGGCGCGGAATACGCGGACGAGAAGGTGGAGTTCTACGAGGGCGGCGAGTACCTGTTCTCCGCGCCTGTCTCCGAAACAGGGACCATCGATCTGTACAGCATGATCGAAGGCCGGTACGGCTGGAAGATCCCGTCCAGAGGCGTCAGCGGTTCGATGACCGTCTCCACGGGCAGTGCCGAAGCCGCCGTCGGCGGGATCTGGCATCGCACCACCACCATTGTGCTCATCGTCATCGGTGTGCTCCTTCTGGCCGGCGGCGCCGTCCTGACCCTGCTGCTGGTGAAGCGCAGCAAGGCAAAGCGGCCGAAGGACCCGGGCCCGGGCTCCGGCAAATCCGGCGAAACCGAGGACCTCGTCCCCGCGCCCGCCCCGGCCCCGGCAGCTCCCGACCGGTACGGCATTCCCGCCGCGGCCCCGGCGCCCGTAAAGCCCGCCCCGTCTCCGCGGCCTGAAAAACCCACCGCTGCTGTCCCCGACCGGTACGGCAACCCCACCGCAGCCCCCCAGCCCGAGCAGCCCGCCATGGTCCCGGACCGGTATGGCAATCTCGTCCCGGCGGCCCCGGCACCCGTAAAGCCCGCCGCGGCCCCGCAGCCCGAGAAACCCGCGGCGCTCGTCCCGGACCGTTACGGCAACCTGGTCCCGGCGGCCCCGCAGCCCGAAAAGCCCGCCGCGGTGCCGGACCGGTACAGCAATCCCGCCGCTGAGCAAACCCCCGCCGCAGCGCCGGTCCAGGAGGTCAAGCCGATCGACGGCCCCCGGTTCTGCCCCGGCTGCGGCAATGCCCTGCGCGCCAATTCCGTCTTCTGCTCCATGTGCGGCAGAAAAGTGAGGTAAAGCGGGAAAACCCGCTCTCGCCCTTCGTCGGAAGAAAATGCTTGCCTTTTTCACCGACCGATGGTATACTCTGTCACACACGGTGAACGGGAACGTCCCTTCGTCCCGCGTTCAGAGAGCCGCCGGCAGGTGCGAGGCGGCCGCGCAGGAGGGACCGCTCGCCCGGGAGTGGCCGGAGAGACACCGGCGGGACGCGCCCGATACAGCGCGGCCGAGCGCCCTTCCGCCGTGCGGAGGGGAAGCAGAGTGGTACCGCGGAATGTGTTCATCACCGTTCCGTCTTTGCGAAAACGCAGGGGCGGAACGGTTTTTCTGTACCGGAACCACCGCAGCGAAAGCCCCGGAAACCGCCGGGAAAAAGCGAAAGAGGAGGGCGTGCCGTGGCCTACTACCGCATCGAGTATTTCTCCAACTGCCTCCGCCGGATGACTTCCTTCGAGATGCTCATCCCCAACGACTACCGCCTGGACATCGGCCAGAAAGCGCCTGAGACCCCCATGCGCACCCTCTTCCTCCTCCACGGCTACACCGGCCGGTCCGGGAACTGGGTTCCGGAAGGACTGCCGGAGAAGTACAATTTCGCCATCGTGATGCCCACGGCGGAGAACTCCTTCTACCTCAACGGCGCCGCCACCGGCAGCGCGTACCAGTCCATGGTGGGGGAAGAGCTGGTGGACTATGTCCGCAGGACCTTCCGACTGGCTCTGCGCCCGGAGGACACCTGCATCGCCGGCATGTCCATGGGCGGCTTCGGCGCCATGCACACCGCCCTGGCCTACCCCGACGTCTTCGGCAAGGCGGGCTGCCTGTCCTCCGCCTTCATCGTCCGCGGCATCGCCGGCATGAAGCCGGGCCAGGACAACGGCATGGCCAACTACGACTACTACCGCGCCTGCTTCGGCGATCTGGACAACGTGCTGGAGAGCGACGGCAACCCGGAGGTCCAGGTGAAGAAGCTGAAGGCCGCCGGCAGAAAACTCCCCGGCCTCTATCTCTGCTGCGGCACGGAGGACTTCCTCATTGAAGCCAACCGCGATATGCACCGCTTCCTGGAGGCTGAAAAGGTCCCGCACGTCTATCGGGAGGGCCCGGGCATCCATGACATGGTCTTCTGGTCGGAATGGATCGTGAAGGTCGTGGAGTGGATGTTCGGGGCGTGAAGGGCATAAGAGCTCATCCACCATCGCGGGGAACCAACCTCATCCACCGCTGTGGCGGTCCCCCTTCCCCTTTCAGGGGAAGGAAGGGTGCCCGGCAGGCAAACATCTCAGTCTTCA
>JBGVCH010000070.1:0-7394 GCA_045226335.1 Christensenellales bacterium | reverse complement strand
GGTGTTGGAGTACACCTCGGTGTCCAGCACGAGGATGTTGACGTCCTGGTTCTGAGCCAGCACGTGGTCCACGCCGCCGTAGCCGATGTCATAGGCCCAGCCGTCGCCGCCGAAGATCCAGATGGACTTCTTGGTCAGCAGGTCCTTGTTGGCCAGGATGAATTCCTTCAGCTCGGCGCCGCCGTCCTTGGCCTCCAGCAGGGCAACCAGCTTATCGCCGGCCGTGCGGGAGCCCTCGGCGTTGTCCTTGTTCTCCAGCCACTCTTTGGCGGCCGCGACGATGGCCTCGTCCTTGCCGACTTCCGTGACCTTCTCCACGACCTCCGCCAGCTTGGCGCGGCGCTGGGTCACAGCCAGGTTCATGCCGAAGCCGAACTCGGCGTTGTCCTCGAACAGGGAGTTGGACCAGGCGGGGCCGAAGCCCTTCTCATTGGTGGTGTAGGGGCAGGTGGGAGCGGAGCCGCCGTAGATGGAGGAGCAGCCCGTGGCGTTGGCGATGATCATGCGGTCGCCGAAGAGCTGCGTCACCAGCTTGACATAGGGGGTCTCGCCGCAGCCCGCGCAGGCGCCGGAGAATTCGAACAGGGGCTTCAGAGCCTGGCTGTTCTTCACGGTGGCCTTGTTGGTGATGCGGTCGGCGATCTCCGGCACGGTCATGGCGAACTCCCAGTTGGCCTCTTCCTTGCGCTGAGAATCCAGGGGCTTGAGCACCAGGGCCTTCTTGGTGGGATCTTCCTTGCTCTTGCCAAGGCAGACATCCACGCAGTTGCCGCAGCCGGTGCAGTCCAGCGGAGACACCTGCACACGCAGCTGCAGGCCGGTGAACTCCTTGCCGATGCCCTTCTTGGTCACATAGCCTTCGGGCACCTGGGTGCCGTCGGCGGTGTAGATCGTGCGGATGGCGGCGTGGGGGCAGACCACGGAGCAGTAGCCGCAGGAGACGCACAGGTCAGGCTGCCACTCGGGGACGGCCACGGCGATGCCGCGCTTCTCGAACTTGGTGGTGCCGGTGGGCACGATGCCGCGGGGATCCAGCATGGAGACGGGCAGCCTGTTGCCTTCCTGCTTCAGGACGGGATCCACGAAGGTATCGAAGTACTCGGTGGTGCCGGCGACCTTCACAGGCTCGGCGCCTTCGGTGGTGGTGGCCCAGTTGGCGGGGATGTCCACCTTCACCAGGCCTTCCAGGGCCGCGTCGATGGCCGCGAAGTTCATGTTGACCACGTCCTGGCCCTTCTTGCCGTAGGAGGCCACGACCTTTTCCTTCATGTACTTGTCGGCATCCTCATAGGGGATGATCTCCGCCAGCTTGAAGAAGGCCGCCTGCATGGTGGTGTTGGTGCGGCCGCGCATGCCCACCTTGATGGCCAGGTCGATGGCGTTGATGATGTAGAAGTTGGCGTGCTTCTTCGCCAGGGTGTTCTTCATCTTCGCGGGCAGACGGGCGTCCAGCTCCTCGGGGCTCCACTGGCAGTTCAGCAGGAAGGTGCCGCCGTCCCGCAGATCCTTGGCCATGTCATAGATGGTGACATAGGCGGGGTTGGAGCAGGCGATGAAGTCAGCCACGTCGATGAGGTAGGGGCTCTGGATCGGGGTGTCGCCGAAGCGCAGGTGGGAGACCGTCAGGCCGCCGGACTTCTTGGAATCATAGAAGAAGTAGGCCTGCGCGTACTTGTCGGTGTGGTCGCCGATGATCTTGATGGAGTTCTTGTTGGCACCGACGGTGCCGTCGGAGCCCAGGCCGTAGAACATGCAGGCGGAGGTGCCTTCCGGGGCCGCGGCGAAGGTCTCGCCCAGCTTCAGGGAGGTGCCGGTCACGTCGTCTTCGATGCCCACGGTGAAGTGGTTCTTCATCTCACCGTCCAGGTTGTCATACACAGCCTTGACCATGGTGGGGGTGAATTCCTTGCTGCCCAGGCCATAGCGCCCGCCCACGACCTTGATGTCGGTGCGGCCGGCCTCGATCAGGGCAGCGCAGACGTCCAGGTACAGGGGCTCGCCCAGGGAGCCGGATTCCTTGGTGCGGTCCAGCACGGCAATCTTCTTCACGGAGGCGGGAATGGCCTTCATCAGGTATTCCACGGAGAAGGGCCGGTACAGGTGGCACTTCACCACGCCAACCTTGTAGCCCATGGTATTGAGCTTGTTGGCGGTCTCATGGATGGCGTCGCAGCCGGAGCCCATGGCGATGATGACCTTGTCGGCATCCGGAGCGCCCTCATACTGGAAGGGCTTGTAGGCACGGCCCGTGACCTTGGCCACGTCGTCCATGACCTCTTCCACGATGCCGGGAACGGCATTGTAGAAGGCGTTGCAGGCTTCACGGCCCTGGAAGTAGATGTCGGAGTTCTGGGCGGTACCGGCCTGATGCGGATGCTCCGGATTCAGGGCGCGGGCGCGGAACTCATCGATCTTGTCCCACGGCACGAGGGCCTTGAGCTCTTCGTAGTCGTTCTTGGCGCTGACGGCGTCGATCTTCTGGATCTCATGGCTGGTGCGGAAGCCGTCGAAGAAGTGCAGGAACGGCACGGAGCTCTTCAGGGTCGCGATGTGGGCGACCAGGGCCATGTCGTGGGCTTCCTGGACGGAGTTGGACGCCAGCATGGCGAAGCCGGTCTGGCGGCAGGCCATGACGTCGGAGTGGTCGCCGAAGATGTTCAGCGCGTGGTAGGCCAGCGCGCGGGCGCTCACGTGGAAGACGCTCGGGGTCAGCTCACCGGCGATCTTGTACATATTCGGGATCATCAGCAGCAGGCCCTGAGACGCCGTGAAGGTGGTGGTCAGAGCGCCTGCGGACAGCGCGCCGTGCACAGCGCCGGCGGCGCCGGCTTCGGACTGCATTTCCTGGATCTTGACGGTCTGGCCGAAGAGATTCTTCCGATTCTCGGCGGCCCACACGTCGGCGACCTCGGCCATGGGGGACGAGGGCGTGATGGGGTAGATTGCCGCCACATCGCTGAACGCATACGCGACGTGGCTGACGGCGGTGTTGCCGTCAACGGTCATTTTGACAGCCATTGGGGTTCCTCCTCCAATCTGTATGCGGTTTGTCAGCATGCCGTTAAGGACGGTACCCGGTCATCTGACCATGACCAAAACGGACTGCCTCTTGCACGTCCCCATTATAGTGTTTTCGCCGGGCCTTGTCAATGCGGTTTTTGGGCAGGCCAACGTTTTGCGCATGAAGAGAATCGTTATGACAATCGCCGCAATGCCCTCATCCGGCCGGCGCTAGATCCCCGTTCCCGACGGGCCGGGGCAGGCCCACGGGTCACACCATCGCGGCCGGGGCATCAGTCTTTTCCTCTCTGTTCCCCACTTCGTTGACTGTTTTCCGCCGTTTCATCTGTCCGTTTACCACTTTTCCATTCAAATCTCACCTGCCCGTCAACCGAATTACCACTTTGTGTTCCTCGGGAGTCTCCGGGAAAACCCGGATCGCACAGAAAAAGACAGGCCGGGTAACGGTCAGCCTGTCTTTGAATCTATTCTCAACCATCTGCCCGATGGGTTTGGGTCGGCATCCGCCATCACAGACGGCTCATGTAATCGTTGGCGACATAGCCGGTCTTGCCGGTGAGGGGGTCGATCACCTTGCTCCAGGTCTTGCCCACGGCCACCACCTGCAGGCGTTCGCCGGCCGCCAGGCGGCGGATCATCTTCGCGGTCTTGTTGGGGGAGGTGCGCAGGCCCACGCTGTTGTCGGTCCGGTTGTTCAGGGCCTTGGCGGTCACGTAGTAGGGGGTCACGGCGCGGAAGTTGTCGGAGCGCTCGGTGATCTCATACTTGCCGGGCTGCTTCGCCACCAGGAACTTGGTCATCACGAAGCCGCCTTCCTTGTGGCCCTGGGGGATCACATAAGCCCAGCCCTTGGCGCTGTCAACCGTGTAGACCACTTCCACCCGGGTGCCGCACTCGATCCGGTACAGGAGCTTGCCGTTGGTGCCGGCCTCGGCGCGGACGTTCAGTTTCTTGCCGTCGGAGCAGTTGACCCACATGGTGGAGGGGAGCTGGGTCACCTCGGCGGAGGCGAATACGGGGATCATCAGGCAAATCGCAGTCATCGCGGCAATCAGGATCGCAATCAGTTTCTTCATGGTTTTCTACCTCTTTCCTCTTCTTCTCTTATCCGGCGCCGGCTTGTCCGACGGGAATCTCGTTTTTGTCAGGCTTTCATCGTCCTGACATCCCATTATACGCACCACCGAACGGGGGTGGCAGTTTTTTTGTTTTTTCTTTTTCTTTTTTCTTCTTTTCCTGCTCTGTCCCGGGTTTCCGGAAGTGAAAAACAACCGGCGCGCGAGTCGGTCCCCGCGACAGTCGCTGGCTTTTTGCCCTCCGGTCTGCTATGATGAGACCGTAAACGGAAGAACAGGAGGAAACCGTGATGGAAATGGGAAAGGAAATCCGCCGCCTGCGGAACGACCGGGGGCTCACCCAGGAGGCCCTGGCCTCCGCGCTGAACGTGACCCCTCAAACCGTCAGCAAATGGGAGTGCGGCAACAGCGTGCCGGACGTGCAGCTGCTGCCGGAGATCACCGTGTACTTCGGGGTCACCATCGACCAGCTCTTCGCCATGACCCCGGACCAGCAGCTGGACCGGATCGAGAACCGCATCGAGGACCACGGCCTGTTCGACGAGGCGGAAGAGCGCCAGATCGAGCAGCAGCTCCGGGCCATCGGGGAGAACCCCGCTTTCGCGGGCCGGGCAGCCCTGGCGCTGGCCAAGCTCTGTAACAGCCAGGCCGAGCAGTACCGCCTGCTGGCGGTGTCCCACGCGAAGGAGGCCGTGGAGAAGACCGGCGGCGACAAGGACGCCGTCAGCGAACTGGCCAACGCCTGGGGCAGCCACATCCCCGACTGGAACGTCCGCAATCATCACGCCCTGATTGCGTGGTTCAGCGATTACTGCGACCGGAACCCGGAGAACCGCTGTGCCCTCATGTGGCTGCTGGACAACCTGATCGACGACCGGCGGCTGGCCGAAGCCCGGAGCCGGCTCGAAGAGCTGGCGCGGATCGACCACACTTTCCGCGTCCCCATGTACCGCTACCAGATCGCGCTGGCGGCCGGTGAAAAAGAAGAAGCCGACGCCCTGCTCCGGGAACTGGAAGCCATGGAGGGGCAGGAGTGGTGCTGGGCCCTGACCCTGGGAGACTTCCACACCCTGCGGCAAGAATACGACGAGGCCGTCGCCTGGTACCGGAAGGGCCAGGCCATGCAGCCCTCCCCCAAGTTCACCGACAGCGCGTCCAGCATCGCCCACATCTGCGAGATCCGGGGCGACAAAGCCGGCGCCGCCGCCGCCTACCGGGAAGTCCTGCGCATCATGCGGGAGGAATGGGGCATCATCCGCGGCGAGATGGTCGAAGACGTGGAACGCGCCATCCAAAGGCTGGGATAACCGCGAACAGACGCAAAAAACAGCGCTTTCCCTTATTATATTGGAAAGGGGAAAAGCGCTGTTTTTGTGTCGTCGAAAAACCAATCACATCTCCCTGCGGCCCTCCATGGCCTTCGACAGGGTGACCTCGTCGGCGTACTCCAGGTCGGCCCCCACGGGGACGCCGTGGGCGATGCGGGTCACCCGGACCCCGGTGGGCTTGATGAGCCTCGCGATATACGCCGCGGTGGCCTCGCCCTCGATGTCCGGGTTGGTGGCCAGGATCACTTCCTGAACGCCGCCAGCCTGCAGCCGCTCCGTCAGCTCACGGATCCGGATGTCCTCCGGGCCTACGCCGTCCATGGGAGACAGGGTGCCGTGGAGCACATGGTACAGGCCGCCGTACTCGTGCATCCGCTCCACCGCCGCCACATCCCGGGGGTCCCGCACCACGCAGATCTGCCCGTTGTGCCGGCTCTCCTGGGCACAGATGCCGCAGAGCTCCCCGGCGGTGTAGTTGCCGCAGACGGAGCAATAGCGGATCTCCTTGCGGCCCTGCCAAATGGCGGTGGCCAGGTTCCGCACCTCCTCCAGGGGCATGCTGACGATGTGATAGGCCAGCCGCTGCGCGCTCTTGGCGCCGATGCCCGGCAGGTGGGACAGCTCCGTCACCATTCTCCGGATGGGTTCGATCGTGTCTTCAGCCATGGATCAGAGGAGGCCTCCCATCCCGGGGGCCAGCTTGCCCATGGTGGATTCGCGGTCCTCCTCGGCCTTGCGCAGCGCCTCGTTGATGGCGGCCTTCACCAGGTCCTCCAGCATCTCCACGTCGTCGGGATCCACCACGTCGGGCTTGATGGTGACGCTCATGACCTCCCGCTTGCCGGAAACCTTCACCTGCACCATGCCGCCGCCGCTGGCCGCCTCATACTCCTGGCTCTCCAGCTTCTCCTGCATTTCCGCCATCTGCTGCTGCATCTTCTGCGCCTGGCGCATGAGCTGCTGCATGTTCTGTCCGCCGCCGAAGCCGCCGAAATTGGGTCTTGCCATGTTTTTTTCCTCCTCTATTATACCTTGCTTACTCTTTGTCCTCGGCTGAATCCGGGCCGTCGGCCGGGATGCCGCTGCGGGTGACCGTCAGGCCGCCGGAGACGCTGTTGGCGCTGATGACCGGGCCGCCGTCGCCGTTTTCCACGCCCTCAGTCTTCAGCTTGCCCGTCACCGAGCGGAGACTGATCTTCGCCCGTTCAATGGGGGCCTGGATCGCGATGGCGCCGGACACCGTGTTGACGTCCAGGGTCTCGAAGGCCTCGTCCAGCCCCGCCACCACCATGCCGCTGACGCTGGTGAGCTTCAGCTGCCGGAATGCCCCCCGGTACAGGGACAGGTCGCCGGACACCGTGCGCAGACCGCCCTTCTCCGCCGCGATGCCGCACACATCCAGCAGGCCGGACACCGTGTGGAGCACGGCGGTCATGCAGTTCAGGCCGTTGACCCGCAGGGTCCCGGACACCGTGCTGAAGCTGAAGTCCGTGCCGGCCAGCCCCCGGACCTGCAGCAGGCCCGTCATGGTGGAGGCCCGGACTTCCCCGCGCCAGTCCCGGGGGATCCGCAGGGTCACCTGCATCCAGCGCTCGGTGGCAATGCGGGTGCTGAACCCGTAGGCCGGCTGTTCCAGCGTCAGCCTGCCGTTGCTCTGGCTGACCCGGAGATCATCCACGTCGTCCTGGCTGCCGGAGACCAGCAGCTGGATGCTCTTCACGTCGTCCGACATCAGCTCCACGGTCGCCCAGGCCATTTTGATGCCCAGGCCGGTGATCAGGCTGGCGTCAAAGGTTTCGTTCCGGTTCATCGCATCGCCCCCTCGCTTCGGGACATTTTACCATGTTTGATCCGGGATGTAAAGGGCCGTTCAGCCGGCCTTCAGGGCTTACGCATGAACAGAACAGTGATAGCAACCGCCGCAATAACCTCATCCGGCCTGCGCAAGCAAGCAAAGCTGTCATGTGAA
>JBGVCH010000069.1:0-17643 GCA_045226335.1 Christensenellales bacterium | reverse complement strand
AAGCCGTGACTGTCCGAACGCTCCGGCTTGACAGGCGCGGGACGATGGGTCATAATGGGAGAGGACAGTAAACACATGGAGATATACGAAGATGAGCATGCAGGCCGATCGGGATCATCCCGGAAAGAAAAACGCCATTCCGCGGGAAACCCGCCAGGCGATCCTGGACAGTGCGCTCCGCCTCTTCAACGAACAGGGCGTGAGCAATGTTTCCATGCGGTCCGTCGCCGCGGACGCGGGCATCAGCGTCGGCCACCTGACCTATTACTTCCCCCACAAGGCGGACCTGGTCAGCGCGCTGATGACCGACGACATGGAGGAGACGATGGTCCGGGAGCCGCTGACGGGGCTGGAGCGTCTGAACGGCATCCTGGCGGGGATGCTCCGGTCTTTGCTGCGCAATCCCTTCTTCTTCCTGGATGACCAGGCGCGGACGATGATCGGCGCGCAGGAATCCGACAACATCCGGCAGGTCCACGGACAGATCGATCCCGTTCTGGACGAGCTGATCGGCGCGGGCCTGCTGTCGCCCGATTTTCAGGGCCGGACGCGCCGGGACGTTCTGTCCGTTTTGCTTCTGTCCCATCTGTCCTGGCTGAAATCCGTGGTCCGCACGGGCCCGCTTCATCCCCTGACCCTGGACGAGATGATGGACGCCCACTGGACGGTTCTGTCCCCCTGGCTCACGGAGGCGGGCCGGCAGGCCCTGGAGGCCATGCGAAAAGCGAGAGAAGCGCGGAATCCTGCGGACTGACGGCGGGATCCCGCGTTTCTGATATGAACCCGAAGGACCTGGTTTCAGGAACGGACACCACGAGAGGAGGATGTGGATGCAGTACGTTTGTTCCATTTGCGGTTATGTGTATGACGACGCGGAGAACACGCCCTGGGATGAGCTGTCCGAGAGATGGAAATGCCCTGTGTGCGGGGCGGTCAAGGCGGACTTCTCCCCGGCGGGAGCCGCGCAGCCCGAGGCGGCGGAGGAGCCGGCGCCCGGCGGGGAAGGGGACCTGAAGCCGCTGACCGCCGTCGAAACCGCCGCGCTGTGCACGAACCTCGCCAAGGGGTGCGACAAGCAGTACAAACCGGAACAGGCCGCGGCCTTCCGCAGGCTGGCGGACTGGTTCACCGCCCGCGGCGGGGCCGGCGGGGGAGCGTCCTTTGAGCGGCTGCTGGAGCTGGTCAACGCCGATCTGGCCGCGGGTTACCCGGCCGCCGGCGCGGTCGCGCAGCGGGAGGCCGACCGCGGGGCGCTGCGCAGTCTGACCTGGAGCGAGAAGGTGACGCGCATCCTGAAGTCCCTGCTGGAGCGGTATGCCCGGGAGGGGGATGCCATGCTGGAAAACACCGGCGTGTATGTGTGCACCATCTGCGGCTTTGTGTACATCGGCGACGACCGGCCCGAGGTCTGCCCGGTCTGCAAGGTGCCCGGGCGCAAATTCGAGAAGATCGGAGGATGAGCCCATGAGCGAAAAAGTGGCGGTCCGGAACGTCCGGATGTGTGAGAAAGACTGTCTCTGCCTCTACGTTTGTCCCACCGGCGCGTCCGACACGGAGAACAGCGTCATCGACACCGAAAAGTGCGTCGGCTGCGGCGCCTGCGCGGACGCGTGCCCGGCCGGGGCGATCAGCCTCGTGCCCCGGGACTATCCGCCCCAGCAGGCCAAGACGGAGGCGGTGGTCGCGGCCCTCCGGCAGCTGGTGGACAGCAAGGCGGAGCAGGAGTCCCTGGCGGCCGGGCTGACGGGGCCGCTGGCGGAAGCCTTCAGGAGATCCAACCGCATCATGGCGGAGGATCTGCTGCGGGAGTCCGGCTACATGCTGCCCCAGAGCGGCAATGTCCACAGGCTGCTGGAAGAGATGCGGGTCCACGTCGGGGAGCCCGGCTTCCCCGAGGAGGCCCTGGAGCTGCTGCTGTCGACCCTGTCGTTCAATGAGCCGGTGGAGGAAAAAGCGGAGGTCTGGAAGTGCTCGGTCTGCGGGTATATCCACGAAGGCCCCCTGCCGGAGGACTTCCGCTGCCCGGTGTGCAGGCAGCCCGCCTCCAGCTTCGAGCGGGTCTCCCCGTAACCGGAGGAAGCGCAAAAGAAAAACCGCGGCCAGGGGACCGACCGATTGCCGTCATGACGGATGATCGTTCGGTCCCTTTTTCCGCGGGGGCTCAGGTTTCACGGGGCGGGAGGGCCGGCCTGGTGCCGAACAGCCCGTGGCGGTTGCAGTACACCAGCAGCTTCTGAACACGGCTGCGCTTGAATCTCGCCTCGGCGTTCCCCTCGGGATAGAGCTTCACGAACTGAACGCCCTGATCCGACACCGCCGCCAGGAACGAGATGTAGTGGTCCTTGGACATGGGGTGGTCCACCGTGACGTAATACTCGTCCTCCACCACCTCGATCCGCGGGGCGTGGGCGGGGTCCGGGGTTTCCTCTTCCAGCCGGGGCAGGGTGATGCCGCAGCAGCTGATCACGGCCTCTCCCACGGACCGAATCACGTTGCCGCAGACCGGGCAGACATAGCATCTCGCCCGGAGCATGTTGGAGGAACGGTTGCCGTTCCGGACGTCCGCGCCGGACAGCAGCTCGATGACGGAGACCCCCAGGGCGCCGGCCAGGGGTTCCAGCAGGCTGATATCCGGGAAACCGTGGCCGGTCTCCCACTTGCTGACGGCCTTCCCGCTGACAAACAGCCTCTCCGCCAGCTCTTCCTGGGTCAGGCCGCGGGCCTCGCGGAGCCTGCGGATGACCGCGCCGGTGACGTAGCGGTCCATGGGATCGCCTCCTTTCACCGCCATGATGCCACAGCCCCGGCGGAAAAGCAACCCACGCTCCGTGGAGTCGCCCGCGAAGCTGCCCTTGCCAAACCCGCGGCGCCGTGTTATCATGAAACCAGAAAAACGTGAAAACGACAGGGGGTATTGATGATGAAAAAGATGCTGTCCCTGCTTCTCTGCGCGGCGCTGGCGTGCGCGGCGGTTTCCGCGGCGCTGGCGGACGACGCCGACCTGCGGGAGGCCATCGCCACCGGCCGGACGCTGATGCTGACCAAAGCGGAAATCCAGGCGCCGGGGGAGGACTTCGACGGCATGCCGGTGGGCATCTCGCCGGACGGGCAGACCGTCATCTGGCGCACCTCCGACAGCGCCTGCCTGACGCGAAACGGGCAGGTGATCCCGATCCGTCCCGCGCCGGAGCGCGGCGCCGGGGATCCCTACGGGAAACTTGAATGGGAGTGGTCCGATCTGCTGTGGACTTTCCCTGCCGACGAGGGCCTCCCCTGGTCCCCGGATGGGCGGTATGTCCTGCTGTGCAGCAAGCGCATGGCGACCCAGCTGGTGGTGGCGCAGGACCTGGTAATGCTGGATACGGAGACCGGGGAAGTGTTCCTGGCCCAGAGCTATGAAGGCGGCTCCAAGGAGCGGGGAGATTTCGTCAGCGCTATGAACAGCGAGCATTTCGGTGTGGTGGCGGAGGCGCGGTTTGACCTGACGGGGGAGTACGTGTATTTCATCGGCCGGATCAACGCGTTCTCGGACACTTTCAGCCTGTTTCGCTTTGGCATGTCCACCGGCGAGACGGAGCTGATGCTGGAGGACATCGGGGTCGCCGGCGTGGCCCGCAGCTTGTACCCGGACCGCGACGGCAGCTGGCTGCTGATGGTCTCCAGCGACAACGGGAGCTCAAAGGATACCCATGACGTGTGGATCCGCTTCGACCCGGAGCAAGCGTCGTCCTGGCTCTCGTCGTTCTTCGGCGGGGGCGGCGCGGCGAAGGGAAGCGTCTGGAAATATGAGCGCGGCTTTCAGCACGGCCGGATGCGCGGCTTGCAGGCGTGCTATTCCGCGGAGACGGGCGTCGGCCTGGTGCTGGTCAGCTCGTCGACCGTAGGCAGCATGGCCAACATGGCGCAGACGTCCACCGCCGCGGCGGCTGATCTGGCAAAGGTCTCCATCACGCCTGCCGGGCTCTACATGTCACGGCTGAACCGGATCACCCCGGAGAGCACCGATCCCAACGCATACTGGGAGCTGCGGCGCGATCAGGAGGACCCGGACGCGCTGTGTATCCGGAGGAGCGACGAGGCGGTCATGGACATCATCATGCGGTTTTCCGCCGACCCGGATTTGCCGGATGAGGAGATGGCGGTCCTGAGAGCGTTTTGCCAGACCATCACCGAGGAAAACCCGCCCCGGATCACCTGCGTCTGCCAGTCGCCCGGCGGATCCTACGCGCTGATTTGCACGGATGACAGCAAGAGCGGCGCCGGCCGGTACTGGCTGCTGGATCTCGATACCATGGCGATGGTTCCTGTGGAAACCCCGGAGGGCCTGGGGCCGGTCCTGTTCGGCACGAGCTTAACGGGCAATTTCCGTCCGGGCATGGTCTGGAACGAGGACGGCACCCTGCTGATCCTCAACGGCGGCACGGTGGAGGCCTACCGGCTGGAAGCGAAGTAACCCGTACATGCGCCGAAAGAAAAAGACACAGCAAAACGCCGGCAGAACCGGCGTTTTGTCATGAAATCATGTTTCCGAAAGGCGCTGATCATACGCGGTCAGCGCGTCCCAGAGGGCATCCTGGGAGAGAACGCCCCGGGGGAGGTCCGCCGGGAATTCCCCGGCTTCGTCCGCTTCGTAGTCGGCCCGCCACCGGCCGTCTGTGTAATACGCGTCCAGCGTGCGGACGTCCTCCCGGACAGCCTCCGTGAGGGGCTCATCCGACGCCAGCCACGCGGACAGGCGGTTCAGGCGCGCTTCCATGTCGCGGACCCGGTTGACGCTCGTCTCGTCCATCAGCCATGCCTCTCCTCGCCGTCAGGTCGTGATGCCGGTGGAAGTGGGCTGGTACTGCGCGGGCACGGCGCCGCCGTCATACTCGTGGACTTCCTTGACGGCGTACAGCGCGCCATCCTCCTCATACACGCGGATCACCACCAGGTACCGGCCGGTGTCGTAGCGGAGCTTGGAGGTGTCGTCGTAGCCGGTCTCGTCCGCCACATCGCTGACGGCTTCCCGGACTTCGTAGTAGAACCAGGCGTTGCCGTTCGCGTCGTGGTACAGCGCGTCACGGTAGGCCGCGTAATCGATGGTGATGGGGTCGAAGCTGAAGGGGCTCTGTTCGCCCTCCGCCGCGGCCTGGCTGAAGGTCTCGGCGATGCGGCCGATGGTCTGGCCGTTGACGTCGATGGGCCTGAGCAGGAAGGTGAACTCTCCCTCCCGCATGTCGCGGCCGTTGAGGACCTTGATGCCGCCGATGGTCACGATTGCGGGATCGATGGGATCGTTCCGGATCTCCAGCACATAGTCGACATGGCCGTCTGACACGGTTTTGGTCAGCCAGCTCCGGTAGGCGGCGTTGAGGACCGTCACCGTTCCGTTGGCGCCGATGGTGAACCGCAGGTGTTCCGGCAGGGCCGTGTAGCCCTCCGGCACCGTTTTTTCTCTCAGCTGGTACGTGCCGGGGGACAGCGTCTCGAGGGTGAGCCCCTCCAGCAAGCCGTTCCGGTTCGTCACGATGTCTTCAAAGCCCGCCATCGGGTTGATGTCGAAGTCCGTGACGCCGTCCACCGTGGTCAGTTTGTGCAGGGCGAAGTGCACGCCGGCGAGGCGCTTCGATGTGTCTTCATCCACCTTCAGGACCTGCAGAGAGGCCGTGCGGTTCCGGATCGTCAGGGTCGGGATGCCGTCGCTCCCGGTTTCCAGCTTGTACTCGTCTTCGGCCACAGTGCCTCCGACGACCACGCCGTTGTCGGTCAAGCTGATGGTCAGGGCGCCGTCCATGCCGTAATATCCCGTGGGGGCTCCGGTCTCGGTCAGGGTGTACACCACGTTGTCTCTCAGGAAAGCTAGGGCGATCATGCCGTCGCTGTCCGAGACGAAATCGCTGATTTCGTGGCCGTCCTGGTCGCCCAGGACAAAGGCTGCGCCCGGCAGATCGGCCCAGTCCCAGTCCGCTTTCTTCAGCGCGACGCCGGGGCGGCCGTTGGTGACGGTGTCCACCCGGACATTGGAGTCGGTGCTGACGGTGCCCTCGTCATAGACGACCGTGTAGGTGAAGGAGCCGGACTCCGTCTCGCCCTTCTGCCGGCCGCTCAGCTGGATCTCGCCGTAGTCACGGATCGGTGTGACCGTTCCGTAGTCCGTCACGACGCCGTCGCTGCCGATGGTCGGATTGTCGTTGGAGAGGGTCACTTCGCGGATTCGGTAATGATCGAAGGCCACGCCGCTGATCGGCAGCGTCAGGTAGTACCAATAGAGGGTCTTCTCCCCGTAGGCCAGCCGGCGCACGGAACTCTCGGGGCTGTCCACCAGCGTCAGATTGCCGCTGCCGTCCTCCGCGAAGACCGCGAAATAAGTGGGTTCGCGCTCTTCCATGAAGGCCGCGTCGGACCAGACCTTGTTGAGCCGCAGGCCGAAACCTTTCAGGTTGCAGATATCGACGTGGGCATCGGGGACGTTTTGATCGGCCACGATCGTATCCTGCACGCCGGGCCCATTGGAAGTGGTCACGATCGACCCGGAGGTGTAGTCGTACCTCTGGAAGGAGTAGCCGTCGGGGATCTCGTAGGGGCGCTCCTCGACGCGGTACTTGGTGCCGGCCAGCAGTTGCCGGACCTCGACCTCATAGGTGGCGGGGATCTTGGAGATCGAGCCGTTGATGGACGTGGAGAAGCTTGCGGCCGTCTTCTCATCCTCGGTCAGGTCGCTGTACTGGGTCTTGCCGAGGGAGACAAACCTTTGATTGGCCGAATCCCACCTGCAGTAATTCCCGTCCGGGTCCTTGACATGGTAGGTGTACATGTTGGCGCCGGACAGCTGATCCGCGGATTCCGTGCTGAGGTAGAGACGCATGCTGAAGATGGTCTGATCTTCATCGTAGGTGATTTCGGTCTGGCCGTCCTCCTGGTACAGGCGCTTTTTGATGGTCAGGGGACGCAGGGCGTCGGGATTGACCTTGTTCTCGTAGGTCACGGCGTTGCGATCCGTGGAGAAGGCATAGTCGATGCCGTAATCCTCCCACCCCTCAACAGAGGAGCCGTCGGGCAGCGTGGCGGGGGTTCCCGTCAGCGTGGTGCCGTTGGCCTTTACAGACTCGTAGACGTCGGTGTTGACGCCGCACTCCACGATGCGATACTTCACATCGTCCGCCGAACCGGCGATGATGAGGTCGTTGAAATCGATGACGGCGGTTTCGCCCGGCTTCAGCACGAACACATTGTTGTAGGTGATGCCGCCGACCGTGTAGGTGTCCCTGAAATCCACCGCCGTGGTGGTGTCCTTGTAGGTGACGTTTGCGCTCTGCTCGTCCTGCAGGATGAGTTCCCCGTCCTCGTCATTGAGGGTGTAGAAGATCTGGTAGGCGAACTCCGCCAGCACGGACTCGGTGGTGTCCACGCCCGTGAGGTTCTTGCTCAGCAGGACCGTGCCGGGCTTCACGGAAGCCAGGTTGAAGCGCATGTGCAGGTTGGACGCGCCGGCGCCGCGCTCCATGTAGAAGATCCGCATGGTGTGGGTGGTGTCCGGCTTGAAGATCCACTGGCCCTGATTGTTCTGGATGAAGATGTCGTTGACGTATGCCTGGGCTTCCGCGTCGCTGTGGCCCCGGCCCTTGTAGTTGTTGTAGAACAGATCCCGCAGCGTGGTGTGGGTGCCGTTGACGTTCACCTCGCCGGTCCTGTAGTTGACGCTGCCGGGCACCGCACTGTGGATGCCGCCCAGGTCGATCACCAGCTCGCCGTCCACGTAGAGCCAGAAGTCGTCGTCGCCGGTGAACTGATAGATGATGTCGTGGCCCCAGGCGTCCAGGCCGTCGGCGGTCTGCACGAAGCTGGCCTCCAGGTCCACGGCGAAATAGCAGTCCTGGTTTCTGATCAGGTACAGGCGCTCGTTCTTCCTCGGATCGTTATCATTGAGCTCTCGTCCGAGTACGTCGTAAAGGTTCTTTCCGTTGACGGAGGCAAAGAGGCCGGCCTCGATCGGATTGAAGGGGAAGAACTGGCCGTGCTTCAGGGTTTTTCTGCCGTCCAGGTCGTAGGTGGCGATCTCGTTGTAGACGATGAAATCGGTTCCGTTGAGATAAGCGTAGTTCTGTGCGCTGTCGTACTCGAAATAGCCGCTGCCGCTGTATGTGCTCTGGATGAAGAGGTGGTTCACCTGCGTGGAGCCGTTGTACAGCTGAGCCAGGGAACCGCCCTTTGCGGTGGGGAAGCCGTCGTCCTTGAGGTCGGTGGACAGCAGGCCCTGCTGGAGTGTTGTGACTGCGCCGCCCTCGTTGTTTCCGAGGAAATTGCTCATCTCCTCGCGGGTCGCGATGTCGATGATCCGCATGGTGATGCCGTACTGCTCGTGGTCCACGGTGGGCACGGTGGTAAGCTCGTCATCCACGGGCAGATCCTGCACGATGGCAAAGCCGAAGTCCACCGCGTCGGGGGTTTCGTGCGCCTTGACATAAGGGATCGAAACGATCTCGCCGTTCTGGGTGTCCGCTTTCAGGCAGGCGTAGGCGTATCCGGGATCGTCCCAGGCCACGATCGTCGTGTAGAAGGCGCCGCTCTGGCGGCCGTTCAGGTTGAGGCCGATGGTGTCGGGGGAGACGATCTGCCCGTCTGTCACCTGCGGCGCGAGAAAGCGCTCCGCGTACTGGTTGTACAGCTCGTAGTAGTTGTTCGGCGTCGTCGTTCCCTCGTAGTAGTATTCGACGAAATTCCAGAGCATGGTGTTGAACTGGCCGCCCACCCACTGGATCTCATCGCCGCTCTCGTAGCAGCGCACCAGCTTGCCGTTGTAATCCACGGCGTAAAACTCGTATTCCTTTTTCGTGTCGTTCCACACGCGGCAGTAGAGGATGACCCGGGAACCGTTGGTCACGGCCTCATCCGCCACGCTGACCTTTTCAGCGGAATAGATCCGGAAGTAGTCCGAGGTCAGCTCGGAGGGATTGACCAGGTACAGCCATTCGCTGCCCACATCCCCGCCGACGGAGAAACCGTTTTCCACCGTGCCGCTGTAGGTCAGGGTGGTGCTGCCCGACTTCAGGCAGATCTGCCCCGCGTGGGCTCCGCTGCCGGGGACGACCTGGAGCTCGCACGCGGCATCCGGCTCCG
The DNA here is from genome assembly GCA_045226335.1 of Christensenellales bacterium. Classification (GTDB taxonomy): domain Bacteria; phylum Bacillota; class Clostridia; order Christensenellales; family Aristaeellaceae; genus RUG11272. The sequence continues at coordinate 8,544 of JBGVCH010000069.1, read as the reverse complement.
TGACAAGGGCGAGCCCGCTGCCGGTGACCTGCAGGTACTTTTCGACGCTGGCACCGTCGACCGTCACAGTGGTTTTCAGGCAGTACTTGTCGCCGCCGAGCCACTCGAAGGTCCACATGGTGATATCGCTTTCCTTGGGAACGAAGAGCTTGTCGTCCTGGTCGTCCTTCTGCGTCATGACGGTCAGGGGCTTGGCGGCCAGGGCGCCGCCGTTTTCCTCCGCCATCATGGCCCTGCCCGTAACGCCGCCGATCCAGTTCATCAGGCCGTATGACACGCCGTCCAGCTTGTAGGGATCGCCCTCGGGCTCAACGCAATACCAGAGTTTGAGATTGTTGTTTACATCGCCGGCGGTGTTGTACGCGCAGAAGCGTTTTCCGTTGGCGCCGCCCTGCATGTTCACGTACCACTGGCCGTTGTTCAGCGTGAATGAACCGTCGCCGTTATCTGTCAGGGTGAACGCCGTGGCGTTGGCCTGGTTGGAGAAGGTCAGGCTGTTGTTGTTCGGGTTTCTGATGTACTTGTCGTCGGCACAGTAAATCTTGAACTTCGTGCCCGTGTCGTCCGCCTGTACGAAGGTATAGGGGGTCGCGCCGTTGGCGACATCGGGAACGGCTTTGGCGGACGTGGTCTTTGCGATGCCGGATCGCTTTGAATCGGTGACCAGGCTGTTCTTGAAATAGTAGCCATCGACATGACCGATATAGACGCTCTCGCTGTGCTCAAGCAGTTCGGCGACGGAGGTGATCTGATACCATTCCACGGGGAAGGGTTCGGGCCCCTGCACGATGGCGTAGGCGGAGAAGCCCTCTGCGCTGAAGGTCACCAGGTTGCCGTTTGTCGCAGCGTCGAGCTGTTCGGCCGTGTCCTCGCCGAAGTGCACCACGGCGAAGGCGTCCTCCGTGTTCTCCGCGTCCAGGAGGGCCACGGACACCTGCACCGCCGCGCTGGGCTGCACCTCCGCGCCTTCGCCGTCCGTCAGGGAGATGTCAAAGACGCGCCCGTAGGCGAAGCCCGACGTATTCATCAAAACGGCGGTCCGGCCTAGGTATTCCGCCAGCTCGTCGCCGGTGATCTCCATGACGCTCAGGTCCACGTCGTCCGGCAGTTCCGCCTCCTCCATGAAGGTCATGGAGATCTCATAGGTCAGGCCGTCGCCGGTCGTGATGGTCTTTTTCAGGGTGTAGCCCATGATGGCGTAGACGGAGAAGTGGTCGGTGGCGAAGCTGACCTCGCCCTCCGCGACCTCGGTCTCCAGCATGCTGACACCGTCCGCCGCTTTGGCCGCTCCTTTCGCACCGCGCCGGGCGGGCTCCTCCGCGAAGTGCATCGCCACGATCTCGTCGGCCTCCGCCTCCAGGGCGATGGATACCCGCACCGGGCCCTCGGGCTGGATCTCCTTGCCGTCGGCCCAAATGGACAGGTCAAAGACCCGGAAGAACTGTACTTTCTCCTCCGGGATGTCAAGCTTTTCCATGGCCCGGGCGGCATACCCGTCCGTGTCTTTGCGCTCTTCCACCTGCAGGACGGCGTCTTCCGGGAGATTGGCGGCCTCGCTGGGGATCAGCCGGACGCTGTAGTCCTCGCCCTTGTATTCCAGGGGCGTGGCCGCGCAGGGGATGATCTTCAGGGAGAGGTCCCGGCCGGGGAAAGCCAGCCGTCCGGAATCGTCCGGGGTGAAGGCGAAGGAGAAGCGGAACTCGCTCCCGTCCTTCGGGGATGGTGCGTTCCGCAGATCCACCACGCACTGCCGGCCGGAGATCTGCCAGCGCCCGCCCTCCGGGAGCGCGGTCCAGCCGGTCTCCGCCGTCCGGATCTCTCCGGGCAGCTGCCAGGTCAGATAATCGGCCGCCGGAACGTCCCCCCGCAGCCGGACCGTCACCGACGCCGTCAGCCGCGCGCCGGCCGGGACGGCGTCCCCGTCCTCCAGCGGCGTGCCGTTCCAGGCCACGGTGACGTCGAAATCCGCGTTCTCCCCGGTCAGGGCCACGGTGTCCAGGGCGGGCACCGGTTCCACCCAGTCGCTGGTGACGCGTTCCGTCGCGCCGCCCATGGGAAGCACACTCAAAACAAAGAGCAGCACAGCGCTCCACGCAAGCAGGCGGACTCTTTGTCTCCGGGCTCTCACACGGGTTTCCCCTTTCTTTGCGTAATCGGCTGCCGGGCGGCTTTACCGCGACGCGGCCTCCGTGTCGGTGACCACCGCGCGCCAGAGGTAGCCCTGGTTCTCCCAGGTCACGGTATAGCGGTATTCCAGGCTGTGGGCGCCCTCCACCGTCACGGCGGTGACGCCGCCGTCGGGGGAGTACTGCCACTCGACGTTCACCCGCCGGGGATCGCAGCCGGTGACTTCCGCCGTCAGCACGACCTCCGTGCCGAGGCCGGGCCGCTCTGTCCCCGCCATGGCGGCGGTGACCCGGACATGGATCTCCGGCACCTCGCACTCGATGGGCTCCAGTTCGATCTCTTCTTCGGATCCCTCGACGCTCTCCGCCGCGGCGGGCGCGTCGGGCGTGATCTCCACGCTTCCGGCTTCGGCGGATTCTTCGTCTTCCGCGGGAGCCTCGGGAAAGACCTCAACGCTTTCCGTACCCGCGGGCTCTTCCGCCGAGGTCTCGGGAAGGGTTTCAACGCTCTGTGCGCCGGCTGGCTCATCCGCTTCCGCCGGGGCCTCGGGAAGGGCTTCAACGCTCTCTTCACCGACAGGCTCTCCCGCTTCCGCGGGTGCAAGGGCTTCAACGCTCTCCGTGCCGGCGGTCTTTTCCGTTTCCGCCGGGGTTTCGGGAAGGATTTCGATGCTTTCGGACCGGACGGGTTCATCCGCTTCCGGGGAGACGGCGGGAGCTTCCGCTTCCGCCACCAGCAGGCGGCAGGTGCCCTTTGCGTCGGCTTCCGTCTTCCGGACGCACAGCACGTATTCTCCGCGATTCAGGCGCAGCGATGCTTCGAGATCGGTCCACACGCCGTTTTCCGAGGCGGGCTCGAACGCCTGCAGGACCTTCCCCTCGGGGGTGGTCAGGGTCACGCTCACCGGCAGGCCCTCGGTCCGCAGCAGGGCGTCCACGGCCCTGTCAACCTTCAGCAGCAGCAGGATGTCCGTGCTCTCCCCGCTGAAAGCCACCGTGCTCCATTGCCCGAAGGACAGCTCCGCGTCCCAGGCCGGTGCCGGCGCCTTTCCGGGCTTTTTCTCTTTATCTTCTTTTCCGCCCGCTGTCGGGTTTTCCGCGGGGTCGTCCGCCGGGACCGGCTCCGGTTCATCCGCGGGACCCGGGACCGGCGGCGGATCGTCCTCGCCGGCGGGGGGCGCTTCTTCCGGCTTGGTCGGCGTCTCCTCGGGGATCTCCTCCGGCAGGCTTTCCTCCGGCCTGGCTGAATCCGCGGTCTCCGGGGCTTCGGGGATCTCCGCCTGCGTTCCGTCCTCGCAGAAGGCGATGGGGAACATCGCAAGCAAAAGCGCCATGATCAGGGCGAACCATGTCCTCCTCATCGCGCTTCACCTCCTCGCAGCGGAACTTCGATTGCGTTCCGCTGTCCGCGTTCCCGGACAAGCTGCCATGGAACATATGGAATTAGGACATTATACCAACAATCGCGCGGATTGTAAAGAGAAATTGTTTAAATTCTTTTTCATTTCTTTGACTTTTTTGTTATAACCCCCGGAGGTATCCGGCCATCGGTTCGCAGCCGCCGGACCGCATCGCACTCGGTGATGGGCTCGCCCGCGGCGATCCGTTCCTCCGTCAGCCGACGGACCGCCGCGCAGCGCCGGTCCGTCGCCGGGATATCCGCGCACAGATCCCGCAGGATCCGGCCGCACTCCGCCAGGGCGGCGTCGTATTGCGCCCGGGTCAGATCCCCGGAGGCCAGGGCCCGGTCCAGCTCGTCCCGGTCATCCACCTTCACGTCCCCTTCCGGGGTGAAGATGACGTCCAGGTACTTGTCGATGAAGACCGCGATGCCGTCCGGGTCGTATTCGATGCCCTCGATCACGTCCACATACCAGACGGAGGGCCGGTACAGCGGGTCGGCCGGGGCGGGATACCGGCTCCGCTCCTCGCCGTGGGTCCCGTCCGGGAAATACTTGACGGTGATGACCCGGCTCTCCCCGTCGGGGATCAGCTGCAGCCAGCACATGCCGGCGCCGGTGACCCGGACCTTCCCGGCCTTCGGCGTCTCCCAGCAGTTCACCTCGCCGTCCGTGAACCGGATCAGGCATGCCAGCCCGTGGAAGCAGTCCGCGTCGATCCGCATCTGGTAGTACGGGTAATACTGCAACCCCCAGGCGTCGCGGTTCAGTCTCTTGCGTTTCATTTTTCTTCTCTCTGTCCGCTCTGCCGGCGCGGGTCCGGCGTCGACGCGCCTTCGCCTGCGGCCTGCGTTGAGGCCCGGACCAGCCGCCAGGCGATGCTGCCCTCCCGCATCAGGGACAGGGCCTCTGCCGCCGGGACCCACACCGCGGCGTCCACCTCCCCGGACAGACGGAAGGGCCGCTTCCGGACGACGGCCCTGAAGCCCAGCATCAGCATCTCCTTTTTCTCGTAGGGGTAGCTGGCGATGTATTCCAGCGCATCCACCTCCTGGCCGGTCTCCTCCCGCACCTCACGGATCACGGCCTCCTCCGCGGACTCGCCGGGCTTCATGATGCCGGCGACGCAGACGTATTTGTCGGCCGACACATAGCCCTGTCGCAGCAGCGCCACCTCCCCGGCCTCATTCACCACGGCGGCGATGACGCTGGTGGTGAACAGGTCCCACAGGGGCACGCGGCAGGCGTCGCAGTACGGGATCAGGCCCTCGTCCCCGATCTCTTTCAGGCCGAGGCGGGCGCCGCAGTGCGGGCAGAACGTGAAACGCATGATCTTCCTCCTCCCGAGCCGAAGATTCCGGGGCCGCGGCCCCTTCAAAGTGATTCTCCGTCCGGGTCGAAAATCCTGTCTGAGGACCGCCCGGCGAACGAACGTTCCGATTGACAGGATTTGGATACGGAGATAGGATTACAATCGACAGAGTTTGCGGCTGCCGGTTTCATCGGAACGGCCGGACGGACATAAGCGGATGAGCATCGACGGACGGGAGGGATTGTGCGTGAGGCGGAGACTGTGTGTGCTGACGGCGATGCTGCTCCTGTGGACGGCGGCCGCCTGCGCCTTCGAGCTCCCCTCCGGAACCTCGGTGATCGAGTCGGAAGCCTTTTGCGGCGTGCCGGTGACGGAGCTGACCCTGCCGGCCTCGGTGCGGATCATCGGCCCCCGGGCATTCTCCACCTCCACCCTGAAGCACATCACCATCCCGGCCACGGTGACCTTCATCGACCAGACGGCCTTCGACGGGACCGCGTCCGATTTCTTCGCCACCGTGACGGCGGGCTCCTACGCGGAGAGCTGGTGCGCCGCCAGGGGGATCCGCTACTCCTACACCGACGTCTACGTGGTGACGCCGGCGTACTCCGCGTATCAGTTCTCCCTGCAGGGGGAGAAGTACCTGGGGGTCCCTTATAGCATCATGGACTGCCAGGCCTTTGTGGAAGCCTGCCTCCGGGACATCGGGCTCAGGCGCGACCTGGCGGGGAGCAACGCCTGGTACCGGGAGATGGACTGGGTGGGCACGCCGGAGGAGTGCAGGGCGCTCTTCGGCTCGATCCCCAAGGGCGCGTTCCTGTTCATCCTGGAATTCGACGGCAACGAGCCTCCAAAGTATAAGCCGGACGGCCTGGGCAACGCCTCCCACATGGGGATCTACACGGGGATCTACACGGGTACCCACAAGGGAGCCATGGCCTCCAGCAAGAAAAGGGGCTGCGTGATCGACTCCTATTTCGCGGGCAGCACCATCAACGGCGGCTGGAACCGCGTGGGCCTCTGGCACGAACTGGACTACGGCGCAGCCATCAACGAATACCTGGCCACCCATTGAAACCGGGCGCACAAGTGAAAAGAGACCGTCTCGGCGGCCTCTTTTGCTGTCCGGATCACTTGTCGAGCTTGTTTCCGCAATAGGGGCAGTACTTCTTGGGCGGCGCATCCTTGCCGGTGCGCTCGTCGATGGCGGAGGAGAACCCGGCGGCGATGATGCCCGTGGGGATGGCGATGATGCCGATGCCTACCAGGGAGATGACGGAGGCGAAGAACCGGCCTGCCGTCGTGATGGGATAGATGTCGCCGTAGCCCACGGTGGTCAGGGTGCACATGGCCCACCACAGGGACCGCAGGACGTTGGGGAAGGCTTCCGGCTGCACCGGGTTTTCCGCTGTGTACATGACGATGGCGGAGAACAGCATCACCAGCAGGCAGAGGACGATGGAGATCACCAGCTGGCTGGCCGACTTCCGGATCACCTGGACCACGATGTCCAGGGCGTCCACGTACCGCCGGAGCTTCAGGATCCGCAGCAGGCGGAAGAGCCGCAGCAGCCGCACCATGCGCAGGTACCGCAGGTCCAGGCTGATGAAGGGCAGGAAGAAGGGCAGGATGGCCGCCAGATCCACGAGGGCCATGGGGGAGAAGACGTACTTGAGCCGGGGGTGCTTCGCCTCCGGGTACAGCAGGTCCGCCGTCCAGATCCGCAGGACGTATTCCGTCGAGAAGACGGCGACGGAGACGGCCTCAAAGATCCGGAAGGCGAGGGAAAAACGGCTCGCGATGCCCTCAAAGGATTCCAGGATGATGGACACGACGCTCAGCACGATGAGGGTCAGGATGCAGGCGTCGAACACTTTGCTGGCCCGGTCCCCCTCGTCGGCCTTGCTGATGATCTCAAAGATCCGTTTCCTGGTCACGGCCTTGCCTCCTTCCGCACCTGTTTGCGGTACCGGTACGTCGTCTCGCCGAAAGTGCCGGTGTAGGGCAGCTCCTCCCAGCCGTCCGCCAGGAGCTGTTCGTTCCGGCCGGTGGCGCGGCGCTGGTCGCCGGGAACGTCCAGGAGCCAGCCGCCGTCCTTCGCCACCCGGGTCAGCTCGTCCACTTCCTCCCGGAAGCGGTCTCCCACCACGTGGCCGCTCATGACCACGTCGAAGCTGCTGTCCGGGAAGGGCAGGCTGTCGCACAGGCCGTCGCAGACCCGCATGTTGCGGAGGCCCTTCCGGGCGATCTCGTCCCGCATGAACTCCCGGAGGGAATCCACCGGCTCGCTGGCCGCAACGAAGGCCGCTCGCTCCACCGCGGCGAAGGCCAGGCGTCCCGTCCCGCTGCCCACGTCCAGCACGGTTTTGCCCGTCAGGTCGCAGAGCTCGTACAGCCGCGCTTTGTTCCAGCCATAGATGAAATCGCACTTCTCCGCCATCACGGCGGGAGTGGTGTAGATGACAAAGTCCTCGAAGGCGCCCAGGACCAGCCGTTCCGCGTCCCGGACGCCGTCGGGGGAGGGATCCTCCGGCGCGGAGGCGATGAGGGCCGCGATCCGGTCCGCCGTCTCCGGGCTTTTCTGCCCCCAGAGCCACGCCACCTTCGAGTTGGCCTTCAGGGCGGTGCCCATGGCCGCCGCTGTGTCGTCATCCAGGTACTCCAGCATCAAGCGGATCTGGAAGCGCTCCATCCGCAGCATGCAGTCAAAGGGGTAATTCTCCGAGTCGATCCATCCGATGTTTCCCATGCGGTCCTCCTCACAGACCCGCCGCCAGCGCCTCGCGGTAGAGGCCGGCGGCTGTTTTGCGCTGGTCACAGGCCTCGTAAAAGGCGGTGATGTGTTCCATGCCCCGGAAGCAGACGCTGCCGGTCAGCTTTTTCGTGTAATACTCCGCCAGCCCTTCCGTGATGCCCCAGGTCTCAAAGCGGCGGAAGGCGTCTTCCTCCCGCAGGGCGTGCTTCAGCAGGTAGATCACGAACTCGTGGCCGATGAACAGATAGCTGCTCTCCGGCGGCCTGGTGATGCCGAAGACGTCCCGGTCCTCCGAGATGTCGATGGCCTCGGCCCCGTGCTCCATGGACGCGGTCATCACGGCGTTGAATCGCTCCGCCGGCAGGGGGCAGCCCACCAGCGCCTCCGCCCGCTCGGTGAAGCGCCGCGCCTCGAACAGCGGCGTCACCTGCGCGATGTACGCCTCGATGTCACGCCGGTCCTGCGGCCAGAAGGCTTCGGCGTAGCGGTCATAATGCTTCGCCATCACGACGGCGATCTCCCGGGCGGCGGGGGCCAGGGGCACGTAATGCTCCGGCACCTCCCCGGCGTCCGCCTGGCGGACGATCTCCTCGTAGAAAGCCTTGACGCTGCCCTGCCAGCGGCCCGCCGGATAACACAGCAGAAGGCTGCAGAGCGCGCCCCAATGCTCTCCGCCGCGGCAGGTGATGAGATCCTCGTGGCGCTTCAGCACGGCCAGGTCTTCCTCTGGGTAGGTTCCGCGGACTTTTGTGCCGTAGGCGTTGTCATAGCCGCACCGGGCCGCAGACAGCATATGCCAGATGAAGTTGGCCTCGCGGTCGGCGATCATGCGGATCTTGTTCATGGCAAGCGCTCCCGTCGGTTTCATACTGTTCCTTGTTAAGGCTGCTAAATGAAAGCAAAGGGATTTCGAGGCCTGCGGGCCTCGACCAGGGCTTTCCGATCGCCCTG
>JBGVCH010000068.1:0-2392 GCA_045226335.1 Christensenellales bacterium | reverse complement strand
TTCACATGACAGCTTTGCTTGCTTGCGCAGGCCGGATGAGGTTATTGCGGCGGTTGCTATCACTGTTCTGTTCATGCGTAAGCCCTGTGCCCGCCGAGAAAAGCGGTTGAATTCCCCCGGGCATCCTGATATAATGGGGCGAAACCAACCGCTGTCTGACGGAGGGATGCGCGATGCACCGACTCACTGCCCAGCTGATCCTTTACAGCGACATGCCGGAGGACAGCATCCTGTCGCGCCTGGCGGACATCTGCCGGGACGCCCGCGCCGCGGCGGACAAGCCGGCGCTGGTCCACCGCTGCTACCGCGAGGTCAAGCGCCTGCTGGACCTGTCCACCACCTATGGCTTTGACGGCAACCTGTGGCAGAATTACCTGACCTTCGTGATGGTGACCCACCTCAACTCCTTCAGCCTCACCTGCGAGCAGCGCGGAGCCCGGGACGGCACCATCAACACCATCGCGGAGCACGATTTCGACGTTTTCCGCCGGCTGTTCGACTACGATTTCCGCTGGCTGGAGGAGCTGCTGGACATCCGCTGCTTCACGGCCCTGACGCACTACCGGGCCATCGGGAAGGACGCGGTGATGTACAACCGCAACGTCTCCGCCCGGATCCGGGCCCTGTCGGAGGACATCGCCAAAGCCCCCGACGCCAAGGCTGTCTTCGCCCTGGTGACGGAGCACCTGCGGGTCTGCGGCACCGGGCTCTTCGGCATGAACGCGGCCTTCCGGGTGAGGGAACTGCCGGACGGCGGCGTGGACTTCACCGCCATCAACAACCTGGACAGTGTCACCCTCGACGACCTGGTGGGCTACGAGATCCAGAAGCGGCAGCTCCGGGAGAACATCGAGGCCTTCGTGGCCGGGCGGCCTTACAACAACACCCTGCTCTACGGCGACGCCGGCACCGGCAAGTCCACCTCCGTCAAGGCGCTGGTGAACGAGTACGGCCCCCGGGGGCTGCGGGTCGTCGAGCTGTACAAGCACCAGTTCCACCTGCTCTCGGCGGTGATCGCCCAGGTGAAAAAGCGCCGCTACCGCTTCGTGATCTTCATCGACGACCTCTCCTTCGACGAGGGCGAGGTGCAGTATAAGTTCCTGAAGGCCGTCATCGAGGGCGGGCTGGAGAGCCGGCCGGACAACGTGATGATCCTGGCCACCTCCAACCGGCGGCACCTGGTCCGGGAGACCTGGCGGGACCGCAGCGACATGGAGCACGAGGAGGACATCCACCACTCCGACACGGTGGAGGAAAAGCTCTCCCTGGCCGGGCGCTTCGGCTGCGCCATCCGGTATGACAGCCCGGACCGGCAGCTGTGGACCGCCATGGTGCTGGAGCTGGCGGCGCGGCAGGGCATCACCGGCGTGGACGAGGAGACCCTGCTGCGGGAGGCCAACCGCTTCGAGATCCGCCACGGCGGCGTGTCCGGCCGGACGGCCCAGCAGTTCATCAACCAGCTGGCGGGCCGCGGAGAGACCGCCCCATGACCCTGCGCCATCACCGCCACACCCTGCGGGCCAGTTACATCGGCTACATCACCCAGGCCATCGTCAACAACTTCTGCCCGCTGCTCTTTCTCACCTTTCAGAAGGAGTTCGCCCTGACGCTCTCGCAGATCACGCTGATCACCACGGTGAATTTCGCCGTGCAGCTACTGGTCGACTTCCTGTCCACCCTCTTCGTGGACCGGATCGGCTACCGGCGGTGCGTCGTGGCGGCCCATGTGTTCGCCGCGGCGGGCCTCGCGGGACTGGCCTGCTTCCCGCAGCTCTTTCCCACGCCCTATGCCGGGCTCATGACCGCTGTGGTGCTCTACGGCGTCGGCGGCGGCCTCATCGAGGTCCTCATCAGCCCCATCGTGGCGTCCTGCCCCACGGAGGGCAAGGCGGCCGCCATGAGCCTGCTCCACTCCTTTTACTGCTGGGGACAGGCCGGCCTCGTGCTCCTCTCCTCCCTGTTCTTCTACACCGCCGGGATCGGACACTGGCGCGTCCTGGCCGTGCTGTGGGCCCTGGTGCCGCTGCTGAACACGGTCTACTTCTGCCTGGTGCCCATCTACCCCGTGGTGCCGGAGACGGTGGCGGCCATCCCCCTGGCGCGGCTGCTGAAGAAAAAGACCTTCTGGCTGCTGATGGTGCTGATGGTGTGCGCCGGGGCGTCGGAGCTGGCCATGAGCCAGTGGAGCTCCGCTTTCGCGGAAGCCGGGCTCCGGGTGAGCAAGACCGTAGGCGATCTGGCCGGCCCCTGCGCCTTCGCCCTGTGCATGGGCACCAGCCGGGCGCTGTACGGAAAGTTCGCCGGCCGGCTGCCCCTGCGGGCGGCCATGGTGGGCTCCGCGGCGCTGTGCGCGGTCTGCTACGCCCTGGCGGCCTTTTCCGGGAATCCGGCG
>JBGVCH010000067.1:0-8354 GCA_045226335.1 Christensenellales bacterium | reverse complement strand
CGCTGCTTCCAGGACGCCACCGTGCCCGTGACCCTCTTCATCGTGGACAACTCCCCCGCCGAAACCACCGCCTCCCGGGTCAAGCTGCAGGACCCGGCCGCGGAGATCGTCGCCATGAAAAAGAACGTGGGCTACGGCCAGGGAAACAACGCCGTCCTGAACAAGCTGAAATCAAAATACCATGTGATCTGCAACCCGGACGTCACCTTTGACCCGGACCTGATCGAGCGGATGGCCGCTTTCATGGACGCCCACGACGACATCGTGATCCTCTCGCCCCGGGTGTTCAACACCGACGGCACCGAGCAGTTCCTGCCCCGGCGGCGGCCCAGCGTGCGCTATCTCCTGGGGGGACGGCGCGCCCGGCGGGGAGACCGGGTGATGGCCCGGGCGGAAGCCGCCGCAAAGGAAGCCGAAACCGCGGAGAAAGACGCCGTGGCCTCCTGGAAGGAGAACAAGGAGAAGGGCGGCCTTCGCTCCCTGCTCCACGCCAACCGCCTGGAGTTCCGCCAGAGCCGTCTCAGCCGCCGCGCCGCCCGCCTCGAGGCCCGGGCCAAGCACCTGCGGGCCTGGCGGGACGAATACACCCTGGCGGACATCCTCCCGGCCGAACCCACCGAGGTGCAGTTTGCCTCCGGCTGCTTCATGATGATCCGCACCCACATCTTCTACCGCATGAAGGGCTTTGACAAGCGCTACTTCCTCTACCACGAGGACAGCGACCTGTCCCTCACCGCCCTGAAGTACGGCAAGGTGGTCTATCACCCGGACATGCACATCACCCACGCCTGGCGCAGGGATTCCAGCCACAGCCTGAAGGCCGCCTTCACCCACGCCGTGTCCACCGTCAAGTTTTTCCATAAGTGGGGGTGGAAGTGGTGAAAACCATCGCGGTACTGCTGGCGGTGTACAACGGCGCGCGCTATCTGCCGGCGCTGCTGGATAGCCTGCGGGGCCAGGATGACCCGGATTTCACGGTGCTGATGCGGGACGACGGCTCCTCAGACGGCTCCGCGGCCCTGCTGAAGGCCGTCACCGGTGAAGACAAGCGCTTTCATCTGCTGAAAGACGAAACAAGAGGCGAAAAAAAGGGAGCGAAAGGGAATTTCCTCTGCCTCATGCGGCAGGCGGACGCCCCCTACGCCGCTCTGTGCGACCAGGACGACGTGTGGTCCCGGGTCCGCCTCAGCTGGTGCCGGACCGAGATGGAGAGGCTGGAGGCACAGGTCGGCCCGGGCACCCCCCTGCTGGTCCACAGCGACTGCGCCGTGACCGACGCGGAGGGCCGCGTGATCCACGACAGCCTCATGGACCTGCAGGGCTGGGACCCCGCCGTCCGGAGCCTGCGGCCCCTGCTGGTGCAAAACAACGTCACCGGCTGCACGGTGCTGATGAACCGGGCGCTGTACCGCCTGGCCGCCGCCCACGCGGACCCGGAGAAGATCTTCATGCACGACTGGTTCCTGGCCCAGACCGCCGCGGCCTTCGGCGCCATCGGCTATGTGGACGCTCCCCTGGTGAACTACCGCCAGCACGGGGACAACGCCGTCGGAGCCTCCCGCCGCGGGCTGGTCAGGCGCGGGATGACGGCCCTGTTTCACCACGGGGAAGCGAAAAACCGCATCGCCCTCACCTATGACCAGACGCAGGTGTTTCTGGACGCCTACGGGGAGGAGTTGCCGCACCGGGCCCGGGAGGACTGCGAGGCCTACCTGGCCACCCGGGGGCTGCCCAAACTCCGGCGGATCCGCCGCGTCCAAAGGGGCGGCTGGCGGATGCAGAGCCGGACCGCCCGCTGGGGCCAGCGTCTCTTCGGCTGAGCCGGACCCGACAAAAGGAGGTTGATCCCCGTATGCTTCCGTCCGAGGAAAAGCTCAGCCGGTGCAAAGCCTGGCTCTCCCTGGCCGCCTTCATGCCCCTGCTGGGCTGCATGATCGAGGCCGTGGCCCTGAGGATCTCGGACCTGCAGCAGGAGGGCTGGATCATCGAGGCCTTCATGAGCGGCAAGGAGATGATGGCCGCGCTGATCGCCTGCGTGAGCTGCGGCGCCATGGGCATCCTCTTCTGGTTTCTGGTCCGGCACATCGAGCGGGGGTTCCGCTGGCCGGCGGCGGTCTGCGGCGGGCTCATCATCGGCGTGCAGCTGCTGTGGTTCGGCCTGTGGCGCCGATTCGGCATCACGCCCCGGCAGCGGGACGGCCGGGCGCTGTCGTGCCTGCAGCTGGGCCTGTCGGCGCTGCCCCTGCTGTACGCCCTCCGGCTGTCCCGGAATCCCACCCGGACCCTCAGCCGTGCCGCTTTTGCCCTGTTCCTGCTCCTGGCCTACCTGCTGGAGATCGCCTTCCTGACGGAGGCCTTCCGGACCCTCTCCGGCCTGGACCTCACCCGCCGGATCATTCACGGCTTCTCCTACGTGGCCATGAGCGGCCTGCTGGGGGCCGCCTGTTTCACAGGCTTCCTCCCCAGCGACCGGCCGGACGCGTCATGACCCCATCCCTGCGGCTCCGCCGCGGAAAGTGAGATGTACAGCTTGAAAACCACGCGAATCCTCGCCCTGCTCCTGACGGTTTCCCTCCTCCTCTCCGCCATGGGCCTCTCCGCCGCGGAAGCGGAAAACCCCGTGGTCCGGATCTCCGTGGCCGGCGCCGGCGACATCTACGTCGAGCTGTACCCGGACATCGCCCCCATCACCGTGGCCAACTTCCTGAAGCTGGTGGACAGCGGATTCTACGACGGGCTGACCTTCCACCGGATCATCTCCGGCTTCATGATCCAGGGCGGTGACCCCAAGGGGAATGGCACCGGCGGCTCCCCGGAGAAGATCAAGGGAGAATTCAGCGCCAACGGCGTGGAGAATCCTCTGCTCCACACCCGGGGCGTGATCTCCATGGCCCGGTCCAGCGACATGAATGGCGCCAGCAGCCAGTTCTTCATCATGCACGCCGACAAATCGCACCTGGACGGCAACTACGCCGCCTTCGGCAAGGTGCTGGCGGGCATGGGCACGGTGGACCGGCTGGCCATCACCACCCAGGTGACCGACAGCAACGGCACCGTGCCGGACGTCTGCAAGCCGGTCATCACGTCCATCACCCGGGTGGACCGCGCCGAGGCCGAGGCCGCCATGGCCCGGGAAGCCGAAAACGGCAAGAGCGGCACTGTCTTCCGCGCCCCCACGGGCAACGTGAGCTTCCGGGTGCCGGAGGGCTGGAACCTGGTGTCCTCCGCCAACGGCGTTTCCGTCTTCCAGTCGGACGACGGCGGCATCCTGTCCGTCGGCATCAAGGATCTGTACGCCTACTACACCGAAGCCGTCATGGCCTCCTATGGCATCACCCGGGAGGGCTTTGACAACAGCATGCTGAAGCCGGAGGCCTTCACCAAGGCGCTGGGGGTCTCCGAGGACGCCATGACCACCGAGGTCTTCCACTGCGGTGCCTTCAAAATGTCGGAAGACCCGAACTACGGCGGTTGTGTACACTGCATGGGCGTCACCAACGGCGTGGTGGTGGAGCTGGTCCAGAACTGCGGCAAAGCCGACGCAGACGCCCTCTTTGCCGTCCTGAACGGCATGACCGTCGAGTAATTCATACCCAATCAAGGAGGAAGAGATATGCCCTCACAAGAATACGCCCTGGATGCCCTGCGCCGGCTGGAAGCCATTCCCTCCCCCACGGGCCTGACCCGCGCCTGCGCGGAAGCCGTCATGGCCGAGCTGGCCAGCATGGGCTTCAAGCCCGAAATGACCCGCAAGGGGGCCGTGATCTGCCCGGTGGCGGAGGGGGATCACCCGCTGCTGCTGTGCGCCCACATCGACACCCTGGGGGCCGTGGTCCGGGCCGTGAAGCCCAGCGGCCGTCTGCGCTACAGCCCCGTCGGCGGCTGGAACGACAACGCCATCGAAAACGAGAACGTCCTGATCCACACCCGGGCGGGCCGGGTGTATTCCGGCACGGTGCAGTCCGTGCACGCCAGCCGCCACGTGTGGGGGGACATCACCGCCGAGCCCCGCAGCGACACCGCCCTGGAAGTGGTGATCGACGAGAAGGTGAAGAGCGCGGAGGACGTGAAAGCCCTGGGCATCGGCGCGGGGGACTTCATCTCCTTCGATCCCCGGTTCGTGATCACCGAAAGCGGCTACATCAAGAGCCGTTTCCTGGACGACAAGGCCTCCGCCGCCGTGCTGCTGGCAGTGGCGAAGGACATCGCGGAAGGTGCCGTCACCCCCGGCCGGGGCGTCACCCTGGCCTTCACGGTGTACGAGGAGATCGGCCACGGCGCCTCCACCTTCTTCGGCCTCCCGGCGGAGGACATCGTGGCCGTGGACATGGGCTGCGTGGGGGACGACCTCAACTGCACCGAGACCCAGGTCTCCATCTGCGCCAAGGATTCCGCCGGCCCCTATGACTGGGACCTGACCAACGAGCTCATCGCCCGGGCAAAGAAATGCGGCCTGGACTATGTGGTGGACGTGTATCCCCGCTACTCCTCCGACGCCGCCACCGCCCTCCACGCCGGCCTGGACGCGCGCTTCGCCTGCTTCGGCACCGGGGTCTTCGCCTCCCACGGCTACGAGCGCACCCACTCCGACGGCGTCAGGGCCACCCTGGCCCTCTGCGAGGACCTGCTCACGCCCATCGTCTGAAAACGCCACAGCAAAAAGCCGTTCCGGTAGCCCAGCGCTCCGCCGGAACGGTTTTTTGCGCGGAAAAGGCCGCCCCGAAACGGGACGGCCGGGAAAACGGGTCAGGCCGGGATTACTCCTTCACGCCGCCCAGGGCGACGCCGGCGATGATGTACTTGCTGAAGACGAAGTACACGATCATCAGCGGCAGCGCCGTCATGGTCAGGCCCAGGTAGATGGAGCCGTACTCGGTCTTGTAGATGTCGCCGCGCAGCTCCTTGACCAGCATGGGCAGGGTCTTCATGTCGGCCCTGGAGAGCAGCATCAGGGGGGTCAGGTAGTTGTTCCAGCTGCCGATCACGGCCATGATGCCCATGGTGGCCATGGCGGGCACCATGATGGGCAGGATGATCTTGTTGAAGGTGATGAACTCGTTGCAGCCGTCGATCCGGGCCGCTTCCACCAGCGAAATCTGCAGGTTGGCCTCCAGATACTGCCGGAAGAAGAACACCGTGCTGGCCGCCGCGATGGCCGGAATGATCAGCGGGATGAAGTTGTTGGTCAGACCCAGCTGATACATGAAGATGAAGAAGCCGGTGCCGGTGACCTGGCCGGGGATCATGATGATGGCCATGACCACCGCGTACAGGAACGCTCTGCCCTTGAAGGTGTACACCTTGAAGCCGTAGGCTGTCATGGCGGAGAAGTACACGCTCAGGATGGTGGAGCCGAAGGCGATGATGGCGCTGTTCCGGAAGCCGGTCCACACACTGAAGTTCTTCGTGGCCAGTACGTTCCAGTTGTAGCCAAGGTAGCTGCTGGGAATCAGGCTGACACCCTGCTGAATGGCCTGGCTGGAGCGGGTGGCATTGACGATCATGATCCAGAAGGGCAGGATGGCCATGGCGCTCAGCAGCGAGCAGAACACGTAGATCATGGACCGCTTGGTGTTGTGCACGTCATGGATGTGAATCGCCAGCGCCGCGATGGGCATGGCCAGCAGCGGGAGCATCACCAGGGGATTCAGGGTGATGACCGCGGGCTTGGCCTGGATCTCCTTGCCTTCCTCCTTGGCCACCTCAACGAACCGGCGCAGAGGCAGGGCGTTCAGGCGGAGCACCGAGTAGACCAGCAGGACGATGGCCAGAAGATTCGCGAAGGCGGCGATGGTGTACAGCCGCTTGGAATTCTCCAGGAAACTCACCGCCAGCAGGACGCTGGCCGCCACCACCATGATGAGGATCAGCACCTGGGTGGTGCCCACATCGCCTTCCTTCCAGTCGGTGGTGGCCACCAGGAAGAGGCTCAGCAGCACGCTGACAGCGCCCAGCACGATAAAGAGCTTCCGCTTGGCGGTGATAGCCTTCAGGATCCGGTCGCCCACTTCGGTGCCGCCGCCCAGCATCAGAATCGCAGCCGCGATCAGCAGGATCATGGCGATGATGATCAGCGTGCGATAGCTGGCCAGGTTGCCATCCACGGGGTAACCGTTGCTCTTGTTGACGACGGCCGTGTTGATCTGGAGCCGATCCAGCTCCATGCCGGCGGCATCGTTCACGGAACTCTGCTTTTCGGAGATGTCCACACCGTTGAGCAGGATGTTAAAGGTCGCCAGTTCCTCGGCGGGCACTTCGCCCATCTCAGCCAGGATCGTCTGCTGTTCTTGCAGGACCTCCTCGGCCTTGGCCACCTTTTCCTTGCTCTTGTCGATGGTGTAGTAGGTGTTCAGGGTCCGGTCGCGCAGCTGGGAAACCTGGTCCTCGTTGAGGCTTTCGATGATGGCCTTGACTTCCTCAATGCGCGGCTGGTCCGCTTCCTTGTTGTCCTTGAGCTTGAAGTCGTCCTTGGTGATGCCGTACTCTTCCAGCAGGGCGGCCTTCGCCTTGTCGTCGATCATCTTGGTGCTCAGGCCCTTGATCTTGTCCCAGGTCAGCTCGCCGCACAGGAAGTCCAGCAGGTCCTGGGGGATCGCCTTTTCACCGCTGGCGACGCGCTGTTCGTTCAGAGCGGCCAGCGCCTCGTCCTTTTCGGCGGCGTTCAGGTTACCGTCGATGATGACCGGATAAACAATGTCATAGATGACCGAGTCGCGATCAACCTTGTTCTGCGCGTTTTCCAGATCGTTCACGGCCTTTTCGACCTTGGCCTTCTGCTCCGCGGCTGTGTCATCGAACACTTTGCCGATGGGCAGGAACATCACCACAGCGGTCGTGATCAGGAGGGCAATGCAAATGATTTTCTTATATGTCTTCATTTACGCCACCTCCTTCGCGCTCTTTTTCAGAGCACGGACCGGCTTGACATCCCGCTCGCGGAGCGCGAAGCGGATACCCAGGGAGCCGATGATGATGATGACGAACAGGACGATGGACATGGCGCTGGCCATGTTGAAGTTGTGCTCCGCGCTCTCGAAGCCCTGCTGGTAAATCAGGCGGGCCACCGTCTGGGTGGTCTCGTTGGGATTGCCGCGGGTCATCAGGTGCGGGATATCGAACATGGTCAGACCACCCACCAGAGAGGTGGTCAGGTTGTAGATCAGGATGGGCTTGATCAGCGGCAGTGTGATCTTCCAGAAGGTCTGGCGGGAGGAGCAGCCGTCCACCAGCGCCGCTTCAAACAGGCTGGGGTTGATGCCGGAAATGCCGGCAATCATCACGATCATGGTATTGCCACACCACATCCACCACTGGATAAAGGAGATCAGGCCGCGGCTCCAGGCCACGGAGCGGAAGAAGTTCACCGAACTGTTCACGATGCCCAGGTTCTGCAGCATGGTGTTGACCGGGGCGATCGGGTAGGCAAACAGGCTGGCGAACAACATACCGATGGTGGCAGCGGTGATGATGTTCGGCATGAAGATGGTTACCTTGTAGAAGCCCTGGGCGTGCAGCCGCAGGCGCGTGTCGGTGAACCAGCTGGCCAGGATCAGCGCCAGGCCGATCTGGGGAATGAAGTTGAAGATCCAGATGATCATCGTGTTCCCCAGAGAGCCCCAGAACTTGGGCGCCACGAGGGCCCCGCCCTCACCGATGCCGAAGATCTGGCCGAACTTCTCGAAGCCGACAAACTGGCTGCTCGTCAGTTTGGTGTAACCCACGGCGTCCGAGGTGGACGTCCAGAAGGTGAAAAGAATCGGATAAAGCTGGAAAATGATGAAAACAATGAAGAATGGCGCAATGAAGATGTAGCCCCACTTACTGTAGCTCACCGATTTGATTTTTCTCGGTGCGGCAGCTGTCTTCGCCTGCATCTCTCCACCCCTTTTCAATGAATGATGACTCCCCGGAGCACGATCCCCTGCCCAGTCGCGGCAGAGGCGGCTTCATGACAGGGTGTCAACGCAGCAATCGAATGAAAACGGGGCTGCCCCGCCTCGCTGGCAAGGCAGCCCCGCAGGTTGCTTTTCAGCAATCTATGGTTTTGAACGGATTATTCAACCTCGATGCTGGGCAGCAGGACCTTGATCTGATCCTTGAAGTTCTGGAGAGCGGTCTCGCGGTCCACTTCACCATGGGTGTAGGGCTCGGTTACATAGTCGTTCCAAGCGGTGTTGATGGTCTCGTCATACTCGGTCATCAGAGAGCCATCGGCCAGGTTCGCGGCTTCCGCGAAGATGGCATAGTGATCCTGGCCGCCCAGGAAGGGATTGGGATGCTCGCCCTCGGCGAGGTAGGCGTCCACAGCCGCGTTGCTGCCGACGAAGTCGCCGGAGTCATGGGCATAGGTGAGC
>JBGVCH010000066.1:0-7238 GCA_045226335.1 Christensenellales bacterium | reverse complement strand
GATTACAAGTCAAGCAGGGGCATGAGCCCGAAGGTCCAGGGCGATCGGAAAGCCCTGGTCGAGGCCCGCAGGCCTCGAAATCCCTTTACTTCCATTTAGCAGCCTTAACAAGGAACAGTATTACATGTCGATGAGCGGAATGCGCCCGAAGGTCCTGGGCGACGGTCACGCCTGCGGGCGCGAAACTCTCTTGTTTCACCCGGCATCTCAGACTGAGATCCGTATGATATGAGGCAACGAAAGGAGACTGAACCGTATGAAGAAATGGATCGCGCTGATCACGGCCTGTGTGATGGCCCTGGGCATGATCCCGCTGGCCGCCGCCGATTCCGTGGTGAACCGGGACGCGCCCACCATCCGTCTGGACGTCTACTCCCAGCTGGCCAACTACTCCGGCATCCAGCAGGGCTGGGGCGCCGTCCTGCTGAAGGACAAGTTCAACGTGGAAATCAACATCATCCCGGAACAGGACGGCACCTACGCCACCCGGATGGAGTCCGGCAGCCTGGGTGACATCGTGGTCTGGGGCGCCAACGGCGATGACTACAAGAACGCCGTGGCCAAGGGCATGCTCCTGGACTGGGAGCAGTTTGACCTGGGCAAGACCTACGCGCCTTACATCACGGAGCACTACACCGCCGCCCTGGAGAGCAACAAACAGATCAGCGGCGACGGCAAGGTCCACGGCTTCGGCTTCAACGTGGCCTTCTCCTCCGAGAGCCACCAGTCCTTCTTCTACACCTGGGACCTTCGCTGGGACCTGTACAAGGAGCTGGGCTATCCGGAAGTCTACAACCTGGACGACATGGTGGACCTCTTCACCCAGATGAAGGCCATCTGCCCCACGGACGAGATCGGCAACGAGACCTACGCCGTGTCCATCTGGCCCGACTGGGACGGCAACATGGTCATGTACGTCAAGGCCCTGGCCACGGCCTACTACGGCTACGACGAGCTGGGCTTCGGCCACTACAACCCCACCAACGGCCAGTTCCTCTCCTGCCTGGATGACAACAGCCCCTACATGGAGTGCCTGCGGTTCTTCAACAAGCTCAACCGCGCCGGCCTGCTGGACCCCAACTCCTCCTCCCAGACCTATGACAAGATGAGCGAAAAGCTGAAGAACGGCGGCACCTTCTGGTCCATCTTCAACTACGCCGGCTCCATGGCCTACAACACCACCGCTCACCTGGAGGCGGGCAAGTACATGTACGCCATGGTGCCCGAGGACGCCACCCCCATCGTGTACGGCCTGGGCTCCACCGGCGGCAACCGCGTCTGGACCATCGGCAACTACACCAAGTATCCGGAGCTGTGCCTGGAGATCCTGGACTGGCTGGCCACCCCCGAAGGCGCCATGACCACCTGGTACGGCCCCAGAGGACTGACCTGGGACTACGACGAGCAGGGCCGGATGTACTTCACCGAGCTGGGCCAGCTCACCAGCAAGGATTCCTCCTACAACATGGCCGGCATCGAGTGGACCAGCCCGGACACCGGCAAGACCTACACCCTGTCCGGCACCTTCAACGACGGCTTCATCCAGATCAACAACACCACCCTGTCCAAGGACATGGTGAACCCCGACGGCAACGGCGTGGAGACCTTCAACAGCGACACCTGGGAGTCCGTGGTCACCGCCACCACCTATCCCATCCAGCAGGATTGGCGCGACTTCACCGGCGCCACCCTGGCGGACGAATACATGGAGGCCCGCGAGGATGACTACGGCGCCAAGATGTACGTCGTGATGCCCGACATCCCCTACTCCGAGAGTGAGCGCAGCTCCGACCTGACCCTGAAGTGGAACAACTGCGCAAAGACCGTCAAGGACTACTCCTGGCGCGCCATCAACGCCAAGTCCGAGGCGGAATTCAACTATCACGTCAGCGAGATGAAGAAGCTCTGCAAGCAGTACGGCTACGACGAGTGCGTCGTCTGGTGCGAGCAGGAAGCCGCCCAGAAATGGGCCCTGACCCAGCAGCTGAACAGCTTGGGTAAGTAAACCGTCACGGCGTGCCCTGACCAGCGCGGGGCACGCCCTATTTCGGAACGGAAAGGAACCGCCATGAGACAGTTGATTGGTTTCTCCCTGCTTCTCTGCCTGGCGCTCTGCGGCCTCGCCCTGTCGGCGGCGGAGGGCGCGGCTCCCGCCAGCGCCATCGAGCTGACCCGGCTCATGGGCAACGGCACCAACCTGGGCAACACCATGGAGGCCTGCAACAGCGGCGCCCAATACGGCAACACCTCCGACGATCCGCACTTTTACGAGACCCTGTGGGGGCAGCCCGTCACCACCCCGGAGATGCTGCGGGCCCTGAAGGCCGCGGGCTTCGACTCCATCCGCATTCCCGTGGCCTGGATGACCAACGCCACCCGCCTGGGCAAGGGCGTGGGGGATTACACCATCTCGGAGGCCTATCTGGATCGGGTGGCGGAGATCGTGGACGACGCCCTGGACGCCGGCCTGATCGTCATCGTCAACGACCACTGGGACGGCGGCTGGTACGGCATGTTCGGCTCCGAAAACCCGGAGACCCGGGCCCTGGCCATGGAGGCCTACCGGGGTATGTGGGCACAGATCGCGGCCCGTTTCGCGGACTACGACTGGCGAGTGGTCTTCGAGGGCGCCAACGAGGAGATCGGCGCGCGCTTTGACGAAAACGCCCCCCTCTACTGCACGGACTCCACCGACTCCTATCTCACCGAGGCTCAGCGCTACGCCCTGGCCAACGAGGTCAACCAGGCCTTTGTGGACACGGTCCGGGCTGCCGGCGGAAACAACGCCGACCGCTTCCTGCTGATTCCCGGCTACGGCACCAACATCGAGAAAACCTGCAGCAGCCGGTTCGTCATGCCCGGGGACACCGCGCAGGGGCGTCTGCTGATCTCGGTCCACTGCTACAGCCCCTGGAGCTACTGCGGCGAGGGGTCCTCCCGGGACACCGCCACCAGATGGGGCACCGTCGGCAACTTCAAAGCGCTGGAAAGCGAACTGAAGATGATGACGAAGTTCACCGCCCAGGGCTACGGGGTGGTCATCGGCGAGTACGGCGTTCTGCCCGCCTCGGACGGACGGATGAAGGACAACGCCGTCGCCTACCACCGGTTCTTCCTGGACCTGTGCGACTACTACGACTACAACTGCTGCCTCTGGGACTGCTCCGGCTTCTTTGTCCGGCGGACCCTGTCCTGGTCCGATGCGGAGATGGGTGCCCTGTACGCCGGCCGCAGCCGTGCGTCGGAGGGCAGCCCGGAGGAGGTCAGGGCCGCCGCGAAGGCTTCCATGGACGCCGCCCTGGCCGCGGCCCCGGAGACCTTCCAGCGCCAGGCCATGCCCACGGACGGCAGCGCCATCGTGGCCTGGCTCATGTGGTCCAGCGGCGACTGGAGCATCTCCTATTCCGTGGGAGACACCTATGACCCGGACAGCGCCTCCCCCGGCGTCGTGCCCGTCGTGGCGGTGATCGACGGCCCCGGCACCTACACCGTGGGCCTGGACTTCACCGGCACCGCCGGCGGCTTTTCCAAGGGGGTCGCCTTCACCGCCGTGGGCCTGAACGGCGCCGAGGTCCTCCACCCCGGCTGGGCCCTGCACATCACAGAGGTGAAGGTCAACGGCGAGCCCTGCACCCTGAAGGGCCGTCCCTACACCACCAGCGACGACGGCCGGTGCACCCGGGTGAACCTGTTCAACGAATGGGTCACGGCCATCCCCACCGACGCCCGGGTCCTCTACGGGCCCGTCTTCAACGTGTCCGCAACGCCCCTCGACCGGAACGATCCGGTCTTCGGCCAGGTGAAGACCATTGAGGTGACCTTTACCTACGGGCCGAAGCAGTAAGTCCGGCCTGTGCCATCGCCGCCTTTCCTTCGGGAGGGCGGCGTTTTCCTGCAAAAATCTGCAGGAACGCCCCCAACGCCTTGCAAAAAAACGCCGCTTCCATTATAATCCGGTTTGTGCCCGGTCGGATCGGGGCCGGGAGAGGGAGATGCGTCATGCAGGATCTGGTCAGTCAGCTGAACCGCAGCGGAAAGAAGCTGAGCAAAGGCCACCGCAAGATCGCGGAGTACATCGAAGCCCACTATGACAAGGCGGTGTTCATGACCGCCAACCGTCTGGGAGAGTGCACCGGTGTCAGCGAGTCCACGGTGGTGCGTTTTGCGTCCGCTCTGGGTTACGCGGGATATCCGCAGCTGCAGCGCGCCCTGCAGGAGCTGGTCAGCCACCGCCTCACCGCCGGGCAGCGGGTGGAGATGGCCGCCGATCTTTCCCCCACCGACGCCCTGGCCACCGTGATGAAGCGCGACATCCAGAACCTCCGGGCCACCCAGGAGCAGCTGGACCCCGCCCTGTTCACCGACGTGGTGGAGCGCCTCACCAAGGCCCGGGCCATCTATGTCATGGGCCTGCGCTCCGCGGCGCCCCTGGCGCAGTTCATGGGCTACTACCTGAACTACATCTTCGAGGACGTGCACCTGGTGTCCTCCGGGGCCACAGACGTGTTCGAGGACATCACGCGGATGAAGGCCGGCGATGTCCTGGTGGGGATCTCCTTCCCGCGGTATTCCACCCGGACGCTGGAGGCCATGCGTTTCGCCAAGCGCACCGGCGCCCAGGTCATCGCCATCACCGACGGGCCCATGTCCCCCCTGTGTGCCATCGCGGACAGCACCCTGGCCGCCCGGACGGAGATGGCCTCCTTCGTGGACTCCCTCACCGCCCCCATGGCCGTGATCAACGCCCTGCTGGTGGCCCTGGGGCTTCGGCGCCGGGACGCCCTGGCGGAGCACTTCCGCCAGCTGGAGGCCATCTGGGACACCTATGCCGTGTATCTGCCGGAGGAACAGCCGGATGCGTGAGGTGCTGATCATCGGCGGCGGCGCGGCCGGCATGATGGCCGCCGTCAGCGCGGCGGACAGCGGCGCGTCCGTGACCCTGCTGGAGCGCAACGAAAAGCTGGGCAAGAAGATCTACATCACCGGCAAGGGGCGCTGCAACGCCACCAACGACTGCAGCCTGGAGGAGTTCCTGCGGGAAGTCCCCCGGAACCCCCGCTTCCTCTACAGCGCCCTGAGCGCCTTCACGCCCCGGGACATGATGGCTTTCCTGGAGGCCCAGGGCTGCCCGGTGACGGTGCAGCGGGGCCGCCGGGTCTTTCCGGCCAGCGAGAAGGCCAGCGACGTCACCCGGGCCCTGCAGCGGGCCATGGCGGCGCGCGGCGTGCGGGTCCGGCTGAACACCCGGGTGCGCCGGCTGCTGCTGGAGGACAATGTCTGTGTGGGCGTCGAGACGGAAAACGGCGAAAGAGAAAGAGCGGACGCGGTGATCGTGGCCACCGGCGGGCTGTCCGTGCCCGCCACGGGTTCCACCGGGGACGGCTACCGCTTCGCGGAGGAGGCCGGCCTGGCCCTGGAGCCCCGCTCCGCCAGCCTCACCGCCCTGGAGACGGAGGACGCCTGGCCCGCGCAGCTCCAGGGGCTCTCCCTCAAAAACGTCACCCTCACCCTGACCCAGGGAAAGAAAACCCTGTATCGGGAGCTGGGGGAGATGCTCTTCACCCACTTCGGGATCTCCGGTCCCCTGGTGCTGGAGATGAGCTGCCACCTGCCCCCCGAACCGAAAGCCTGCGCCGTGAGCCTGAACCTGAAGCCCGGCCTCACCGCCGAACAGCTGGACGCCCGGCTGCAGCGGGAGTTCGCCGCCGCACCGAAGAAGCAGCTGCGCAGTGTGCTGCCGGCCCTGCTCCCCGCCAGCCTGGCCGCCCTGTTCCCCGATCTGTGCGGGGTGGAGGGCGGGACCCTCTGCGGGCAGGTGAGCCGGGAAGACCGGGCCGCCCTGGTCCGGACCCTGCAGGCGCTGCCCATCCGGATCAAAGCCCTCCGGCCCATCGATGAGGCCATCATCACCCGGGGCGGCGTCAGCGTGCGGGAGATCCATCCCGGCACCATGGCCTGCCGCCGCGTCGCCGGGCTGTACTTCGCCGGCGAGGTGCTGGACGTGGACGCCCACACCGGCGGCTATAACCTGCAGATCGCCTTCTCCACCGGCTTTCTCGCCGGACGGCACGCCGCCCTGGGAGAGGCGAAAGAAAAGTGAAAATGATTGAAGGGTAATCACCGATGCACTATATTGTTCTCGACCTGGAATGGAACCAGCCCCTGAATCATCAGAACCGGGTCTACCGGGAGTACGGCGACCGGCTGATCTTCGAGATGATCCAGATCGGCGCCGTCAAGCTGGACAGCGGACTGAACATCACCGACAGCCTGTCCGTGCTGATCCACCCCACCTGTTATCAGCGGATCCACCCCCGGATCCGGCGCATGACCCACCTGGGGGAAGCCGAACTGGAGGACGCGCCCCTGTTCCAGGAGGCCATGGATTCCTTCGTGGCCTGGTGCCGGCAGGAGGGAGACGACTACCTGCTGCTGACCTGGGGCTGCGACGACGTCAGCGTCCTGCAGCAGAACCTGGACTTCTTCGACTGCCACCCCGACCTGCCCCCCATCTGCGACATCCAGCACCAGTTCTCCGACGAGAAAAAGCTGGCCAACCGCATGGGCCTGCAGGCCGCCATGGAGCTGCTGGCGCTGCAGCCCGAGGAGGACCGGGATTTCCACAACGCGGTGAACGACGCCTACTACACCGCCCTGGTGTTCCGGCAGATGCCGCACCCGGAGAACGCCGCCAATTACGCCCGCCAGCCCAAGCAGCTGATCCACCCCGACACCGCGAAGCCCGGCAAGGCCAAGGGCGAGTATTTCTCCTCCCTGGCGGAAGCCCTGGCCAGCGAGATGGCCACCCAGCCCAAGTGCCCGGTATGCGGCCGTCCGGCGGAGCTGGAGGCGGCCGGCTACGTGCCGCAGACCGCAGACAAGTACATCGGCCTGGCCAAATGCCGGCAGCACGGCACCGTGCTGGCCCGGCTCCGGTTCCGCTGCTCCCAGAGCGGCCGCATCGCCATGTACGCCTCCACCGCCAAGGCCACCCGGCCCAACATTGCCTACATCCACACCAAGCAGCTGCAGATCAGGCAGCGGGAAGCCGCCGGGATCCGGATCGACCCGGAGCTGGCCCTGCTGAACGCGGACCGCTCCAGCGTGCCCTTTGAAGACTGATTTTTCGCTTCCGTGCGTGGGCGCCCGGGGCTTACGCATGAATGACAATTCTGTGAATAGAAGCACAACGGAATGCTCTCTCGTCCGCCGGATAGGTGACCTCATCCACCGCTGCG
>JBGVCH010000065.1:0-5084 GCA_045226335.1 Christensenellales bacterium | reverse complement strand
GAAGTTCAAGGCCGTGCAGACCGGCGGTCCCTCCGGCGGCTGCCTGCCCGAGTCCCTGCTGGACACCCCCGTGGACTATGACAACCTCATCGCGGCCGGTTCCATGATGGGCTCCGGCGGCATGATCGTCATGGACGAGGACAACTGCATGGTGGACATCGCGCGGTTCTACCTGGACTTCATCGTGGACGAAAGCTGCGGCAAGTGCGCGCCCTGCCGGATCGGCACCAAGCGCATGAAGGAGATCCTGGACCGCATCGTCGAAGGCAAGGGCGAGGACGGCGACATCGAGAAGCTGCAGACCCTGGCCGAGACCCTGAAGGCCACCGCCCTGTGCGGCCTGGGCAACACCGCTCCCAACCCCGTGCTCTCCACCCTGAAGTTCTTCCGGGACGAGTACGAGGCCCACATCTACGAGAAGCGCTGCCCGGCGCATCACTGCAAGAGCCTGCTGATGTACAAGATCGACCCGGCGAAGTGCAAGGGCTGCACCGCCTGCGCCCGCGCCTGCCCGGCCGGTGCCATCAGCGGCACCGTCAAGCAGCCCCATGTCATCGATACCAAGAAGTGCCTGAAGTGCGGCTCCTGCATCGAGAAGTGCCGCTTCGGCGCCATCAGCCGTGAGTAATAAAGGAGGACGTGCAAGATGGAAAACATGATCTCCCTGACTGTCGACGGCATCGCGGTCGAGGTGCCGGCCGGCACCAACGTCCTCGAAGCGGCCCGCAAGGCCGGCGTCAACATCCCCACCCTGTGTTACCTCAAGGACATCAATGAGATCGGCGCCTGCCGCATGTGCGTGGTGGACACCGGTGCCCGCGCGCTCCAGGCTGCCTGCGTGCTGCCCGCCGCCAACGGCATGGTGGTCAAGACCAACACCCCTGCCATCCGCAAGTATCGCCGCACCCTGCTGGAACTGGTGCTCTCTGCCCACGACAAGAAGTGCCTGACCTGTGTCCGCTCCCAGAACTGCGAGCTTCAGAAACTGTGCCGCGAACTGGGCGTGGAAAACGGCGACCGTTTCGAAGGCGCGACCAATGACTATGCCGTGGATGACGTGTCTCCCTCCATCGTGCGGGACAACAAGAAGTGCATCCTCTGCCGCCGCTGCGTCGCCGTCTGCCAGAAAGTGCAGAAGGTGGGCGTCATCGGCCCGGTGATGCGCGGCTTCAAGACCGCCATCGAGTCTCCCTGGGGCCTGAAGCTCAATGACATGGCCTGCATCAACTGCGGTCAGTGCATCACGGCCTGCCCCGTAGGCGCCCTCTACGAGAAGGACGACACCGCCAAGGTCTGGGCCGCGCTGCAGGATCCCACCAAGCACGTGGTGGTGCAGCCCGCGCCGGCTGTCCGCGCCGCTCTGGGCGAGGAATTCGGCATCCCCATGGGCACCTCCGTCACCGGCAAGATGGCCACCGCCCTGAAGCGGCTGGGCTTCGACAAGGTCTTCGACACCGACTTCGGCGCCGACCTGACCATCATGGAAGAGGCCAACGAGCTGGTGGAGCGCGTCACCAACGGCGGTGTGCTGCCCATGATCACCTCATGCTCTCCCGGCTGGATCAAGTTCTGCGAGACCTACTATCCGGACTTCATCCCCAACCTCTCCAGCTGCAAGTCCCCCCACGAGATGGTGGGCGCCATGGTGAAGACCTACTATGCCGAGAAGGCGGGCATCGATCCCAAGAGCATCGTCACCGTCTCCGTCATGCCCTGCACCGCCAAGAAGTTTGAGGCCGCCCGCCCCGAACTGGGCCACGACGGCCTGGCGGACGTGGACATCGTCATTACCACCCGTGAGCTGGCCCGGATGATCAAGGAAGCCGGCATCAACTTCAACCTCCTGCCCGACGGCGAGTTTGACAGCCTGATGGGCGCCTCCACCGGCGCGGCCGTCATCTTCGGCGCCACCGGTGGCGTCATGGAAGCCGCCCTGCGCACCGCCTATGAGACCATCACCGGCGAGACGCTGGAGAAGGTGGACTTCGAGGCCGTCCGCGGCACCCAGGGCATCAAGGAAGCCACCGTCAAGGTGGGCGACCTGGACGTCAGCGTCGCGGTCTGCTCCTCCACCTCCAAGGCTGCGGAAGTCCTGGAGAGCGTCCGCAAGGGCGAGAAGAACTACACCTTCATCGAAGTCATGGCCTGTCCCGGCGGCTGCGTCAACGGCGGCGGTCAGCCCATCGTGGACAGCGACACCCGCGCCACCGTGGATGTCCGTGCGGTCCGGGCCAAGGCGCTCTACGGCGAAGACTCCGACAAGCCCCTGCGCAAGAGCCACGACAACCCCGAGATCAAGCAGATCTACGAGGATTTCCTGGGCAAGCCCGGCAGCCACAAGGCTCACGAGCTGCTCCACACCAGCTATACCAAGCGCGAGAAGTACACCGACTGATCGCGCGAAGCGAAAGACCGTCCCGTCCTCACCG
Source organism: Christensenellales bacterium (assembly GCA_045226335.1). Lineage (GTDB taxonomy): Bacteria > Bacillota > Clostridia > Christensenellales > Aristaeellaceae > RUG11272. The sequence goes on along the minus strand of JBGVCH010000065.1, from coordinate 2,655 downwards.
GCGGGGCGGTTTTTCTGCGGAGAGGCGGGGCTTTCGAGGAGACTTTGGTCTTTTTGTAATAAGTACTATGGTTGTGGGGTGAGAGATGTCGGAAGATCCGGCATTGGTGGACTTTCGGTATGACGGCCTTCCGTCCGTCCTAAATCATACTCCTCTTGCGCTTCTTGCATTTTCCCTGCGGTTGCGCTATACTGTACTCGGATAAGCATGACATCCGGGAGGGATCGCACATGAAGCTGATCATCGCCATTGTGCAGGATGAAGACGCGAACCGGCTGGTGAGCGAGCTGATGAACGAAGGCTATGGCGTGACAAAGCTGGCCACCACCGGCGGCTTTCTCCGGGCCGGGAACACCACCCTGATGATCGGTGTGGACGACGCCAAGATGGACGGCGCCCTTCAGATCATTGAGAAAGTCTGCAAGGCCCGGAAGCAGATGACCGCGGCCCACACCCCGGCCACGGGCATGACCGGCAGCGCGTACACGCCTTATCCCATCGAGGTCACGGTCGGCGGGGCCACGGTCTTTGTCCTGACGGTGGACCAGTTCGTGAAATACTGATATGCCGGAGGGATATAACAGCCGCCTGACCGCGGCGGATTTCACGGAACAGCCGGCGGCGGCGCGGTTGCTCAGCGGACCTGTCCCGCACGCCCTGCTGATCACCGGCATGCCCGGGGTGGGAAAGCGCTCCCTGGCGTGGCTGATCACCAGGACCCTGCTGTGCACGGGGGAGCGCAAGCCCTGCGGCGTCTGCCCGGCCTGCATCCAGCTGGAGGCGGGCAGCAACCCGGACGTCATCATCCTGCGGCCGGGCGAGCACATCTCCCAGAAAGCCCGGGACGGCTCCAAGGGCATTTCGGTGGACGACATCCGGGAAGCGGTGCGTCTGGCGGGGGAGCACGCCTACGGCGCGGGAAACCGGGTCTTTCTCATCGAGCAGGCGGAGGCCATGAACGACAGCGCCCAGAACGCCCTGCTGAAAACTCTGGAGGAGCCCCAGCCCGGCGTGGTGTTCCTGCTGTTGACGGACATGCCCGGGATGCTGCTGACCACGATCCGGTCCCGGTGCCGTGAGGTTCAGCTGCACCTCTGGCCGGACCGGAAGGTGCTGGCGGTGCTGAAAGCCGCGGGGATCCCGGACGGCGAAGCCCTGGCGGCGGCACAGGCGGCGGCCGGTTCCATCGGCCGGGCCCTGGCCATCGCTTCGGACGCCGAATGGTGGGAGCGCCGCAAGCGACTGATGGAGGACTTCTTTAACCTCTCGCAGCGCAGCGACATCCCGGTGGTCAGCGCGGATTGGCGGGAACAGAAGGGCGACGCGGACGCGCTGTTTGACGACCTGACCGGCATGGTGCACACACTGCTGCTGGCCCGCTACGGCCGGGCAGACAAGGCGCAGCTGGCGGATTATCCGGAAGCGTGGCAGCGGATGGCGGAGAAGGGCGACGCGGCGGGGTTTGTCCGGCTGCTGGACGCCATCTCCCGAGCGTCCATGCTCCGCCAGAGCCAGGTGACTTGGCAAGCCATTCTCGAGCAGTTGCTGCTCAGATTCATGGAGGAAAAATCCAGATGGTAAACATTGTGGGCATTCGATTCCGGAATGCCGGGAAACTCTATTTCTTCGACCCGGCGGGCCAGTGGCCCACACCGGGGGATTACGTGCTGGTGGAGACCAGCCGCGGCATGGAGATCGGCGAGGCGGTGACGGCTGTCCACGAGATCGAGGAGAGCAGCCTCAGCGCCCCGCTGAAGCCCGTGATCCGCGTGGCCACGGCGGCAGACGTCCAGCATGAGCGGGATAACCGGGCGGCAGAGCGCGAAGCCTATGAGATCTGCCAGAAGAAGATCGAGGATCACCGCCTGGACATGAAGCTGGTGTCGGTGACCTACACCTTCGACGACAGCAAGATCCTCTTCTACTTCACCGCCAACGGCCGGGTGGACTTCCGCTCCCTGGTGAAGGACCTGGCCTCGGTGTTCCACACCCGCATCGAGCTCCGGCAGATCGGTGTCCGGGACGAGGCCAAGATGCTGGGCGGCCTGGGCCCTTGCGGGCGGCCCATCTGCTGCGGTACCTTCCTGGGGGACTTCCAGCCCGTGTCCATCAAGATGGCCAAGGAGCAGAACCTGTCCCTGAACCCCACCAAGATCAGCGGCATCTGCGGCCGGCTCATGTGCTGCCTGAAGTTCGAGCAGGACAACTACGAGCAGACCCGCAAGCGGATGCCCCGCATCGGCAAGGAGATCAAGACCCCGGACGGTCTGGGCACGGTCAGCGACCTGAACATCATCCGGGAGCAGGTGACGGTGCGCATCAGCAAGGGGGACAGCTTCGAGAACAAGGTGTATCCTCTGGAGGAGATCCGGGAGCTGAACGGCCTGCCGGATCCCCAGGCGAAACCGCAGCTGGAACCGGCGGCGGAGCGGGAGCCCCGCAAGCGCCCGAAGCCTGTCCAGCGGGTCAGACCTGAGGCAAACAGACCGGAGTCTGCACAGGAGCCTGCGGCAGAAGTCATCGACGCGGCGCCGGAGAAGCCCGCGCCTGAGCCCGCCGGGAAAGTTGGGGAGCCCGAAATGAAAAAGGAAGTGCCGAAACCGCAGCCGAAGAAGAACAGCTGGCGTGATGCGCTGGACAAGGCCATGAAAGAGG
>JBGVCH010000064.1:0-14991 GCA_045226335.1 Christensenellales bacterium | reverse complement strand
GAGCTCTGAATAATTCACGGGGTCTTTTCTTTTTCATTACGTTGTGGTATAATGATATATCTCATTGTGACCCGGCGGACGCATGAGGCGCCGGGTTGGGAGGAATACCATGGACCAGTTGAGTGAACTGAACATGGTCTGCCTGGACCTGGAAGGCGTGCTGGTGCCGGAGATCTGGATCGCCTTTTCGGAGGCCAGCGGCATCCCGGAGCTGCGCCGCACCACCCGGGACGAGCCCGATTATGACAAGCTGATGCGCTGGCGGCTGGGCATCCTGAAGGAGCACGGCTTGGGGCTGAAGGACATCCAGGCCACCATCGCCACCATCGATCCCATGCCCGGCGCCCGGGAATTCCTGGACGCCCTGCGGGAGACCACCCAGGCGGTGATCCTCAGCGACACCTTCACCCAATTCGCCAAGCCCCTGATGAAAAAGCTGGGCTGGCCCACCCTCATGTGCAACACCCTGGAGGTGGCGGACAGCGGCGAGATCACCGGCTACCGCATCCGGGCGGAGAAGTCGAAGCTCACCACGGTGAAGGCCCTCCAGAGCGCGGGTTTCGAGACCCTGGCCGTGGGCGACAGCTTCAACGACCTGGCCATGATCCGCGCCAGCAAGGCGGGCTTCCTCTTCCGCTCCACTGAGGCCATCAAGCGGGACAACCCGGATCTCCCGGCCTTTGAGGAATACGATGACCTGCTGAAGGCCATCGTCGCGGCGCTGTGACAGCGGCAACCGGCTGACAGAAGCGGCTCAGTGCAATGCTGGCCGCTTTTTGTGTATCCATCAGTCCGGATTGTGCGGCTCATCCGTGGTCTGGTACACATTCGAGTACAGCCGCCCGCGGACGGGGGCGACGCCGGCCTCCGCAAACAGCTGCCGAACCGTCACAAACGAGAATCCCCGCCGCTTCAGTTCCGGGATGATGGTCTTCAGGGCCTCCACGGTGTTGTCGTTGCCCGGCATATCGTGCAGCAGGACGATCTGCCCGTCCTCCGCGTGGGCCAGGACGCGCTCGGCCCGCTCCCGGGCGGACACCTCGGGCACCCAGTCCTCACAGCCGGCACCGCAGATGAAGCCCAGGTCGATGCAGTCGTACATGGCCGGGTTGACGGCGATGTAGGGCGGGCGGAAGAAGGCCGGCGCCCGCCCGGTGATCTCCGTGATCCGCTCCGTGCAGAAGCCGATCTCCTCCCGGATCTCCTCCAGAGTCATCCGGTTCATGAAGCCGTGGGTGCGGGAGTGGTTCTCGATATCACAGCCCATGTCAAAGGCCCGCCGGGCCACCTTCGCGGATTCCGGGGTGATGCTGTCGGCGATCAGGAAGAAGGACGCCACGATGCCCTCCTCTTCCAGGATGTCCAGGACCTGCGGGGTGGTCACGGTGTTGGGGCCGTCGTCAAAGGTCAGGGCAATGCGCATGGAAAGGCCTCCTTGTTGTCGGATAGGGGATTTCGAAAGCAGGTGAGCGTTCAGTTCACGGGAACATTGCGTGTGTTGACGGCAATGCTTCCGTTTTCTCTTTCAGGCACTGAGAAGAGCATGGAGCCCTCTCAAGTGCCGCGGAGAGCCCTCTCAGGCGCTGCGGCGCCAGCTCCCCCAGAGGGGGAGCGAGGGTTTGTGCGCTGGGAGCACGCGATGCTCTGGGGAGACGAGTGCTGCGGCAGCCAGCCCTGCCTCTCCCTCTGGGAGAGGTGCCGCCCCCCGGCGGCGGAGAGGGCTCCCCCAGCGGCAGAAAGGGCTCCGGCGTCCGTGCGATCACACAGCTCCCCCACAGAAAGGGCCGCCCCCGAAGAGGCGGCCCGGGAGGTTCGTTCGGATCACTCCGCGGCCAGCGCGGCTTCGATCTCGGCGTTGTCCAGCACAGCCAGCACGTCCAGGCAGCTGCTGTCCACGCCCAGGCAGAAGTACAGGTCGCCGCCGGTGGTGATGCCCTTGTAGAGCTGATAATAGGTCTCGCCCGCCACGGTCTTGGCGATGATCAGCACGTCCGCGGTGGCACCGTTGTTCTGCACGATGGCCAGCACCTTCGCGCCGTTCAGCTTGGCGCAGTAGTTGTCCCAATCCCAGTTGCAGTCCAGGGTCTTCGCCTCATTGCCGTCATAGCCGGCGCCCCAGCCCCAGTTGTCGCAGCGGACCACGGCGTACTCGGCATAGCCCTCGGTTTCACCGGAATGGCCTTCGGGGGTCGTCTGCAGCACCACCACGAAGTTGTTCCAGTTGGAGGCGTCCTCACCCATGTTGTAGTTGGTGAAGTACACGGCAGCCTTCTCGCCCTCCGGGACGGCCCAGATGTCGGAGTGGGCGCCCCACCAGCCGGTGGAGAAGTCCGGCGCGCCCACGGCGGTGCCTTCGATCACGACTTCCACCGGCACGGCCGCGGGCTCTTCCACCGCCACGGGCGCCTCAGGGACGGCCTCTTCCTCGGGGCCGTTCTGGGGAGACTCGATGGCGGGATTGCCCATGGCGTACAGCTCGGCCACCTGATCGGCAGTCAGGGCGGTGTCGAACACATACAGGTCGTCCACATAGCCCTTGAAGATGGTGTCCCAATAGTTGATGCCGAAGTAGGCCTCGAAGGGCACGCCCTCGTCGGGCTTCATGATGTTGGGGGCCAGGGTGGCGTCCCAGGTGTAGGGGAAGTAGGTGCCGTTCTCATAGTTGTCCGCGGAGTCATAGCAGAGCTGGCCGTTGACATACAGCTGACCGCCGATGGTCTTCTGGCCGTTGCTGCCGGTCTGCTCCTCGCCGGAGCACACGATGGTGAACAGCGCCCACTCGCGCTTGCCGATCATGGCGCCGCCGTCCTGGAAGGGAGCCATCCAGGGCCAGCAGACCGTGCCGTCTTCCGCGTTGGAGGCCACGTTGCGGCTCCAGACGGTGGGGAAATACTTCGGGTTCCAGTTGGTCTGGGTGATGTTCATCCAGGTGACGTTGGCGGTGGTGTCCGCCTTGCCCATGTTGTAGCCGATCTGCAGGGTGGGGCCGTAGTCGGACAGGCGGGACGCGTTGACCCAGAAGGACACGGTCCAGGTGTCGGTGCCCGTGGGCTCGATGCCCAGGTCGATGCCGTACTTGCCGTCCAGGAACAGGGCCTTGCCCACGGGGCCTTCGCCATAGCGGAAGGCAATGTCCTCGCCGGGAGCGATGCCGAAGTTCGCGCCGTCGTTGTCGCCCACGTCGTCCACGCGCACCAGCGCGGTGTAGCCTTCGTCCTCACCGTCGAAGGTGATGTGGGCGGCGGCTTCGGGCAGTTCGGCCTGCGCGATGCAGCACACGGCCAGCATCATCGCGGCAAAGAGAGCCAGAGCGATCCATTTCTTCATGTTCATGCCTCCTCGTTTTATCTTTTAAGCATCGTGCTTAAAATGCGTCAGGAATTGTCGTCCACCATGTCCATGTACATCTCGATCTCGTCCTCGGACAGCACGTTGTAGCCGTCGGGGCCGAAGTACTTCAGCATGGCGTTGGCGTGGTAGAGGTTGGCCATGCGGGTGGCCTCGTCGGCGTAGTCCGCGGCCTTGGCCTTGCCCTTGTCCACCAGGTCATGGATGCCGATGGAGTTGAAGTACTCATCGCAGTAGTTCCAGTAGCCGGCGATGGAGGTCCAGCCGTAGGGGATGGGCTGCATGCAGCTGGCAAAGTACTCCTCCCAGCAGGCCCGATGCTCCTCGTCCATGCCCTTGCAGTACATGTCGATGTAGCCGGCCCACACTTCCTCATTGGTGGTGATGGGGCAGGGCATGACGTCGTACTTCAGGGGCAGGCCCGCGGCGTTGGTCTTGCTCTCGTCGTTGTAGATCTCGATGCGGGTCTTCCAGCCGTCCACGCCGTAGCTCATGAACTTCAGCAGCTCGTAGGCCTCCCGGGGATGCTCGCAGGAGGGGGAGATGCCGCCGAAGTCGATGGTGGCGATGGTGTGGTGATCCGCGGAGGCGTCCTCCTCGCTGACCGCCGGCACCACATAGGGCACGATGTCCAGGTTGTACTGCTTGTAGGCCTCGGTGGCCCAGGTGCCCATGTAGGTCCAGAAGGCCTCGGTGAACAGGGCCACATGGCCGGTGGCGCCGCACCAGGCTTCCCAGTCGCCGGTCCAGTCTTCCATCTCCTGGGTCTCGGTGCTGGGGGCGATATAGCCGCCCAGCTTCAGGTCGGAGAATTCCTGCTCGCCGATGGCCCAGACGCCCAGGTCGAACTCCTTGCCGTCAAAGCCGAACTCGCCGATGATGTGCTGGGAGGCGGCGATGCCGTAGTAGGAGTCCAGCCGGTTGTAATAGCCGCAGCCATAGTAAGCCATGCCGTCGCGGGAGTTCTCCACCGTGGCGTTCTTGATCAGGTCGATCATCTCGGACCAGGTCCAGTCCCGGGGCGGCTTTTCCAGGTTCAGCTTGTCCAGCACGTTCAGGTCGATGTACATGCCCGTGGGGAAGAACTTCACCGGCACGGCGTACCGGCCCTTGGTCATGAAGGTGCCGATGCCGGCGGTCTCGATGGTGGAGGCCAGGGCCGCCGTCTCCGGGTCGGAATCCCAGTAGGCGGAGATGTCGGACAGCAGCATGTTCGACAGGGCAAAGTCGCAGTCGGAGTACATGACGACGTCCGGCGCCTGCTTGTTGGCCACCAGGGTCAGCAGGGTGTCGTCGTAGGTGGAGACGTTCTCATACTGCACCACCACGGTGATGTTGGGGTAGATCTCCATGAAGCGGTCCGCCAGATGCTCGACCGTCTCCCGCTGATCAAAGTGGAAGTACGTCAGGGTGATGGGCTCGGTGGTCATGTCGGTGGCCTTGTGGTAGGTGATGCCGTTGATGACGACCTCCTCGTACGCTCCGGACACGCCTTCCGCCAGGGCTGCCCCGCAGCAGGCCAGGAGCATCACCAGGGCGAGGACCGACGCCAGCAGTCGTTTGGTCATGTGGTTGCCTCCTTATTCTTTTTTCCTGATCGCGCGCCGGCCGCTCCCCGCGCGGCCCGGCTGCCATCCATTCTGCCAGGATTATACATCACGCGGCGCGATTTTGCAATCGCTTTTTGCGCGTTCCGCGGGGCCGGCGCGCGGTCCGGTTTCCCGCCGCCCGGTCCGCGGAGGGCCGGCATTCCCGTAAAAATCCCGCGGGTATGTTGAAATCATAGCAAAAAACTGCTACAATGGTGCAAAACAGATTCGACCCGATCCGGAGGAGGCTGATTGGATGAAAGACAGGATATTTTCCTTTGCGGCCGGCCTGATGGCCGTGATCATGGCGTTCGTGTGCACGGGCCTGGCGCTGGCGGAGGATGAGCCGGAGGACGGCGAGCCGTATTTCACGGAGTGGAATGAGGACGCCGCCTCGCTGAACGCGCTCATCGAGTACGTGGAAGCGGTGACGGACGAGAGCTCCCCCGACTACATCCCGCCGGTGGACCGCATCGCCGTCTTTGACATGGACGGGACCCTCTGCGCGGAGCTGAACCCGACCTATCTGGAGTATTACCTGCTGGCCGTGCGGATCCTGGACGACCCGTCCTACACTCCGGACGAGGAGATGCTGGAATTCGGCCACATGATCCGGGACTGCGCCCTGGACAAGTCCTTCCCGGAGGGCATGGACATGCTCCACGCCGTTCACGCGGCCAGGGCCTACGCCGGCATGACGCTGAACGAGTTCGCCGACTTCGTCACCCGCGCGCTGGTGCGGGAGGCGGACGGCTTTGAGGGCATGACCTACGCGGCGACCTTCTACGTGCCCATGATCGAGGTGGTGGACTACCTCCAGGACAACGGCTTCAAGTGCTACATCTGCTCGGGCAGCGACCGCTTCATCTGCCGGACGTTCATCGAAGGCATGCTGGACATCCCCTACGAGAACATCATCGGCATGGACGTTCAGCTGGAAGCGACCAACCAGGGCGACGCGGACGGTCTGCACTACGTGTACACCAGCGACGACACACTGGTCCGCACGGACACGCTGCTCATCAAGAACCTCAAGACCAACAAGGTGCTTCAAATTGCCCAGGAGATCGGCCGCCAGCCGGTGCTGTCCTTCGGCAACAGCTCCGGCGACGTGAGCATGCACAACTACACGCTCTACAACAACAAGTACCGCAGCGCCTCCTTCCAGCTGATCGCCGACGACGAGGTGCGGGACTACGGCAGCGCCGCGAAGGGCCCGGAGCTTCGGGAGAAGTGGGAGGCGATGGGCTACACCGTGATCTCCATGGCCGACGACTGGAAGACGATCTACGGCGAGGACGTGGTGAAGACCGGCAGCTTCCACTGGCTGGAAGATCTGGCCGACAAGCCCGCCCCGGCGGAGGCGGTGGCGGAGGGCCCTGCGGAGACCAAAGCCGAAGCGCCGGCCGAGCCCGTGACGTCGACGGAATCGGAGGCCGAGCCCGAAGCCGCGGCGGAGAGCGACGACGTTCAGTATGTGCTCTACCTCGGCACCAACGACAAGGACACCAACGCCCCCGTCTTCACCCAGGAGGAGGCGCTGCAGCAGGCCAGGGACATCCTTGTCCGGCATTTCGGCGGCTACACGATCCAGGAAGCCTACGGCGGCTGGGTCGGCGATGACGGCCAGCTGTACCGGGAGTACACCCTGGTGATCTACCTCAGCGGCACGACCCTGGACCAGGTGCACGCGGCGGCGGACGAGATGGTGGAGACCTTCCGCCAGAGCTCCGTCCTGATTCAGGCGAACCCGACCCGGACCGAGTTCTACGGCGGGAACCGGTGACAGGCGCGCCTGGCCCGTCTGAGCAAGGACCATTCCCGGAGAGGCAAAAGCAATCATACAGAAGATCCGAAGAATGAAAGGAGAAAACAAGATGAGACGACTCGGAACCCTCACCCGGAAAGCGGTCAGCCTCCTGCTGGCCCTGACCCTGTGCCTCGGCTGCGTTTCCTTCGCCGCGGCGGAGGAGGGAGAGAAGAGCGCGGCCCCGACGCGCACGATCCTGCTGTACGCCTGCGGCTCCAATCTTGAGACGAATTACGGCATGGCGACATGGAACCTGTACCAGATCCTGGCCGCGGAGATCCCGGAGGGGATCAACGTGGTCGTGCTGGCCGGCGGCTCCGAAGCCTGGCAGACGGAGCCGGAATACCTCGAAGGCGCGGAGAGCGTCTGCGCGGACGGAAAGAACGAGATCTGGGTCTGCTCCGGCAAAAACGCGGCCAACGCGGAGAACGGCCACGGCAAGATGACCCTGCAGAACGACATGCCGGAAGAACTCGCCGACGCCTTCCTCTCCTCCGGCGAGACGCTGCGGGTCTTCATCGACTACGCCGCGGAGAAGTTCCCGGCACAGATCTACGACCTGATCCTGTGGGATCACGGCGGCGGACCGCAGTACGGCTTCGGCATCGACGAGCATGATCCGAACGAAAGCATCATGAGCGTCGGCGCTATCGCCAAGGCCCTGAAGGAGTCCAAGGTGGAGCACTTCGACTTCGTGGACTTCGACGCCTGCCTGATGAGCAGCGTGGAGATCGCCGCCTGCTTGTCCGAGTACGCGGATTACCTGATCCTCTCCGCCGAGACCGAGCCCGGTTACGGCCAGGAGTACACCACCTGGCTGAACGCGCTGGCGGCGGACCCGGGCATGAACGGTTTCGACCTCGGCCGGATCATCGTGGACGCCTTTGTGGCCTTCTATGAGGATCCCGAGTCCGAAGGCTACGGGCAGGGCGGCACCCTGGCCGTGATCGACACCAAGGCTTTCCGGGAGCGCCTGATGCCGGAGATCACGGAACTGGCCCGCATCATGGACCGGGAGCTGACCACCGTCGGCCACAACAATCTGCTTCTGAACTTCCAGGACGAGTACCGCAGCCAGGCCGTGGCCTATCCCTACTACGACACGGACCTGCTGGACATCGGCAGCTTTGCGGAGCATCTGGGCATCTGCATGTCCGAGATCGACAACCAGGGCTATATCGACACCGCCACCATGACCAACGCTTACTCGGAGGTGGCCGGGTCGATCCGTGAGATCCTCGCGGACATGGACAACTCCGGGGACGACGTGATCTATTTCAAGGCGACCCAGGACATGACGGTCCCGGTCACTGCCAGCGTCGCCTACACCCGGAACGCCGAGGGCGAACTGGAGCGGGTGGAGCAGATGTCCCCCTCCGGTATGAGCATCTTCTTCACGCCGGCCAGCATGACCACGATGACGTACATGGCCGCCATGAACGAGATGCTGGACATGGTGGAGGACGAGGGCGTCAAGGAGCTGCTGAAGGCCGTTGAGGCCGTCTCCCTGCGCTATCTGCTCACCACCGCCGCGGGCACCCGGGTGGACAGCCTGAAGGACGCGGGGGAAGCGAACGTCTTCTACGGGACGGTGCGCGACAGCTGGAAGAACCCCCGCGAGCTCACGCGTTCGGAAATCTACACGTATGCCGACACGCTCGGCCTCGGGTACAGCGTCGACATCACGGCCATGGAGGCGTCCGACTGGAGGGCCTATGTCGGCCAGGTGGTCGACTGGCTGGACGAGAACACCGATGTGAACACGGATACCTGGCTCGCCCTGCTGGTGGCCCAGCAGTCCAGCATGTCCTTTGACAAGAGCCGCACCTCGGCCATCGCCCTGGACATGGACGGCGACGGCGAGATGGACGCCGGCCGCGTGACGCTGCCGGTTCCGCTCAGCCTGGTCAAGGGCGTGTCGCTCTCCATTAAGTATAAGCTCAACGGCGAGTATGCCGTGGAGATCGGCAGAGTCGGCGGAACGCCCGTGACGGATCAGGCTGTCCTGAACTATGCGGAATACGAGGATATGGGTTACGCCGTCATGAATCTCTATGACGCCGACACCTGTGCCTTCGATATCCCGGCGGTGCTGGACAAATGGTATGAGCTGCTGGATTCGGACGGTCTCGGCCACATGATCGCCCTGACAGACATGGATTCCGTGCGGACGTCCGAGCTGAAGATCCCCGTCGCCATCCAATTCGATGAGGTGGACGAGGACGGCTATCCGGTGACCGAAGTCGGGTATCTGATCTACAAGAGCGGGCACTTCGTCGGCTTCCTCGAAGCCTATTCGGGCAGCCCCGTGGTCTCCCTGACCAACAAGCGGTTCGACGGCGCCGTCGTCCATCCCGCGCTGGCTTACCCGCTGTTCGGCCTGTTCTATCTCTTCATTCCGCTCACCGATGACGACCCGGGCTTCCAGCTGGACGCGGCGCGGACGGAAGACCGCGGGATGAGGCTGGTGATGACCAGCGTCGACGAGATCAACGCGCTGCAGGACAACCCGCTGGAGATCAGCGTGGTGGCCACCGACCTCTACGGCTACGACCACAACATCAACGAAGTGCTGGAGGCCGCCAAGGCCGCGGCCGCGGACGGGACCATGCTCCGGAGCGTCGAGAAGGCGAAGGTCCGCTGCGGTGAACTGACCTACAACCGGAAGCGGCAGGATCCGCCGTTCACGGTGACCGTCGGCGACACGGAACTGGTCAAGGATCAGGATTACGTGGTGGTGGGCGAGCAGATGTTCCGGGCCGGCACCCAGAGCTTCATCATCGTCGGCATCGGCAATTACGTCGGCGTCACGGAAGCCGAGTGCACCCTGGTGCGGGCTGAGTCCACGGTGGAGGCTGTGAGCGCGGTCGCGGCGGAGGAAATCGCCGGGGCCGGCAAGACCATCCTCACCGCCAACACCCCCGCCCATCCCGAGAACATCACCTTCGACTTCAGCGAGACGGCGGAAGCCCTGCAGCAGTACCTCGAGATCAGCGAGGACGGCCGCTCCGTCATCCTGCAGAAGGGCGCCGCGGAGGGCAGCTACGTCATCAAGGTAACGGTGGCCGGCGGTGCGGAGGACACCTACACGGACATCGAGGGCGAGTCCTTCACGATCACCGTCGGCACCGCGGGAGCGGGGGAATAACCCCCGCCGCCGCGGGACCGCCGCGTAAACCGACGAAACATGACCCAACCCAAAACGCCGCATGCAGGCCCTTCCAGCCTGCATGCGGTTTTGGTTTGGCTCGTGTCGGATCGTGATTCGTTTCGTGAGCGGTATGAACCCCCGGCGCGCGGATCGCGAATCAATAGATATCAGCGTCCAGGTCCAGCCACAGAGCGGGGCGAACGGTACCATTGTAGTAGTCCACATCGTAGCGACTGAGGGAGCCGTCGGTGTACACGCGCGCGGCGTAGCGCTGATCGATGCCGGGGGAACGCAGCCACCACCACCCGGCTGCCGTGCCCTCGGCGGTTTGATCGCCACTGCTTGTCCATGCGCCGTTCTTGATCGCATAAGCAGTTGGTGAGGTCCGGGACCCCATGTTTGTTTTGACCCCATATGTTACGCCAAGGTATTTGTTCGCCTCCGCATAACTCAACAGGAAGATCTTGTCCTGTGTATTGTTCCCGCCATCAGTGCCCCAGTATCCCTGACCCTTGCTGTTGTCTATGATTGTTGTCAGGATCACAGATTGCTCTTTCTCTGTAAAAGCCACGCTTAAAAAGTCCTTATTCAGCCAGGCGCGGAGGGTGCACTTCTCCCACGTAATACTGGTATTGGTCTTGTTATATGGCTTTGCATCCAATCCATATCTGCTGATCAGCAAGGCCCGATGCTTGGCCTCATCGATGTCAAGTACCAACCATTCGATTTCTTCCGGTCCGTTGGCGGTTTTGTTGTCCTGTTCATAGTGGCCATACCTGACAATGCCATCCTTAGTGAATGACGTAGCCAGTTTCGTCCCTTCGGTTTTGCCGCACCGCTTGCAGGTCTTCGGCGCGGTGTAGGTCGCAGCCTGCCAGTCATGCCCAAGGGCCTTCCCTTCTGTGGTGCCGCAGCGGGTGCAGGTCTTCGGGGTCGTGCAGGTGGCGGCCTTCCAGCTGTGCCCCAGGGCTTTGCCTTCTGTTGTCCCGCAGCGGGTGCAGGTCTTTGCAGTCGTGCAGGTGGCAGCCTTCCAGGTGTGTCCCAGGGCCTTCCCTTCTGTGGTGCCGCAGCGGGTGCAGGTCTTTGCTGTCGTACAGGTGGCGGCCTTCCACGTGTGGCCTAAAGCCTTCCCTTCCACCGCGCCGCAGCGGGTACAGGTCTTTGGATCCGTGCATGTGGCCGCTCGCCAGTTGTGGCCCAGCGGTTTCCCCTCTGTGATCCCGCACCGCTTGCACGTCTTCGGTTCCGTACAGGTGGCGGCCCGCCAGTCGTGGTTCTGGCCCTTGCCTTCGGTCAGCCCGCACCGGCTGCAGGTCTTCGGCTCCGTGCAGGTGGCGTCCTTCCAGGCGTGGCCCAGGGCGCTGCCCTCCGTCGTTCCGCAGCGCGTGCAGGTCTTCGGCTCTGTGCAGGTAGCGGCCTTCCAAGTGTGACCCAGGGCGCCGCCCTCGGTCGCGCCGCAGGCGGAGCACGTCTTCGGCGTCAGGCAGGTGGCGGCAATCCACATGTGCTCATGCAGCGCCATGCACTTCTCGTACATCTCCGAGCTGTCCTTCCAGTTCTTCAGCTCCTGGAACAGCCTGGCCGCGCCGATGTAGTCCCCCGCCTCGAACAGGCTGACCGCCTTCCGGTAGTCGGCGTCCTTCTGGCCAAAGGCGAGGTTCATCCGGCGCTCCATGGCGTCCAGCGTGTTGACGATCTTCGCGTAGGTCGCGATGGCCGCTTCGGTGTCCCCTTCGATCTCATACCGCCGTGCGGTGATGTACGTCTGCAGTTCCTCCAGGGAGGGCAGCTCGTACGCCGCCAGCTCCGCGGTGAACTCCGGCATGTCCAGCATCTCCAGGCGCATCTCGGCGGTGGTCAGGTTGTTCCTGTCCTCCTCGGCCCGGAAGATCTCCAGCAGCGCCTGGGCGTACATGGCGAAACTCTTGGCCTGCCCGTGGTTCCCGGCGCTGGTGAAGTACGCGATGGCCTTCTCCGCGTCGTCCTCCGTCATGGCGCTCAGGTAGTCCAGGCCCGTCTGGTACAGCTGGGCCTTGGTGAGCGAATCCATGACGGCGCCGCCGGTCACGCAGAGGCACAGCAAAACGCCGATCAGGACCATGATCCGTTTCCTTGGCTTCATAGGGAGCACCTCGCTTGGTTCGATGTCAATGCCGCTGGTGTTATTCTACCACGCCCCCGTCCGGCTGTCAAACGCCGGGGGCGGCGAAACACCCGAAAACGGATCAGCGGTCAGGGGCCGCCAGCCCCTCATAGATCAGCCCCCGCAGGGTGGGATGGACCACGTCGTAGTTGTAGCCGTAGTTCCGCACATGCATCCCGAAGAAGGCGGACAGGCGGTTGGACGGGTCGATCATCACCCACGCGCCTGCCGCGCCGTCCCAGCCGAACTCGCCCAGCGCGCCGGCGCCGCCGATGCGGTTGTCCACCCTCGTGCGAACGCCCAGAGCGTAGGAGAAGCCCACCCGGTGCCAGCCGTCAAAGGAGCGGCGGCTCCTGGGGCCCAGCTGGTTGGCGCTCCACAGCTGGATCATCTCCGGGGACAGGATGTGCGCGCCGTCCTTCCCCCGCCCGCCGCAGGCCAGCGCGTCGGCAAAGACGGCATAGTCCGCCACGCCGCCGATCATTCCGCCGCCGCCGCTCTCAAACTCGGGGTTGAACCGGTCTTCGATCTCTTCCTGCGTCGCGTCGCTGAGGCTGTAGGTTTCGGAATCGTAGGCGTACAGGGGGCACAGGCGCTTCCTCATCTCGTCGTTCATCCTCATGGCCATGCCGTGAATGTGCAGGGGCTCCCAGATGTGCTCCCGGAGATAGGCGGAGAACCGCTGGCCGGACACCGCCTCGATCACCGCCGCCAGCACGTCGTGGCTGAAGCTGTACTGAAAGTCCGTGCCGGGGTCGAACAGCAGGGGGCTTTCCGCCTTGGCTTCCGCGATCTGCCGGGTGGTGGCCCGCTGGCCGTGGTCCTTCATGGCCTTTTCGATGGCGGGCGTCTCCGTGTTGTAGTCCAGTCCGCTCTGCATGCTCATCAGGTGCCGGACGGTCATGACGGTTTTCGCCGGGCGCACACCGTCCCCGTCCCGGACCGTCAGGCGGGCGTAGGCGGGCAGATAGGCGCTCACCGGATCATCCAGGCTCAGCTTCCCCTGTTCGATCAGCTGCATGGCGGCGCAGGTGGTGAAGACCTTGGTCGCGGAATACAGGAAATACACTTCCTCCCCGCTGATCGGCTCGGTGCCGGCCAGATCCCGGAATCCGGCCTGGTGGCGGTAGATCGGTTCGTGATCCCGGTACACGGCCAGGTCACACCCCGGCACGCCCAGTTTGGGCAGATAGTCCAGATACGCGGTCAGACGGCTGAAATCCATGGTAACGCCTCCTTTATTTCTTCAGTGCCTCTTCCGTTGTCAGGTGCCGGGTCTCGCTGTCCTCCGTCACCAGGATCTTGGTGTCCCGCCCCAGGTGGGTCCACAGCCACCAGATGTTGATGCCGTTGCTCTCCTCCGTGACCCGCACGTCCACCCGAACGCAGCCGTGGCTGGCCTTCTGTCCCAGCAGGGCTGTGTTGTCCGAGTAATCCGGCAGTCCTTTGACCATCTTGCTGCCCACGGAGTGGATCAGGTTGGCCCCGTCGATCCGCAGCGGATACTCGTATTCGTAGCCGTCCCGCCGGAAGGAGGCCATCCGCGTGCCTACCAGGTAGACGCCGGATTGCGTCTCTGCCTGGGGGTATTTCCGGCTGACCAGGCCGGTGGACACCAGCGCGGTGCCGATGGGGTGCCCATCCTCATAGACGGTCAGCGTCTGCTTCTCCTTGTCCAGCACCGCGCCGTAGCGGGTGTTGGGGCGCACCATCATGATGGTGTTCCACTTCACATAGCCCTCCACATACGCGCCGTCCGTCTGCCTCCAGGCGCCCACCAGCACCCAGCCGTCGTCGTCGATGCGCTGGACGGTGAGGCCCACCGTGCGGCAGTTGACCGTCCCCACGCAGCCACCGCGGTTCTGCTTTTCGGCATAGATGTAGAAGCCTTTGCCCTCGAAGCCGTTCCCCACAGCCACCGGGGCCATGAGCGCCGCCCACACCGCCGCGTCGTCCGACAGGTCCTCGGGCAGCAGCGGCCCCGTGACGGCCAGCTCCGGTGCCGGCAGGGGCTCCGCCAGGATGGTGATGCCGGCGGTTACCCGGATGTCCGGCTTGGCGACGGAATAGGCGGTCAGGGTGTACGCGCCGGCCGGGCAGGTCTGCCGGTTGTCCAGCTTCCCGTTCCAGTAGATCGCGGCGGGCTCCCGGCTCCGGCAGCTGCCTTTGCGGCTCCAGAGCACTTCACCCGGCGCCGCGTCCGACGTCAGTTCCAGCACGAAACTGCCCTGGCGGCTGAGGGCCACCTCGATCTTCAGCTGCTCCTTCTGGGACGGATAATACTGCTGGGCCGCCGGCAGCACACAAACGGCCGCGATCCGCTCGGTGCGGATCTGCACCGTGCACTCGGCGGTCTCCGTGCCGCCGTCGGGGCCCTCCAACACGGCACGGAGGGTGACCGGCCCCCTCGGCACGGGCTCCCCGCCCCAGGTCAGCGCCCGCCAGGTCACCTCGGTGGTCCCAGATTCGATGGCCATGGCCGTCACCGGGTTTTCCAGCCGGTTGGTGCCGCTCACCGCCTCGATGGTGAGCAGGCCGCCCTGATCGCTGATGATCCGGATGGGGTTCTCGTCGAAGGGCGTCATGGCGTCGGCCTGCAGCTCCAGCGCCAGGGCACAGCCCGCCCAGCCCACCAGCAGCGCCGCGATCAGGGTGAAAAAGAGCGTTCGTCTGCGCACAAATATCTCCTCCCGGCTGTCTTGTCTCTCAAAACGGTCCGTTCTCCGGAAAAGTATACCACATCCGGCGGCGGTTTGGAAGAAGCTGTTTCGGGACGGGGAAAACCGCGGCGTGCGGTACAGCCCGGAGGATTCCACGGCCGCCCCGGTCCCATCCGCCGGCCGCGAAATCCCTTCTTGTGCGCTCATACTGTTCCTTGTTAAGGCTGCTAAATGAAAGCAAAGGGATTTCGAGGCCTGCGGGCCTCGACCAGGGCTTTCCGATCGCCCTG
>JBGVCH010000063.1:0-21023 GCA_045226335.1 Christensenellales bacterium | reverse complement strand
GTTCTTTGAGACGCGCCATGTGGGGCGCCTGCTGGAGACGCTGACGGAGGAATGAGAGAGGGATGGGTGTGGGAAGTTTGAGTTATTCTTTCTCACTTAACGCTCAATACTTTTCAGTGTTTCTAACACCTGTATGCTTTCTTAACCAGGCCACCTATCTCTATCACAGCGGCAGCAAACCTATGAGCATTGTCTGGCAGCTTGAGAAGCCGATCCCGGCGAAGTACCTCAGGCAGGTGCAACAGGCGATGGGGTGATGGCCAAGGATGGATTCAGGAAGTGAGAGACTTGTATATCCGCCGGATGTCTCTTCCGGTGCCGCTGCCCCGAGAAAGCTATCTGAACAGTCTGCCGGTGGTCAGGCATCTTTCTGAATATGGCATTGACTTTCACAAGCAGGTGACCTTCTTCGTCGGAGAAAACGGTTTCGGGAAGTCAATGCTGATTGAGGCGCTGGCCATCTCCCAGGGCTTCAACCCGGAGGGCGGGACAAAGAACTTCAGCTTTTCAATAGAGGACTCTCATTCAGACCTCTGCCGCTATCTCCGGGTGGCCAGGGGTGTTCTCTATCCGAGAGACGGGTTCTTTCTCCGGGCGGAAAGCTTCTATAACGTCGCGTCCAACGTTGACCAGATGGATCGGGAGCCAGGCCCGGGCGGGCATGTCATCGCAGATTACGGAGGCGTATCCCTCCACAGGCAGTCCCACGGCGAGAACTTCCTGGCTCTGGTTGAGAACAGGTTCGGCGGGCACGCCTCTACATTCTGGACGAGCCGGAGGCTGCATTGTCACCTATAGGCATCATACGTCTGATTCAGAATATAGCTCGACCGGTCGAAGAAGAATCGCAGTTCATTATCTCCGCGCATTCCCCGATGCTGATGACTTTTCCCGGAGCGGAAATCTACACACAAATTTGGACTTGACTGAAGCAAGTATGCCGTAATGAATGATTCCATATGCTTTGCACCCTTTCCAACCACAAAAAGCGGACCCGTGCAAACAAAAAACACAGAGACGGCGTCCCCTGTGCTACAATGAATGACGCGAAAAGCCATCACAAAGACCGGGAGGAGAAAAACATGAAGCCGGAACTGGAAAGCCTGTGCGCCGCGTTCATCGCCAGCCGGGACGCCGTGCGGGAAGCCTTCAAGCGGGAGAACAACGCCGTTTACCCCGTCTGCGCCAACATCTTCTGCGCCGTCGGGCGCACGGCGGACGCGGAGCAGCTGAAGGCGTACCGCAAGGTCTATGAAGCGCAGACCAAACGCCTGCCCAAATTCCGCGGAAAGGCCCGCGCCATCCTGTGCTGCCTGCTGGCCGTGGCGGACCGCCCGGAGGACCGGCTGGCCCGGGCCGAGGCGTGCTATCAGCAGCTGAAACGGGAGTTCAAGGACTCGGAGTATCTGGCGCTGGCGGCGCTCCTGACGGCGGAGCCGGAGGAGAACGGCGTCGCCGAACAGGCCGCCCGCGCGAAAGCGCTCTTCCGCCGGATGGACAGAGAGCACCCGATCCTCACCGACGACATGGACAGCGTCTTCGCCCTGGCGCTGGCCCTCTCCGACAAAACGGACGACGCGCTGCTGGAAGAGCTGGAAGCCTGCTACAAGGCGCTGAAGGCCCGATTCCCCAGCAGCGGCGACGCCCAGACGGCCGCCCAGATCCTCACCGCGGCCCCCGGCTCGCCGGAGGAGAAGGCGCGCCGCCTGACGGACCTCTACGACGCCCTGCAGAAAGCGGACGTGAAGTACGGCCGGACCGATGAGCTGGCTCCCCTGGCGGCCCTGTCCCTGACCGATGTTCCCGTTTCGGTCCTGGTGGAGGACATCACCGGCGCGGACGCGTTCCTCAAGGAACAGAAGGGATACAGCGGCCTGAAAGACAAGCGGGAGCAGCGCGCCATGCACGCCGTGATGATCGTGTCCGACCAGTACGCGGGCGCCGGCCGGGTGAACAACTCCGTGATGACCACCACCCTGGGCCTGATGATTTCGCAGCAGACAGCCCAGCGCGTCTCGCTGGCCTTCCAGGCCCTGCAGTTCGCGTTCCGTTTCCTCACCTCCGCCGGTGATTCGGACGGTCCGAAGGATGCCGCCGCCGGCGCGGAGGGCAGCGTTGAAGGCAGCGTGGAGGGCAGTGTGGAGAGCGTCGCCTCCGTCGAAGATCTCACGGCCTCCTCCGACTGAGGACAGCCGCAAGCAGCAAGAAAAAACCTTTCGTCACGCGGGTGAAAGCGGACAGCTCGTCGGGGCTTGACAATCCGGGTCATCATTGTATAATCATAACGGATTGCATGACGCAGTTGATTTGAATGACCGCTTTCCCCGTCCGCGCGGCGGAAGGTTTTCAATTTGAGCGTCTTTCTGTCTGCCCTTAAGACCGGCGCTTCCGAAAGAAGGCATGACCCATGAAAAAAGCGATCCTGACCGCCATGGCCCTGCTGGTGATCCTCCTGGCCGGCACGGCGGTGTGCCGGGCGGAGAAGATCCTCGGCTCCTGCGGCGCGGAGGGCGGCAACGTCCTGTGGGCCCTGGAGGACAACGGCTCCCTCCACATCTACGGCGAGGGCGAGATGGCCGGATACGGCGTCTGGAACGATTACAAGCCGCTGATCAACACCGTCGTCATCTACCCCAACGTCTCGAACGTCGGCTGGGGCGCCTTCAGCGGCTTCACGAACCTGACGAACGTCATCTTTTACTCCGGCAGCGTGACGCGCATCGACTCCTACGCCTTCGAGGACTGCACGAGCCTGGCCCAGATCAGCATCCCAAGCACGGTGACGGCCATCAAGAGCAGCGCCTTCAGCGGATGCACCAGCCTGGCCGCGGTGGACATCCCATACGGCGTGACCTCCATCGGCACATACGCCTTCGAGGACTGCGTCAGCCTCACCGGCGTCACCCTCCCGGCCTCCCTGACCACCCTGGGCGGGAGCGCGTTCTGCGGGTGCACCGCCCTCACCGGGATCGCGATCCCGGAGCAGGTGACGAGCATCGAGGGGAGCACGTTCCGGGGTTGCACAGGCCTGACCTCGGCCAGCCTGCCGGAGGGGCTGGTCAGCATCGGCGCGTACGCCTTCTACGGCTGCACCGGCCTGAAGAATCTCAACTACCCGTCCTCCCTGAGACGGATCAACATGTACGCCTTCGCGGGCTGCACCGGCATGACCGGCGCGGAGCTGCCGGCGGGCATGACCAGCATCGGGAACGGCGCCTACGCGGACGATCCCATCCGCTGCGTCCTGATCCCCAGCGACCGCGTCAGCTTCGGGAACGGGATCTTTTCCGGCGCGCCGACGGTCTACTGCGATCAGGGCAACCCCGCCGAGGCCTGGGCGAACGGAAACGGATATCCCGTGGTCTGGCTGAACGGTGCTTCCGCCGACGCCATCCGGAGCATCGCCGTGGACAGCGTCCCGCGGCTCTTTCCCGGGGACACCATCCTCCTCACGGCGGACGTCTTCCCCTATTCGGACGCGCCGGCCGTGGCCTGGAGCAGTTCCGACCCGGCTGTGCTCTCGGTGCAGGACGGGCTGCTGACGGCCAACGGCGCGGGAACCGCCGTGATCTCGGTCGCCGCCGGCGGGGCGGTCCTCTCGTTTGAGGCGGAGGTCGTGATCCCGCTGGAGAGCTTCTCGCTTCCGGAGGAGATTCGGCTCTTTGAGGGCGAAACCTTCGCGCTGGCCGTCACGGACCCCGTTCCGGCGGACGCCTGGGTGGAGATCACCTGGGCCAGCGATGACGAAACTGTGGCCGCCGTGGACGCGGAGGGCCTGGTGGAGGCCGTGAGCGCCGGGACCGCCGTGATCACCGCGACGGATTCCGGCGGCGCTTGCGCAGCATGCACCGTCGTCGTCCGGGAGTTCACCGCCGTGCTCACCCTTCCCGCCGGCCTGACCGTCATTGAGGCCGAGGCCTTCACGGGCCTCTCGTCGGCGGAAGCCGTCCGCATCCCGGCCTCGGTCACCGCCATCGGGGACGGCGCGTTCGACGGCAGCGGTGTCGTCATCCTCGCCCCGGCGGGCAGCTATCCGATCCAATGGGCCGGGGACCACGGCGTGCGGTACATCGAAGAGCCGCCGTCTGAAACGCAGAACGAAACCGGCGGCACCTGACGGAGCGCCTCATCCGGGCTCCGTCGGGCACCGCCGGCCCAAACGCTCGCCGCCGTCAGTCGCCTGCGCTCTTGCGGATCCAGCCCGCCGCGCCCCGCAGGCTGACGACGAGCCATTCCCCTTCGTCCTTCAGGATGGGCAGGACAGTGCCTTCGTCCAGCAGCGCGACCTTGGGCGCCGCCGTGTCGTTCCAGGCATAGACCGGCGTTTTCTGCTCCGTCCGGTACCAGGCGGGGTCGACGGCGAGATAGTCCGCGTTGACCCAGCCCGCCAGGGCGTCCTCGGAATCCCCTTCCACGCAGTACGCCCATCCGTCCTTCTGCTCCACCACGATGGGCAGATCCCCGTACCGGAACGTCCTCACCGCCTTGGCCGAGGCGGCAGGCTCCCGGCGCATGGTCAGGCTCTCGCACAGCACCACGGCCTGTAGGCCGATCTGCCCCTCCCCGTGGGGCGGAATGATCTCCGCCTGCGCGATCCCCATGCTCCCGAGCACCAGGACCAGAACGGTCAGCACCGTCATCCGAATCGTCTTTTTCATGTGCATGATCCTCCTTTGTTCATCGGTTCCGACCATGAAACGATGATCCCGGCCGTTTTCTTCC
This sequence comes from Christensenellales bacterium, assembly GCA_045226335.1. GTDB lineage: Bacteria > Bacillota > Clostridia > Christensenellales > Aristaeellaceae > RUG11272. The sequence continues at coordinate 16,301 of JBGVCH010000063.1, read as the reverse complement.
CCGGAATCGCCCGACCCAGCGGGAGCCCTCGTGTACTCACACCTTCCCAAGCACCGCTTCAATGCAGTCCTCAATCCGCTCAGCCCTGCGCAGCAGCCGCTTTCTTCGGATGTCGCTGCCGCCGGGCCACGCCATCAGTTTCTTGATCCTGCCCAGCGCCATCGTCGCCTGAAAGCGGTCTCTCCAGCCCTCATAAAGGGCGGAATACCATGCCCTCAGCTCCTCCTCATCGGCCTCCGGGCCTCCGCGGATCCGCCTCGCGAGGGCGGGGTCCGCCAGCAAACCGCGGCCGATCATGACGGCCTCCGTGCCGGGGCAGCGGGTCATCAGCGACCGCACGTCCTCCGGCGTCCGCAGATCACCGTTATAGACCGGATGCGGCAGCCCGCTCTTCAGGGCCAGATCAAAGGCCTCCGGATGGATCCCGCCGGTATACTGCTCCCGCGTGGTCCTCACGTGAACCGTCACATGGGCAAAGGGATACTCTGAGAGCAGCGCCAGAATCGCCGGCCACTCCTCCGGGCTTTCATACCCGATGCGGGTTTTGACGGACAGCGTCAGGGGAAGCGGGGCCGAAAACAGCCGATCCAGAAAGACACGCAGCGCATCCGGGTCGCGGAGCATCCCGCTGCCCCGCCCCCGCCGCGTCACGGTGGGCGACGGGCAGCCGAGATTCAGGTCCGCGCAGGGATAGCCGCACTGGCCCACGTAGGCCAGCCAGGCTGCCAGCTGTCCGGGATCCCGGGTCAGGGCCTGGGGCAGCACCCTGAGCCCCCGGTTTTCCTCCGGGTCGATGTCCCGCTTCTCGCGGGTCAGCAGCGACATGGACTGCGTCAGCTTGTGAAACGGCAGGCAGTACACGTCGACTCCCCCGAAAAGCTGATGGTGAACACGCCGCAGAACCCCATCCGTGATGCCCTCCATCGGCGCGAAATAGATCATCATCGGGATTCCTCCCCCTGCGCCAATTCTCCCCGGGCCTCCCGCGGGAGATTCGGGGCCTGTTCCTCCAGCAGCGCAATCAGCCGTTCAATCACAGGATTTGACAGGCCTTTCCTGCGGCAGACGAACAGGATCTCCGTTTCCAGACTGCTCTCGGCGACCGTCCGGTGCCACGCATCCCGGATCAGCGGGGCTGTGGAACGCGGAAGAAGCGCAAGGCCGATCCCGGATTGCGCCATGAGCAGGGCCGTTCTGGCATCGTCACAGACGGCCCGAATGGAGGGCAGCACGCCCCGGCTGTGAAAAGCGTTGTGAAGGAAGGCTTCATACCGCCGGTAGATGATCAGCGGAAAGGTCGCCAATTCCCGGAGCGTGATCTCTCCGTCGACGGAGAAGCCATCGACATTGCCCACCGCGATGAAGGCCTCCTTCCGGAGCACACGGGCCTCCAGCCCGTCCAGCCGGATCGGGCTCCGAAGCAGCGTGCAGTCCAGCAGCCCCTTCTCCAGCATCTCCTGCAAATTGAACGAAGTATTGTCGGAGATCTCAAAGCATAGGCTGTCTTCTGCCTGGCAAAGCCTCGCCAAAGCGGGGATCAGAAAGGGCGAGGTCGTAGGTGTCACGCCGATGCGAAGCGTCTTTTTGGTCCCCTCCGCCGACACCTCTCTGGAAACGGCGCTCTCCAGCGAGAGCATGGTTTCAGCCCGCTCATAGAGCAGCCTTCCGGCACCGGTCAGTTCGATGTTCTTCCTTCCGCGATGAAAAAGCGTCACGCCGAGCTCCTGCTCCAGCATTTTCATGTGGTAGCTCAACGGCGGCTGTGACAGATTCATACGCCGTGCCGCCTCGCTGATGCTCCCCGCGTCAACCACTTCCCGGAACATGCGCAGCTGTCGAATCTCCATCTCTTTTCGCCTCTCTTTCCATACAATTATACTATGGATTAGCGCTAAAATCAATATTATGCAAATACTTCTTTGTTTGCTATAATGCAGGCGAAGGGAGTGATCGGTGTGAGGGATCCGCCGAAGCCGTGTCCATCGCTCACCGATCATGCTATTCTTCAGAATTCTGCACAGGGGGAAATGAGAATGAAAAAGCATCTTGGAAACGCTGTTGTGAACTTCATCGGCATTGCCGCAATGGTCGGTCTGTTCGATCTGCTTGCCGCCCGCTTCGACTCTGACGTGTTTGCGCAAACCATCAGGACGCCGGGCCACATTGCTTTTGTCGGCGTGTTGGGATTGATCCTGGCCGTCGGCGCTTTCGTCCGGCCCGGCCGCAGAAACGCCTGAAACATCCCGGCAAACGGACGGCCCAAACATGCCAAGGCTGCTGGGACAGCGATTCGGAAACCCATCACATGAAAAGAGAAAGGCGGAAAGCTGCCCGACGTGGCCTTTCCGCCTTTCTGATGGCACAGCATCAGCCCCGGATGAACGCTCATCCTTTGACAAGCCGATATTTCGTATTCTTTCCTTCCCCGATTCTGATCAATGCGCCGCTCTCCACCATCTTCCTCAGGATCCTGGCAGCCGAAGCCGTGCTGACCTCCGTCAGCTGCTCCACATCGGCGCATGTGTTTGTTTCCTCTGTTGAAAGGAATTCGAGGACCGTTTCCTCGGCCGTTTGATGAATCGCGGAATTGGGCTGCATATTCGCCTTTCTTCTCATCTTTCTCCTCACATTCTGATCATTCTTGTCAAGTGATGAGAAGAATCATTTGATATGAATCACGGCTTCAGTCCGATAAGGGGATGAGCCGCTTCCGTCAGATCCGTTTTTCCAGTTCATAGGCCGTGTGCCCTTTGGGGTAATCCCTGAGCTCACCCCTTGCGGCGAATCCGTTGGCGAAGAAGAATCCCGACACCCAGTCGCAGCAATACGACAAAAGAACATACGCGCCGTTTTCCTTTGCTTCGCGCTCGATCTGTCCGAAAAGATATGTGCCCAGGCCCTGTCTGCGGCAGCGTTCATCCACCCAGATCCCGTCGATATCGGCGGTGTCATCACCATCGACTCCGGCGATGACGGCCGCGATCAGGTTTCCGTCCGGATCGACGATCTTTCTGCCGAGCGTGACATAGGCGTGCTGATCCGGCACGACTTCACCGCAGAATTCGCCGAGCCCTTTGCCGATGATCTCCGCGTCGGCCTTGCCGCCCCGCTCAACCTGGTACCGCTCCGCGGCGGCGTTGTTTTTCGGGATGTAGTCCGGGATGCCCATGTCGAGCCGCTTCGATAAGGACCAGCTCACATGGCCCATGGGGATATCCCTGTTGACGGTGAATACCCTGAAGCCGTGCTTTTCGTATAACGGCCGTGCCATATAGTCCGCCGTCCCGAGGCACAGATAATAGCAATTCTTCTCCCTCGCGGCGTTTTCCGCGGCGCGGATCAGCATGGAACCAAGGCCCTGATGGCGGTACGATTCCGCCACCCACAGCTGTGCAAGCACCGCCCGGCCCCACGCGTGAATATTCAGTACACACCCGCCGATGACATTTCTCGCCTCGTCTGTGACCCTGAAGACCAGCTGCTCCTCCTCGGTACGGGGCTCAGGAGGCGCCATGGAATCGGCGTATTCATTGATCTTCTGTTCGATGAGGGCTTCCTCTTCCTCGGTCAGAGGCTTCATTTCACAGTTCATGTTGATCTCCTCCTCAAATCCCGGCTTGGCGTGCCCAGCGGATCGGGATTCACAAATGCTTTTCCATCAGGAAAAATCTGCCTTTCCGCCAGCAGGCGGTGCCAACCTCTTCGTATCCCATCCCGCGATACAGGGCAAGCGCGAACGGATTGTCGCAGAACACATCCAGCCTGACGGCATCCACGCCGGCCTGCCGCAGTTCACGCTCGATGTGGTCCAGCGCCTCCCTGGCCAGTCCCTTGTGCTGATGCTTCGGGTCCACACACAGCCTGTGGATCACGCGGTAGTCGGCGCCGGGGTATTTCCACGCGCCGTTCTGATACTGTTCGTCACATGCCTTGTTGACCGTGAATACAACCGCGATCTCCCGGTCCGCCATGCCGACAAAAAGGGTCCCTTCCCGGATGTCATCCAGAAAATCATCTCTTGAAGGATATATGCCGTCCCACTGGAAAATGCCCTGCCTCTCCATCTCATGGATGGCCGATTCGACTAAGCTGAGAATGGATTCGATATCGCTTTCCGCGGCCAATCTGTAAAACATGTTCACCTCACGGATCCCAGTATATCGATATCCAGGCAAACCGGAAGCTGCCGCTCTGCGGTTACAAGACTTTTCGCATGACCGCCTGCCCGTTTTCCCTCGCGACTTCCGCAAAGCCCGCTTTTTGATAAAGGCGATAAGGGCCCTGGTAATCATAATCATTCCGCTGATCCGAGAGACTGGCATATCCCTCAACCGCGGCATATCCCTTTGATCCGGCATCCGCACAAACTCTGTCTATGAATGCCGATGCGATGCCCATTCCCCGGTATCCGGGCGCGATTTCAAAGCAAACAATCGACATGGTTTTTCCGCAGGCGATTTTCCTCGCAAACGCCGGAACGAACCCGGCATAGCTCTCCATGTCTGCTGCGTTGCACCATCCGATCGACTGGTCGCCGTCATAGGCCAGGTATCCGTGAATCATGTTTCTGTTCAGCATTTCTGCCGCATACCTGCGCAGCGTCTCTTTCACGCCATGTGTTTTGAACTCGCCGACCATCTTCCTGATCTGCTCTTCGTCCTGGTTGGGAGAAGTACAATAGCACGGACCGTTCGGATTGCCGTCTGTAAACGCGCGATGATCAAAAAAGTCAAGATAATCCCCATTCCGTTCAGGGGTCAGCGGCCGAATGACGATTGTTTTCATCAGCGATCCTCCCCATACGTCCTGTTTCGATCTGTCGATTGTCCCATCACTCAAAAGCCTTTGTAAGATGATCGACCGTGGGCGCGCGATCTCAGGAGCTCGGGGTCCCCCTGAGGCCCTTCATCTTCAGCATGACCTGCTCAATGGCCAGGGCGGCTTCATACAGCCTGCACTCATCCTTCCCGTAGAGGATCACCGCCTCATTGACGCCGTCCGCGTTTTTCCTTCCTCCCGCCACCGTGACCGTCGGCAAGCCGCAGAAATGCATGATGCTTGTCGGCCCTGTCATCAGGACGGCATCATCATCTCCAATCTCAGCCGTAACCCGTGCAATGGCCTCCCTGCGCGCCTCCAGGGCATCCAGATAGGGCTTCCCCCGAAGTCCGCCCGGCGTCTCATCCAGTGCCGCGCGCAGCAGGGTGTCCCCGTACTTCATCATGGTATCCGGGTTGGCTTCATAGTACGCAACGATCTCCGCCAGGGTTTTTCTTTTCGCGGTGGATTTTTCCAGATAGGCTTCCAGCATCGGCCGGAACTCCCACCGCATGATCGTCATCATTTCGGGTGCCGCCCCCTGCTCCACTTCTCCGGTCACGGCGCCGCCCTCTTTCAGCTCCTTCAGCAGGCTGTTCAGGAAGCGTTTCCGGCCCTCCTGAAGGGTCTCCCATTGGGCCCGGTTCACCGCAAGGCGAAGTCCGTCCGTATTGAGGGGCTTCAAGGCCGGCAGGGGCTCATCCCGCATGGCGGAATACAGCCTCACCGCGTCGGTCAGGTTCCGCGCCATGGCTCCCGCGCTGTCCAGCGTTCTCGCAATGGGAATGATCCCCTCTGCCGACAGCGCGCCCGCCGGCGGTTTCAACCCGCAGATCCCGTTGAACATCGCGCAGGCCGTGACGGAGTGGGACGTGTCCGTCCCCACAGCCATCGGTACAATGCCCGCCGCAACCGCCACGGCCGACCCGGAGGAAGAACCGGAGGGAGAGAGCTTCGGATCCACCGCGTGAACCACCTGCCCGCCCCGGGAACTGTACCCGCCCGGCATGCCCTCGGTCGTGAAATTGGCAAACTCCGTCATGTTGGTTTTTCCCAGGATCACCGCGCCGTTCCTGCGCAGGTTCCGGATCACCGGCGCATCTTCCAGGGCAAGATTGTCCGCCAGGGCCAGGCTGCCCGCCGTGGTGTGCAGGCCTTTCACGTCGATATTGTCTTTCACCAGCACCGGGATCCCGGCCAGCGGTCTGCCCTGTTTGTCCGCTTCCAGTGCCTTGGCCTGCGCGGCCGCGGTTTCGTCCAGTTCGGCGATACAGTTCAGCCTGTTTTTCCCGCCGATGCTTTTTGCAAGCGCCAGGGCCTTTTCCGTCTGATTCATGCAGGACCTCCTTTTTCTTTTTGAGAAAGCATTCATACTGATCAGCCGGAATCTGTTTCCCGGAAGTCTTTGACGTACAGATGATCTGTCCCGCCGCCGTAATTGACGATATCCTTCACATAGGTATAACCGTAATGTTCATACAGCCCAGGAAACGCTGTGGGGATATAGCTCCTGTTGAATCCGTTCTCTTTCAGATACCGGTTTGCGTGTTCGATCAGATCGCCGCTGATCTTTTGTCCCCGGTATTCCTCGGAGACAAAAATGCAGGAGACCCAGGGGCAGATGTCCGGCAGCGGATAATAATCCGTCTTCAGCACCGCCGCCATACCGACGATCTTCCCGTCCAGCATCGCCACAAACATCGTTTCCCAGTCCGAAAATGCCCAGGAGCGGATCATCCCCGCGATATGCTCTTTCGCCTCAACCCAGGTACAGCCTTCCACATAGGCCAGGAGCCTGTCCGAAAGCTCTGTGCCCTGATCAACTTTACAGATCATCCCATACCTCCGCAAATCCCGTGCTGCCGGTCCCTCTGCGAACCGGAAATTTCAGATATTCCCTTTTATGATTTCCATTCCCTTTTCCAGTACCGCATCCCGGCCTGAGGCGATGTCTTCCGCTGTGGGGATGACGCTGATGTCGGGAGCGAAGCCTTTGTTGTAGATGTCCTCGCCGTTCTGGGCGACGCACCTTCGCGTGCAGATCCGGAAAAAGCCGCCGCTTTCCAGCGCCTCGCACAAAGGCTGACCACTGGTGCCCGCAGTGTTGTTCCCGACGAAAACCGCGTTCGTATACATTTTCATCACGTCAACGAAATCTTCCGCGGCGGAAAACGTGTATTGGTTCATCAGAACGGCAACCGGACCGTCCAGTTTTCCGGGAGCGCTGTTGGCGACTGTCTTCCCTTCATCCCTGACGTAGAACATATTCTTTCGCATCCGGTAGGTTTTCAGGCTGTACGCGTCGTCGGCGTATTTCAGCAGCGCCTCATCCGGGGAGAGGTGTTTAAAATCCTCGCGAAACATGGACCACGCTTTATATGTGGGCTCGTAGACCTGGGTCTCCGCGTAGCAGCTGTGGAATTCTCCGCTGATGAACAATGCGGCGATGGCGTCGGCATTCTCGCTGTTCCCGCCGCTGTTGCCCCTGACATCGAGAATATAACCCTTCGCGTTCTTCAGCTCGTCAAAGCAGGAGTAGATCTTCCCGGGCATGGAGGCGTCATCGAACGAATTCATCCTGATGATTGCGATCCCGTCATCTGTGATCTGCACAGTATGGGCGTCCGAGCTGCTGATCAGCCTCCGTGGGACGTTGCCTTGAGGAGGCAGATCCGTTTTTTGCCATACGATTTCCGACGGCGCATCCCTTGTAAGCCGGACATCGAATGAACGCCCGTCCTTTGCAAAGGTGAAGACCGAACTGCTTCCGCGCCGGCCAAAGACCAGCCGGTTCAGCACAAAGACACCGCAGGCATCCTCGTTGGCGTGCCAAAAGTACGGATAGCAGTGTTCTCTTACATAGTCATGAATGTCCGTTCCGTCGATCTTGACCAGCGTACTGAACAGGGGAATCCTGTCCTTCACATCCTCTGAGGTGCTGACCACCATGATCTCGTTGCCGGGTTTTGCGAAGTATACGGGGAACATGGAAAAGAACTCACTGTCTTGGGCGATTTCATTCGGAAAGCTGACATCGGTGTGCCCATCATTCAGCAAGGCGACGAATCGCTGCAGTTCGCAGTAGTAATCATAGAGGTCTTCTGTCTTCAGAACCCGGGCAAGTGCTTTTTTGTACTCCTCGTCCCAGCTGATATCCACCTTGTCCCAGAATGCGAAATTGTACGCAGCCTCTTCCCAAATCTTTGAAAGCTCGTATATTTTCTGGGCGTCCGTAATGGTTTTCATCTTGCACCTCCCGTAAGAAATGCCCGTTTGTTTTTCCCGCAAATCCCGGACGGCCGGGCCGGTCCCTTAAAGTCCGTAAAAGTACTTCTTGATTATATCTGCTTCCGGATAATGAATCATATCAATCCGGCGAATGACCTCATTCACATTGTACACGACATCGATTGTTTCAATCTCGGCATTTCCGTTTCCGATTGTGAGAACACCCGCGCGGGCGATCTCTCGATCCCATGAAGGACAGCCGAGAGAACCGACATTGATATACAGCTTGTCACTTTTGCAGATGTTTCTGGCATGATCATGGCCATACAGGATGACATCGCTGTCCACGCCGGCGAACATATCCGACAGGTCTGATTCGGAAGGATTCCTTTTGGCCCCCGAAAAATGACCGTTCCGATCCATACAGGAGTGCATAACCGATAGGGTAAGCCCCTCGGATGCAAAGTCAATTCTGTATGGCATGCTGCGAAGAAAGGCGACCGATTCGTCAGACAACAGATGGTGCTCCCATCTGTGGTGTTCCATTTCACCGAAGCTCATGTTCTCCTCGTTCGGGTATTCCGCGGGCATCCCTTCAAGCAGATATCCTTCATGGTTTCCCCGAACGGACATTAACCAGGGGATCCCGGCCATTTCCCGTACGGTTTCTTCGGGGCAAGGTCCAATGCCAATGATATCCCCGCAGCAAATGATCCTGTCACAGTTCATCTGATTCAGTCGTTTCAGAACCGCGCGCAGGGCAATGACGTTGTTATGTATATCTGTGATGATTCCATATTTCATGACACATACCTCTTCCGAATGCAGGCTTGTTGATCCCCGGCCAACCGGCACCTGTCCGGAAACAACAATCCTATGAGACTAAATCAGAGAAACTCGCTGCATAATCCGCTCATCGATCCTGCGCACAACACTGTTGGTATAGGCATGAAAATACTTGAGCCAGAACCCGCTGCCTGACGGATTGATGCTCTCAAAATCCACGCCAAGTCTGGTATATCCCTCCGCTTTCAAGGTGTTGATCACATGATTCAGCAGGTTTTTGTAAACACCCCTGCCCCTGTGTTCCGGGGTACAATAGGCCCCTGTGATATGACGATAGAGATTCCCGGATGCGGCGAAGGTTTCCCCCAGGTCTGACACTTCCATATAAGCGCATAATTCTCCGTCTTTCTTCGCTGCAAAGAAACGTTCCTTTTCCCTTTCCCAAAACGCTTCCCGTGTATCCGGCTTTCGGTTCATAAAATAGGGGCTGGAACAGTAATGCTCATTCAGGGCCAAATACAGCGGATAAACATCTGCATAATCTTCCCTGGGCAATTCCGAAAACTCATATCCGCCGCATACAGCGCAATCGATTGTTTCCATCGGACGAATGGCATCCGCACACCTCATGCCGAATCCATACCGAAAAAGCTGCTGTTTCGCTTCCTCATCGTGTTCGTATAGACAAATGGCATGGGACACCGCTCCGGCTTTTACCCACTTTTTTGCGGCGGCCTGATACAACGCCGCGTAAATCCTGCCGTGATTTTCCTTAACCGCACCGTTCGCGCCCATGGGCGAAAAAACGCCCCTCGCATCCGTGGAACGAAAAGCATTCTCAAACGGTTCCACACTGCAAAGAAATCCGACCATTTTTCCGCCTTCAAACGCCGCAACGCCGAAACCGTTTCCGGAACAATGTTTCAGGACCGGAATGCCCGTTATTTCCGGAAGCTCTCGTGTACATGCTCTCTCGTCATTGTACGCGCCAAGGGCAATTTCCGCTGCTTCCTCTGTATGTTTCGGTTCAAAGTCTCGAATGATCATTTTTTCCCTTTCCGCAAATCCCGGTTGGCCGATGCGTCTTATTTCCCGGCGCGTCACATCCAAAACCGGAAGCCGCTTTCATTGCTCCCCCCGAAAGATGACCGATACGTGCGTGATCCCGTTCGCTTCATCGGGGTATTCCTTCTCGAAACGCATCCCGATCGCCTCCGCGGTCCTGTACGAAGGCTCGTTGGTGTATTTGCAGTAGGAGTAGATCGCCGGATAATCCGTATGCGCAAAAGCCCAGTCGCGCACCGCGCCGGCGGCTTCCCTGGCGTAGCCCTTCCGCTGGCAGTCCCGGCGGATGTGATAGCCGATCTCCGGAAGCATCTCTCCGTCGATGTTCTGCAGGGTGAGGCCGCAGTCTCCGATCATTTCCCCGGTCTCCTTCAGGCACACCGCCCACAGGCCGAATCCATGCTCCCGATATCGGTTCATATTGCGTTGGATCCAATCCCGGACCCGTTTTTCGTCAAAGCGGTATGGATAATGCCGCATGATCTCCTCATCCCCGAGGACCGCGTACAGGGCCTCGAAATCCTCCATCTCCATCTCCCGAAGGAACAGCCGCTCCGTCTCCAGGATCCTCTTGCCCATTCCGTTCTCCTTTCGGTCCATGCCTGTATGGCTCGGTTCACAACGCCCGACCGCGTCCGGCCCCGACAGCCGGAATCCGTCACGGCGCCTGCCGGAGCGCCGACGCCCGTTCGAGGATCGCTTCCATCCACTGGCGGACGGCGGTGTCATCCGCCTCCTCAACGGTCTTCTTCCGGCTGGGATCGGCGTATTTCAGGTCCCCCAGCCAGAAGGCGCTGATCAGCGCGTACAGATACGGGAACGCCGCCCTCTGGCCGGTTGTGAACGGCCGGACTCTCTGATAGCCGCTCAGGAACGCGGTCAGGATCGGCTCCTCCTGCCGCCCGGCCAGCTCCTCCGGATAATCCATCAGCCGGGCCTCGAAAACCGCCTGCATCACGGCGTCGAAGTACGGCTGATTATCGCCGCAGCGGTTGAAATCGAACACGCCAAGCCTTCCGTCTTCGGTCCGGTACAGGTTGCAGTCGCTGATGTCGCCCTGAACGGCATAGCGCGGTTCTTTCCCCAGCGGCTCAACGCGGGAGACGAGCGCCGCATGCCTGCGGACGATTGCCCGGTAAAGCCCGCCGTCGACGGCCTGCAGTCTGTCCCGATGCCGGTCGAACGCGTCAAAGCTGAAGAGGTCGTTCGCCGCCAGCGGGTCGAAGAGCACCTCGCTGTCCACGTGCGCGTCGGCCTCCTCGGCGGCATTGTGCATTCTCGCCAGCAGCTCGCCGGTCTCCTCCGCCGTCTGCGGGTCCACCGTCCGGATCTCGCCCTCCGCGAAGTCTTCCACGGTCACGACGACATCATACCCGTCCATCGAATACGCGCGCGCATAGTCCCCGCCGGAAGTATAGGCCCTGGGGGTTTCGATCCCACGGGCATACAGCAGGGCGGCAAAGCGGCTCTGCGCTTCGATGATCTCCTGAGGCGCGTCCTCCTCATGCTTGAAGCGCAGCACCAGGGACCGGCCGTTCTCCAGGTCCGCCCGCAGGATCAGCCGGACCTCCTTCGACCCGGCGCCGTCCTCATCGTAATCGTATCGCTGCAGCTCCGCAAAGGACCGGCATTCGGTCCCGATCCCATAATCGCGGAGAACCCTGCGGATCTCCTTCAGCGTGACAGTCAGCATGCGGTCTCACCTCCGATATGATGCCCGGTCTTTCCGCGTGAAGCCATCAGCCTTTCACATACCGGATTTCCCGCTTGTTCCACCGCCTGAAGATCTTCTCTTTCCCGTCGGGACGGTAGTCGTTCTTCTCGTAGAAATGCTTTCCCATCCCGTTTTCCTCCAGCACCCAGATGACAAATCCCGCGCAGCCTTTTTCTCTGCCCTTCTGCTCAAAGAATCGCAGCATTCCGGAGCCGATGCCCGTCCTCACGCAACCGGGATCCACATAAAGGAAATGGAGCTCGAAGGCGCCTTCCTTGTCCTCATCCTCGCTGGGGCCGACGCCCATCATCCCCCTGATGATCCCCGTGCCGGGCTCCTCATCCACGTAGATGTCAAACCGCTTTTCGGTGATCCATCTCTGATAGACCGGGACGCGCTTCTCAACGGTCAGGTCGCCGTACAGGCATTCGTCCGGAACGATCCCCTTGTAAGCGTATCGGCTGCTGATAACATCGATCTCGGCAATCCTGGCCGCATCCTCCACTGTCGCCTCACGGATCATTTTTCTTCCCCTCTCTGCGGTTCCCGCGCGATCTATCCACCCGCACATATTCGTCCGGTTCTTCGGCCGCTTTCCGGCCGCCCGATATCTGATCTTAGCCGGAAATCGGCGGCTTGTCAATGGAGGCGGCGCTTAAGTTCGGTGCTTACGCATTGCCCGGTGTGCTCCCGCGCCCGATTTGCGCGAAGGCCGGGGATCGTGTATAATGGATCCGGCACTTTGAACGACAGCGCGGCGGACAGACCGCCGGAACAGGATGATTAGGAGGATTGGAACATGCTGAGACAGGTTCTGACGGAAAACGGCTGGGTCCGGGGGATCGAGGCGGCGGACCCGAGGATCACGGCGTTCAGGGGGATCCCGTTTGCCGCGCCGCCGGTGGGGAAAAACCGCTGGCGGGCGCCTCAGCCCTGCGAGAACTGGGAAGGCGTGCGGGACGCCGCCCGGTTTGCGCCGATCTCCATGCAGTGGATCCCGGGCCTGGGGGACGACATCTACTGCCGGGAGTGGCATGTGGACCCGGACATTCCCATGGGGGAGGACTGCCTGTATCTGAATGTGTGGACCAACGCGAAGAGGGCGGACGAAAAGCTGCCCGTGCTGGTGTGGTTCTTCGGCGGCGGCCTGCAGTGCGGCTATCCGGCGGAGATGGAGTTCGACGGGGAGCGGATCGCCCGCCGCGGCATCGTGGTCGTCACCGTGAACTACCGCGTCGGCGCCCTGGGGTTCCTGACCCATCCGGAGATCACCCGGCAGCAGCCCGACGCTCCGGCCAACTTCGGCAATCTGGACCAGCAGGCCGGCCTGCGCTGGGTGCGGCGCAACATCGCGGCCTTTGGCGGGGATCCGGCCAGGGTGACCATCGCGGGGCAGTCCGCCGGCGGTGGCAGCGTGATGTCCCAGCTGGCCTGCCCGGACAACCGGGGCCTGTTCTCCGGCGCCGTGGTCATGAGCGCCATGATCTTCGACCCCTACCTCCGGCGGGAGATCGGCCGGCCGGAGTCTTTGGCGGACGCGGAGAAAAAGGGCGAGGACTTCTTCGCCTTCCTGGGGGTAAAGACCCTGGAGGAAGCCCGGGCCCTGGACGCCGTGACGCTTCAGCGCAGCTATGAGAAGTACATGGAGACCCACATCCCCTTCTTCACGGTCCGGGACGACCGCTTCTGCTTCGGCGATCCCATCGCGCTGTACCGGGCGGGGAAGTGCGTCCCCGTGACCATGATGGCCGGGAACACGGGCTCGGAGTTCCTGAACACCGTCGATGCCGCGGACGAAAGCGGCCTGTCCGCCGAGGCGGCCCGTCTCTTTGGGGACCGCGCGGCCGAATTCCTGGCCTTCCCGGAGAGCCGGGTGAAGGCCGGGGAGGCCGGGTACGCGCCGGTCAGCGGCATCGAGTGCACCGTGAAGGGCGTGCTGGGCGACGTGGCGGCGTCCGGCGGGAAGGGGTACTGCTACTGCTTTGACCCGGACATCCCCGGCTGGGACAACCCCGGCACCTTCCACTCCTCCGACCTGTGGTTCTGGTTCGAGACCCTGGCCAAGTGCTGGCGGCCCTTTGTGGGCCGGCACTATGACCTGGCCAGGCAGATGTGCGACTACTTCTGCAATTTCATCCGCAGCGGCGATCCCAACGGGAAGGACCTGAACGGGGAGGACCTGCCGGCCTGGGAGCCCTGGACCGGCGACGCGCCCTGCGCCATGCGGTTCACCGGCGAAGGGGCCGTGCCGGAGCACGAGGCGCTCCCGCCCTTCAAGCGGTTCCTGTCGGACCGTATCGTGGAACGGATCCGGGCGATCCCGGTGGAGTGAGAGAATCAACGGAGCAAATACGGCCGCGCCTCCCGTCTGTGGAAGGCGCGGCCTGTCTGTTTTCATGCGATTCTTCGTCAAGAATCACAAGTCAAGCAACGGTATGCACCCGAAGGTCCAGGGCGATCGGAAAGCCCTGGCCGAGGCCCGCAGGCATCGGAATCCCCTTGCTTTCACTTAGCGTTCCTAACACGGAACAGGATTAACATTCATAAACAGGAATCATATCAGGATGCTTCCTCCGAGGATGGGCCACCCGGGCCGTCTTCACCCTGCCGGAGGCGTTCGATGGCGCCTTCCTGGCCCAGGGCGGCGGCGCGGAGGTACCATTCCTCCGCCTCACTGTCGACGCCGTAGTGATACTCGAGGCACAGGGCGGTCAGGAACATGCCGTTGGCGTCCCCGGCTTCGGCGGCGCGGCGGTACCACAGGTAGGCTTCCCGCTGGTTTTCTTCCACGCCGAAGCCCATCTGGTACAGAAGGCCCAGCGAGACCATGCTCTTCGTATCTCCGCTTTCAGCCGCCCTTTTGGCCCAGAAGAAGGCCTTCCCAGCGTTCTCCGGCTGATCGGCGGCGGCGTTGTAGTAGATGTGGTAGAGCTGATCCATGGCTGTGACATTGCCCGCTTCGGCGCTGCGCTCATACCACTTGGTCGCTTCCGCCTCGTCCTTTTCGGTCCCGATTCCGAAGGCCAGCATGACGCCCACCTGGGCCATGCTGTCGGCGTCGCCGGCCTGCGCTGCTTTCAGGCACCACTCGAAGCTGGCCGCCTCGTCCGGTTCCGTCCCGTATCCGTTCAGGTAGTTGTTGCCCGTCACATACATGCACCCCGGGCTGCCCGCCTCCGCGCCCCGGAGATACCACCGGAAGGCTTCCTCCGGGTCCTCGGTGCCGCTGGCCTTTCCCTTCACGTTCAGGAGCCCCAGCAGGGCCATGGCATCCCGGTTTCCCTCGTTGGCGGAGGCCTCGATGGCGGCCAGGACCTCCGGGCTGATCTTCTCCTCCGCGTCGTCGATGTTGATCCCGGGCACATAGGACCAGAACCAACCCTGGATCATCCGCTCGTTCTCCCGGGCGATGGCCGCGTCCCGCCACAGGATGGCGCCGGCGGCCGCCGCGGCCAGCACGCAAGCCGCCGTCGCGATGGCCGCTGTCCGCAGCTTGCGCTTCCGCACCCGGTCCGACAGGCGGTCAAAGCGGATGTCCAGCAGCACCGAAAGCACCCGCAGCAGGGCCTTGTTTTTGCCGATCTCCCGGATGTTGGCGCCCATGAAGTGGTGCTCCTGCTCGTTGCGCAGTTCCTCCGGGTAGCACTCGGCGGCGGGGTCGTCGCTCTCCGGCTCACCCGCCACAATGAAGGGGACGATGCGGTCCGTCCCGCCGATGGACTTGAAGTACCGCACCTCCTCGTTGACCCACGGGGAGGCCGCGCTGTGCGGCGAACAGATTACGATCAGGAAGCGGGAGGCCTCCAGCTCCCGCTGCAGCGTGGCCTGCAGTTCCACCCCGGCCAGGTCCGTCTGGTCCCGGAAAACGCGCAGGTTTGTGCTTCTGCCGCTGCTCTCCGACCGCAGCGGCCGGGGCAGGCGAAAGCGCTCCAGCCGTTTCTGGACCCAGCGCCCCCAGCGCATGTCCTTGTGGCTGTAGCTGATGAACGCGTCGTAGCGCGCCTCCGGCATGTCTGTTCCCCCTTCCCGTTCCGGCTGTCCGGTCATTCCGCTTCCTCCCGGGCGATGGCCCCGATCATCTCCCACGCGCCGTCATCCTTGGCGCGTTCCTCTTCGCTGAGGCGGTCATAGGGCACCATGCTGGGGTGGAGCCACCGGCTGTTGTCCCGCTCGGGGGCCCAGCGCCAGTTGTGCAGGGCGTGGAAAAGCCACCAGCGCATGTGCTCGTTTTTCCGGCAGTCCTCCCGTTGGACCTGCGTCAGTGCCTGATAGCGCTCCGCCGCGCGGCGGCAGGCTTCGGCGTCCGCCCGGGTGACCTCGTCGCCCAGCAGCAGCCGCACCTTGGTCAGCAGGTGATCCGCCGCCGCGCGGTTGGAATCCTGTTGAAAGAGGGGCAGGTCTTCCCAGGGAACGGTATCCCCGACCCTGGCGCAGTAGGCCCGGTGCAGCGCGCGGGCCTGGCGGTCCAGGGCCTGGCGCATCACCGTCTCTCCCGTGTAGAGCTCGGAGGCCGCGCCGAACCGCTCCGCTTTGGCCACCGGGAGCTCCGTGACCGCCCAAACCGTGCCCCGGACCGGGAAGGCCCGGGCCAGTTCGTCAGCCAGCGCCGCGTTCTCCCGCCCGTCGTCCGCCGCGAACAGGATCCGGTCCGCTTTTTCCAGCAGGTCCCGGTCGGCGTTCCAGGCCTCTT
>JBGVCH010000062.1:0-12836 GCA_045226335.1 Christensenellales bacterium | reverse complement strand
GGTCAGCACGGTGAAGGAAAAGCGGATGGTGGGGGAGGCGATGGAGAGGGCGCCCTCCTCGAAGGTCAGGCCGCTCACCAGGGCGTTTCGGTTCAGACGGCCGGCTGTGCCGCGGTTGTAGGTGATCACGGGAAAGGCGCTGTCCTCCGGATAGACCCGGGCGGTGGAAGCGCCGTGGTTCGACAGCAGGTAGCGCTGGATCTCCGTCAGGGTGATGACGCCGTCGCGGTTCGCGTCCGCGGCGTAGTTCCCGGCGGCGGAGATGCCCCGCACCAGGCTGGCGGTGAAGTAGCCCGAGCCGCTCCGGAGGCCGTCGGAGCCGGACCAGAACCAGCTCTCCTCCGTGCCGCCCGAGGAGCACAGCACCGCGTAATCGGGGCCCCGGAACAGGCTGTCCAGCCGTGTTGACACCCCCTTGCCCAGCACGGCGCCGCTGTGGCAGGCGTCCAGGATCACCAGCTTTTTCCCTTTGTACCGATCCAGGATGTCCTTCAGCGCGGAGGCGGTCAGGCGGGTCTCCTCCTCACCGTCGGAGAGGAGCAGGGCAAACTCGCCGGGCTGCATGCCCTCCTCCCACAGACCGTGGGTGCTGACGTAAAAGCAGCAGACGTCCTCGTTGCCGGCGCCGGAGAAGGCCTCCTCCGCCAGCTGGCGCAGACGCGCTTCCCCGGCCAGGCCGTCGGGCTCGGCGATGAAATGGGTCGGGTTCACCGTCCCCCGGAGGGTTTCCGTCATCATCCGCACGTTGTTGGCGGAGGCGGGGGCCGTGCTGTCCAGGGAGAGGAACGTGTCGCAGCCGATGAGCAGGGCGCGCCATTCCGCCAGGGCGGGGGCCAGGAGGCAGGCCAGGATCAGCGTGAACCCCGCCAGCCAACGCCAGCGCAGCATGGCTTTCCCTCCCTCCCTCAGCGGCTTTGGCGCCGGAAAGACATCTTCCAACAAGTACAGTATACCGCCAAATCCCCTTTTCGTCAATCGACGAACCCCGCCGCCGGCGCGCCCGCTTCGCAGGAAAAAGCACATCATTCCCCATTTAGTGTTCTTCGTTCCGAATCCATCTTGACCCGCACCCGCATGGGCGCTATAATGGGTCCGTGCGAGGTGACCAGGTGATCGCGTGCCGAAAGGCATGAGGAAAGTCCGAGCACCGCAGGGCAGGGTGCCGGCTAACGGCCGGTGGAGGCGACTCCAAGGAGAGTGCAACAGAGAGATACCGCCCCGGTTTCCGGGGTAAGGGTGGAAAGGCGAGGCAAGAGCTCACCCGCGGCCTGGCGACTTGTCCGCGATGTAAACCCCACCCGGTGCAAGATGGTATGAGGACACATGCGGCGGCCCGCCGCGTCCCCGCAATCGCTTGAGCCCACTGGCAACTTTGGGCCTGGATAGATGATCACCCACGACAGAACTCGGCTTACGGTCACGCTCGCACATTTTTCCTGCTAATCCGACGACAGATGGGGGATTCCGATGCGTAAAATCCTGGTATGGGTTTGCCTGCTGACGATGCTCACCGCCACGGCGCTGGCAGGCGGGCTGGTCATCACGGACGGGAACAGCGCGACGCCCTCTCCGGCGCTTGCGGCCGTGACCCCCGAACCGGCGCTCCCGGAAACGGAAGAAGCGCCGGCCGACGATCCGGAGGAAGAGACCGTCGAAATGGAAGAGACCGCGGAGGACGAGGACACCGAACCGGAGACCGTTCTGATCGAGGAGCCGGAGACGCCCGCGGAGACCGAGCCGGAGGAGACGCCCTCCGCTGAGGCGCCCGAGGAAGATCGGGGCCCGCGGTACGCGGACTCCCAGGGCTTCGGCATCCGGAACGGCCCCCGGGACGCGAAGCGCGTCGCGGTGACCATGGACGACTGCTACGAGCGGGACAAGGTTCGTGAAGCGTTCGAGATCTGCAAGCAGTATGGCGTGGTCATGACCTTCTTCCCCCTGGGAGACCAGCTGAAGGCCAAGGACGCGGAGCTGTGGCGCGAGATCGTGGACTACGGCTGTGAGATCGGCAGCCACACCATGCACCACACCAAGATGACCAAGATGAGTCGGGGCGGCATCGCGACCCATCTGTACCGCTTCCAGGAGTGCCTGGATGAGGTGCTGGGCTACCACTACGGCGTCGTGTCCGTGCGGCCGCCTTTCGGCGCGTACCGGACCTCGGACGGCAGGATCTACAAGACTATGGAGAGCGTTTTCCGCAAGTACGGCTATGACCACATCGTTCTCTGGGACGTGAGCCAGACGGACGCGGAGAAGGCCAAGAAGGACGTGAGGAACGGCAGCATCCTGCTGTATCACGCCCGGGCCAAGGACGTCAAGTGCCTGAAGACCCTGATCCCCTGGCTGGTGGAACAGGGCTATGAGCTGGTGACGGTCCGGGAGCTGCTGGAATTCGACGAGATCGAGATCAGCCCGGAGATCTACAACCACAAGAACGACCTGAGGCAATGACGAACGGGAGGCCCGAGAGATGCGCAGATTCTTCACCAAATGCGGGCTGAGGCGGGCCCTGGCAGGGTTCGCGGCGCTGCTGACCGTGCTCTGCTGCCTGATCGAATTGCCGGCCCGGGCGGCGGAGGAGCCGTCCCGGAGCCCGCTGTCCACAGCGTATTACAGCGCGGGCCGCAGGAAGACCACCCCCACCCCGAAGCCCAAGAAGACCCCCAAGCCGGAGACGGCCGCCCCCGCGGAAACGCCCGCTCCGGAGACGCCCGCGCCCGAGGAGGAGAAAGCGCCGGCCGTCACCCCCACCCCGGTCCCGGACGGCCCTATCATCGAGCCCCAGGCCATCGCGGACTGGCTCTTTGCCCACGACATGACCCTGCCGGACAACTTTATCACCAAGAAGGAAGCCCAGGCCCTGGGCTGGGGCACCCGGTACAGGTATGTGTCGCAAGCCGCCCCGGGCAAGTCCATCGGCGGGGACTACTTCGGCAACTACGAGAGTCTGCTCCCCACGGCGAAGGGGCGCAAGTATTACGAGTGCGACTGCTACTATGTCAAAGGGAAGCGCAGTGAGTACCGGGTGATCTTCTCCAACGACGGCCTGGTGTTCTACACGGAGGACCATTACCAGACCTTTGTGCAGCTGTTCCCCAGCGACACGCAGGGGGATCAAGGCCCATGACGGAGGTTTCGGCGGGCATCATTTACAACAAAGCGGGGGAGATCCTGGCCTGCCGGAGAGGCGAGGGGCGACGGAACGCGCACCTGTGGGAGTTTCCCGGCGGCAAGCGGGAGCCCGGCGAGGACGCAGCAGCCTGTCTGCAGAGAGAGCTGCTGGAGGAACTGTCCCTGCCTGTGCGGAACGTGCGGGCGGTCCGCGCCGCGGAGGAGGGCGGGATCCGCTTCACCTTTCTGACGGCGAAGACCGACGCGGAGCCGGTGGCCACGGAGCACGAGGCGGTCTGCTTCCTCCGGCCCAGGGATCTGCTGCCGCTGGCCTTCTGTCCGGCGGACGCGCCGGTGGCCAGGAGCCTGGCGCTGAACGATCCGCCGCTTCGGGACCTTTTCTGGGATTTTGACGGCACGCTGTTCGATACGTACCCGGTCATGACGGCGGCCTTTTCGATTGCCTGCGGTAAGCTGGGGGCCCGGGTGACGCCGGCGGAAGCCCTGCGCATGATGAAGGTCTCCCTGGGGGACGCCCTGCGGAGAACGTCCGGCGCCTTCGGCTTTTCCACCCACGCGCTGGCGGAGGCCTACCGGGCGGAGGAAAAGAAAACCGCGCCGCGGGATTACCCGCTGATGCCCGGAATGGAGGAGGCCCTCCGAAAACTCCACAGCATAGGGTGCAGGCATTACCTGGTGACCCACCGGGACGCCACGGCGCTGGAAGCGTTGGACGCCAACGGCCTGCTTCCGCTGTTCAGCGCTTGGGTGACGGCGGAGGACGGTTTCCCGCGGAAACCGGACCCGGCATCGCTGCTCCACCTGATCCGGACCCACGGGGTCGACCCGGAAGGCGCGTGCATGGTCGGGGACCGGCCGCTGGACATCGAAGCGGCAAAGAACGCCGGGATCCTGGGCTGCCTGCTGGACCCGGACGGCCATTTCCCGGATACGCCCTGCGATCTGCGGGCCGGCAGCGCGGCGGAACTGCCCGCCCTGCTTTGCCCCGAACCGCTCCCATAAACGAGGAGGCTGACCAATGCAGCAGGATGCCCGTTCAACCATGCTCGGCACCATGCCGATGACCAAACTGATCCCGAAGATTTCGCTGCCCATCATGATCTCGATGATGGTCCAGGCGCTCTACAACGTGGTGGACTCGATCTATGTGGCCCGCTATGACCCCGACGCGCTGACGGCGGTCTCCCTGGCGTTCCCCTTCCAGATGCTGATGGTGGCGCTGGGCGTCGGCATGGCGGTGGGCATCGCCAGCCTGCTGAGCCGCAAGCTGGGCGAGGGGGACGCCGCCCAGGCCCGGCGCGCCTCCTGGAACGGCTTCGTCATCGAGGCGTCGGGCTTCCTGCTCTTCGCGCTGGTGGGCCTCTTTCTGGCGCCCGTCCTGATTGGCCTGGTGGTCAATCCGGAGACCCTGAAAAACGCGGAGAAGATCCGCTGGCTGGGGGAGACCTACCTGTCCATCGTCACGACGTGGTCCTTCGGCCTGTTCATGGCGCTGCTGATGGAGCGCTTCCTGCAGTCCACCGGTAACACCACCCTGTCCATGATCACCCAGATTTCCGGCGCGGTGACCAACATTATTCTGGACCCGATCCTGATCTTTGAGTCGGGGAAAGGCCCGCTGGGCATGGGCGTGGCGGGCATGGGCATCGCGGGCGCGGCTGTGGCGACGGTCATCGGCCAGTGGGTCTCCGCCGCGGTGGGCTTCACCCTCAACCAAACCAAGAATGCCGAGCTGCGGATGGACCTCCGGGACTTCAAAATCGATCCCGTCATCATCCGGGCCATCATGGCGGTGGGCTTCCCGGCGGCAGTGATGCAGGCCATCGGCTCCGTGATGAACGTGGGCATGAACGCGATCCTCTCCGGGTTCGCGGATCAGGGCAACGCGGCGGTGAACGTCCTGAACATTTACTTCAAGCTGCAGTCCTTCATCTTCATGCCCTGTTTCGGCCTTGGAGCCGGCATGATTGCCATCGTGGGATACAACTACGGCGCCCGGCTGCGGGAGCGGGTCTATTCGGCCATTCACATCGCCCTGCGGTACGCGGTGATCATCATGGCGGTGGGCATGCTGGTGTTCCAGGTCTTTCCCGGGCCGCTGATGTCGGTGTTCTCGGGCCGGGAGGCCAGGGCGGAAACGGCGGGGGCCGCGTCGCTTGAAGCGTCCGTCGAGGTCCCGGCCGTCATGGCAGGCGCGGAAGCCGGAACCGAAGAGCCCCTTGAAGCGAAAACCGCCGCGGCGGCCAGCCTGGAAGCCAGTGCGGAGGCCGGCGGGGAGGCGTCTGACGACCAGGAGGCCAGCGCTCTGGTGGCAAAGCAGATGGGGCAGATCGGCCCCGGTGCCCTGCGGAGCATCAGCCTGTGCTTCATCCTGGCGGCCATCGGCATCACTCTCAGCAATGTTTTCCAGGCCCTGGGCAAAGGGCTGTACAGCATGATCCTGTCCATCTGCCGGCAGTTGCTGGTGCTGCTGCCCTCCGCCATGCTGCTGAAGGCGGTCTTCGGCACGGTGGATGCCGTCTGGTGGTCCTTCCTGATCGCGGAGGGCGTGTCCTGCGTCATCTGCCTGCTGTTCTACCGCAAGATCAAACGGGACGTGCTGGACAAACTATGACAACAGCAAAAAGCGGATCCGCTCCCCGGCCGGGGCGATCCGCTTTTTGACGGAGCCGGATGTCAGACTCCCTTGATCATTTCCCGCAGGTCCGTGATCTGCACGGACAAGGTACCGCCTTCGCCGACGGCGCTGTTCACCACGCTGCAGGCGTGCATGACGGTGGAGTGGTCCCGGTTGCCGAAGAAGGCGCCGATCTGGGGCAGGGACAGGGCGGTCATCTCCCGGGTGAGGTACATGGCCACCTGGCGCGGCTGGACGAACTCCCGGCGGCGGTTGGCGCTGAGGAGGTCGGCCTCGCTGACGCCGTAGAACTCACAGACCCTCCGGAGGATCATGTCCGGGGTGATGGCGCGGCGGTGCTTGTTCTCAAAGACCTCCCGCAGGGCTTCCCGGCACAGGGCTTCGGTGTAGGGGCGGTTCACCACATTGGCGTAGGCCCGCAGGCGGTTCAGGCTGCCCTCCAGCTCCCGGATGTTGCTGTCCACGTTCACCGCGATGAGCTCCAGCACATCGTTGGGCACGTCGATGCCCTCCATCTGGGCCTTCTTGCGGAGGATGGCGATGCGGGTCTCCAGGTCCGGCCGCTGAATGTCGCAGGTGACGCCGCCGCCGAACCGGCTTTTGAGGCGCTCCTCCAGCTTGGGGATCTCCTGGGGCGGCTTGTCGCTGGTCAGCACGATCTGTTTGCTGGCGCCGTGGAGTTCGTTGAAGGTATTAAAGAATTCCTCCTGGGTGGAGTCCCGGCCGGCGATGAACTGGATGTCGTCCACCAGCAGCACGTCCACGTTGCGGAAGCGCTTCTTGAAGTCCAGGGCCTTGCCCTTCTGGATGGCGGAGATCAGCTCGTTGGTGAAGGATTCGCTGGTGATGTAGACCAGCTGCATCTCCGGGTGCTGCTCCTGGATGTAGTGGCCGATGGCGTGCATCAGGTGCGTCTTGCCCAGACCGGCGCCGCCGTAGATGAACAGCGGGTTGTAGACCTTGCCGGGGTTGTCGGCCACCGCCACGGAGGCGGCGTGGGCAAAGCGGTTGTTGGCGCCCACCACAAAAGAGTCGAAGGTGTAGCGGTCGTTGAGCTGAACGCTGGGGCTCTGGGGCCTGGCGGGTTTGGGGTTCTTCCGCTGGTCCAGCTCGCTCTGGGTGCAGATCACCACCGCCGTGGGCCTGCCGCTGACCCGTTCCGCAGCGCTCATGAACAGGGGCATGTAGTTGCTGCTGATGTAAGCCTTCAGCGGCTCCATGGCGATGCGCAGGTACAGCGTGCCGTCCTCCAGCGCAGCCGGAAAGAGGTTGTCCTGGATCATGGCGCTGTAATTGATCGGGTTCATCTCATTCCGGATCAGGGCGGACATCCGCTCCCATAATTCATTCATATCCATTCGGATCGGCTCCCGTTCTCAATGGTGAATTCCGGTGAAAAAAGGCGGCGGCGCGGGCGCCGTGGCCTGTGGATAACTTGCCTGTGGATAACTTTCCGGACCAAGTCCGACTTTCCAATGATAACACGAAAAGCGGCAAAAAACAAGGGGTTTCGTGAATACTCATGAAGATTTGCCTGTTGATAACTTCGAACCACCAGTTGTTGTGGGTGCCTCTCGCGGCGACCACAATCCATAGCCCCGGACTGCATGAACGTGCATGATATTCACGCGCGGCGGCCGCCTGAGGCAGGAATCTGCTCCCCCGCATCGAAAAGAGAAAGAACAGGTCCGGAACAGGAGGGAAAGCGGATGGCGGTCAGGCAGGAAGCGGTCCGGGAACGGCTGGCCCGGCGGTTCGGCGCGGGGATCGATGCTGACGGCGTGGCCTCCCTGCGGATCACGCAGATCTTCCGGGTCTGGGCGGCCCGGAAGACGCCCCTGGAGGAGCTGGAATCGCGACTGGAGGACGAAGTCTACGGTGCTCTCCGCCGAAGCTGGGGCGACGGCATGTGCTATCCCGCGGCGGAGGGCTGGCGAAAGGTCACGACCCAGGACCTGGCCGATGGCGCGGATGACCTGATGGAGCTGCTCTTCGCGGACCTGCCGGAACACGCGGCCAACTGCGAGCTGGTGCGGGCCTGGGCCATGGAGACCGGCTCACCGGCGGCCCTGCGGACGCTGTGTGGACGCTTCGGAGCCTTTCAGTCCGAGGAGGAGCGGGCCCTGATGCGCAGGATCCTCAATGACAGGAGTTGAAACACGGATGATGAAACGGATGGCCGCGCTGCTGCTGGCATTGATGCTGCCGGCGGCGGCCCTGGGGGAAACGGTGGTCACATCCTTTTACCCGATTTATCTCTTTGCGCTGAACCTCTGTGACGGCTTGCCGGACGTGGAGGTGCGGAACCTGGCAGCACCGGACTTCGGCTGCCTCCACGATTACCAGCTGACCGTCAGCGACATGAAGGCCCTCTCCTCCGCCGACGTCTTTCTTATCAATGGCGCGGGCATGGAGGAGTATCTGACCCACGTGTACGAAGCCCTGCCGGAGCTGACGGTGGTGGACGCCTCGGCGGGGGTGGAACTGCTGCCGGAAGAAGACGACGAGGGGCACGACCACGACGAAGACCATGACGAGGATCACGACGAGGATCATGACCACGGCGAAGATCATGACCACCATGATGCCCGCGGTCATCACCACGACACCAACCCCCATATCTGGATGAGCGTCGCCAACGCGAAGATCATGGCGGCCAACCTCGCCGAGGGCCTGAAGGAGGCCATGCCGCGGCATGCGGAAGCCATCGATGCCAATCTGCAGGCATACCTGACGCGCTTGGACATCCTGGACGAGGAGCTGAGGGAAACCCTGGCCCCGGTCCGGGGGCAGTCCATCGTGACTTTCCACGAGGCTTTCCCCTACTTCGCCGACGCCTACGGCCTGGACATTGCGGCCGTGATGGCCCGGGAGCCGGGGGACCCCCTTTCCGCCCGGGAGATGATGGACCTGATCCGGGAGGAGCGGGAACTTGGCAACCCGCCGCTGTTCACAGAGCCGCAGTACTCCGACGCGGCGGCCCGGACCATCAGCGAGGAGACCGGCGCGGCGATCTGGACCCTGGACCCCTGCGTCACGGGCCCGGAGAAGCCGGCGCTGACCCGTTATGAGGATGTCATGCGGGAAAACGCGGACACATTGCTCAAAGCGCTGCTGGGCGCGGAATGATTGGGAGGCACGATCATGAAACTGACGGTTTTGGGCTGTGAGGGGCCTTTCCCGGGGGCCGGCGGCGCCACCTCCGGCTACCTGGCGGAGGCCGGCGAGGACGCGGTGGCCCTGGACCTGGGCAGCGGCAACCTGGCGGCGCTGACCGCGCTGCGCGATCCGGAGACCCTGACTGCGCTGGCCTTTTCCCACTGGCATCACGACCACTGTGCCGACGCTCTGCCGCTGATCTACCGACTGCAGGCCCGCGGCGCGGTCCTGGACGTCTATGGCCCGGAGGACCCCGGCAGCCCGGTGTACGCGGCGCTCCTCCGGGAGAGCTGCGTCCGCATGCACGCCCTCAAACCCGGGGACCGCGTGAAGTTGGGCTGCTTTGACGTGGAGGCTTTTGAGGCGCGCCACCCGGTGCCGGCGCTGATGTATCGGCTGACGATCGAGGGGAAGACCCTCAGCTACACCGGGGACACCAATACGCTGGCCGGTCTGGAGGATTTCGCCCGGGGCGCCGACCTGCTGCTGGCGGACGGCCTGTTTCCGGAGGCGATGTGGGCGGAGAGCAAGCCGCACCTGTCCGCCGCGCTGGCCGCCCGCCTGGCCCGGGACGCAGGCGCCGGACAGCTGGTGGTGACCCATTTCAACCCGCTGCTGGACCGTGAGACCCTGCTGCGGGAGGCCCGGGCGGTCTTCCCCGCGGCGGAAGCGGCACACCGCGGCGCGGTCTACACGCTGTGAGACGCCTGACGCCGGCCTGGCTCCGCTGGCTGCTGCCGGTCTGTGCCCTGGCCTTCATGGCGGGGATCGCGGCCGGGCGGTTTTCCGGCAGCTGGTATTGGGCCGCACTGGGTGCCCTGGCCGCGGCCGCCGCCTGCGGGGTGTCGGTCCGGGAGCCCCGGGCCCGGTGCGCTTCCGCGGCGGCGCTGCTGCTGTGCCTCGGCGCCCTGTTGGGCTGGCACACATGGCATCAAAGGCTGCCGAAAACCGGGACCCGGCATGTCAGCGGCATCGTGGCGGAGGAGATCCGGGATGGCAGCCGCACCCAGCACAAGACCGTGCTGCGGAACGTGATCATCGACGGCGTGCCCTTTTCCGGCGGCGCCTACTGGACCTTCTACAGCACAGAGCTTCCGGAAGGCCTGACGCCGGGCGTCTGCGTTGAAGGAGACTTCAGTCTGTATTACCCCGGAGGCGCGGACAATCCGGGCGGCTTCGACTTCTCGGAATACCTGCTGGAGCGCGGCGTCACCGTGGGGCTGTACGGGAAGGACAACCTGACGGTTTCCCAGGACCGCCGGAGCCTGTGGGGCGCGGCGGCGTCTCTCCGGCACGCCCTGACCGAAAGGCTCCGGGCAGTCATGGGGGAGGAGGCCGGGGGCTATGCCGCGGCCATGCTTCTGGGCGTGCGGAACCTGGTGCCCTCGGAGGACCGGGACAGCTTCTCACGATTGGGCATCGCGCATCTGCTGTCCGTCAGCGGTTTCCATGTGGGGGTGCTGTTCGCGGCGGTGGCCTGGGCGCTGAAGAAGCTCCGGGTCCCGCGGGCGGTCCGGTTTCCGCTGGTGGCGGCGCTGCTGGCGTTCTACTGCATTTTGACCGGGCTGGGCGCACCGGTGATCCGCGCCACGGCGCTGATCCTTCTCCGGGAATACGGCGCGCTGCGCCACCGGAAATCGGAGGGGCTGCACCTCCTGTCGGCGGCGGCTGTTATCAACCTGCTCATCAACCCGGCGCAGCTGTTCAGCGCGGGCTTTCACCTCTCCTACGGCGCGCTGCTGGGGATCGTGATGGTACGGCCCGTGCTGTACCGCTGGCCCCGCCCCGGCAGCCTGCGGCGGCGATACAAGGCTCTGGACTGGCTCTGGAACGGCTTTACCCTGAGCCTGTCGGTCCAGGTCGGGATCCTGCTGCCGCAGCTGTACTGGTACCATGAGCTTCCCCTGCTCTCCACGGTGCTGAACGTCTTTGTCCTGGCCCTGGCCTCGGTGGTCCTGACGCTGTTCTGGATCCTGCTGCTGGTGATGGCGATCCCTGTCGTCGGGCCGGCCTTCGGGAGCCTATGCGGCGGAATGACCGGCGCCCTCACCGGCGCGGTCCGATGGATGGCGCAGGCGGACTGGATCGTGCTCTGGACGAAGCAGGGCAACGCGGTCACCGGGGCCGGCTGGCTGCTGATGATGATCGGCCTGTGCTGCCTGATCCGCTTCCGGCCGCGCGTGTGCCTGGCGCTGACTGCGGCGGGCCTGGCGGTGATCGCCATGTCCGTGATTCCGTGGCCGCACCACGGCACGGAGTACCTGCAGCTCAGCGTGCGGAACGCCGACGCCGCCGTGCTCCGGGACGAGGACACGGTCTGGGTCATTGACGCGGGGGAGGACAGCACCCTGTCCACCTGGCTGCACCAGCGGCGTCTGGGCGTGGACACCCTGGTGATCACGCACCTCCACGCGGATCACGTGATGGGGGTGGACGCGCTCCTGCGGGACCGGATCCCCGTCCGCAGGGTCATCCTGCCCTGGGGTGCGGAAAAGCCGGCCGTGTCGGAGGACTGCCTTGCGGTGCTGGACAGGCTGAAGGCCGGCGGGACAGAGGTGGTTTACGCCGCCCGGGGCGACACGTTCGGGTTGCCTTCCGGCTCAGCCACGGTGCTGTGGCCGGAGGAGGGGAAGGTCCGCGACGGGCTGAACGCCAACGATGCCAGTATGGCGCTGCGGCTGGAGCTTCAGGGGGTCAGCCTCCTGACCTGCGGCGATCTGACGGGCGGATACGAGATGTACTGCGCCGAACCGGCCGACATTCTGAAAGTCGCCCACCACGGATCCGCGGGTTCGACGTCACCGGAGTTTCTGGAGGCGGTGGCCCCGGCCGCCATGATCCTGTCCGGCGGGGACGGGACGCGCTGGAAGAACACGGTCGAAAAAGCCGGGGACATCCCGGTGTACGCGACGCAGAACGTGGGGGCCGTTCGGATCACCCTGAGCGGGGGCGGGTGGACTGTGAACGGATATCGCGCGCCGACCCTGGCGGCGGATGATGACGAAGAACCTCTGGAGGAATAGGCATGGCTTGGCAGGACAAGGACCGCGGCATCGGACGGCAGGCCTTTATGAACCTGCTGCGGCAGGGCAGGCTGAACGGCGCCTGGCTGCTGGAGGGCACCGAGGATAAGCTGCGGGAGGACGCGATCCGGGAGATCCGCGCCGCGCTGTTGACCCCGGGGCTGGAGGAGATGGACGGGGCGGTCCTGACCGATCCGGATCCGGATGCCCTCATCGCCTCCTGCGAGACGGTGCCGTTCGCCTCCGCCATGCGGCTGGTGGTGGTGCGGGAACAGACAGGCCTGACGGGACGGGCGGAGGCGGACGAGCGCCTCTGCGGCTACATCGGACGGGTCCCGCCCACGACCCTGCTGCTGTTCGTGATGCACGGCGCTTCCGACCTGCGGAAAAAGCTGCCCAAGGCCCTGAACCAGGCCAAGCGCGTGGTCAGCTTCAGCCCCATGGCGGACGCCGAACTGCAGGGCTGGATCACGGCGCGTTTTGCGGAGCTGGGCAAGAGCTGTGATCCCGCGGCGGCCCGGGAGCTGGTGTTCATCTCGGGCTCGGACAGCAATCGCCTCAGCGGGGAGATCGACAAGATCGCCGCCCTGTGCAATGGGGATTTCGTCCCGGTCAACGCGGTGCAGGCGGCCGCCACCCGCACCGGGGAATACACAGTGTTCCAGATGATCGACGCAGTGATGGCCGGACGGCAGGGCAATGCCTTCCGCCTGATGCAGAGCCTGCTGGAGGCGGGGGAGGAACGGCTGGGGATCCTGTCCCTGCTGCTGCGGCAGTACAGGCTCCTGCAGCAGCTCAAGATCATGCAGTACGAAAAAATCCCCCAGAGCGAGTACGCAAAGCGGCTCGGGGTGCAGGGATTCGCCGCGGACCGGCTGGTG
>JBGVCH010000061.1:0-2448 GCA_045226335.1 Christensenellales bacterium | reverse complement strand
CGGCAAGCGGCGCCCCTACGGTGCCATTCCGCGGAGGCCGAAGGGGTGCGGGGGGCGATCGGAAAGCCCCCGCGTGGAAAACCAGGGAAGGGAGAAAAGGGTATGGATGACAAAATGGACGTAAAGCAGGTGCTGGCCATCACCATGAACGTGCTGCGGGGGATCCAGATCCCGGTGGAGCTGGCCCAGCAGGTGGGGATGCCGGTGCTTGGGGCCATGGGCAACATCCGGCTGTGCCTGGAGGCGCTGGACAATTCGGAATGCGGAATTCGGAATGCGGAATTGAAAGCGGATGCCCCGGAGGGCGGTGGTGAGGCGTGACGCGGCTGCTGGATATCATCGTGCCGCACGCCGGCGAGGGGTGGCCCATCTGCCGGAAATTCTTCGACATGCTGCGGGTGCAGCTGGGGGCGGACCTGAAGCGGGTGCGGGTGATCGTGGTGCACGACGGGAGCGAGCCCTGGCCGGAGGACCTGGTGCGGATCCCGGGGCTGGACGTGGAGCAGCTGAGGATCCCCAAGGGGGGCGTCAGCTGCGCACGGAACATGGGCCTGCACGTCAGCGACGCGGAGTGGGTCATGTTCTGCGACTGCGACGACATGTTCGCCAGCGTGTGGGCCCTGCACTGCATCCTGGACGCCCTGGGGCAGCCTGAGGCGGCCAGGAACGACCTGCTGTGGATGCCCTTCTATGCGGAGACGGCCGCCGGGCGGGACCTGGTGGGC
The DNA here is from genome assembly GCA_045226335.1 of Christensenellales bacterium. GTDB lineage: Bacteria > Bacillota > Clostridia > Christensenellales > Aristaeellaceae > RUG11272. The sequence goes on along the minus strand of JBGVCH010000061.1, from coordinate 1,723 downwards.
CTCAACTGGGTCTTTGTCCACGGGAAGCTCTACCGGCGGGAATGGCTGCTGCGGGAGGGGATCTTCTTCTGGTCCGCCCTGTACTACGCGGAGGACAGCGCCTTCAACGCCTGTGCGGAGATGGCCCTGGCTCCTGGGCGGCTGGGCGAGATCCGGGCGGACGCGCCGCTGTACGTGTGGGTGTACAACCGTCTCAGCGTCACCAGCAGGCCCGAAAACCAGCTGCGGAACGCTTTGGGGCTCATGGACAGGCACCGCCTGGTGATCGGGGAGATGGACGCCAGGGGACGGCGCGGGGACGCCTGCGACCTGGCGGCGCGGCTGGCCTGGGACGGCTATCACCAGTGGCACCGGACAGACATCCTGCCGGAAGAGGCCCAGGCCATCCGGGACAAGGTTGCGGAGCTGCTGCCCGATCTGAAGGACCGGATCCGGGAGGTGCCTCCGGAGCGGATGGAGACCATCCGGCAGGCCAGCCTGAAGGAAATGCGCAAGAAACGGATCGACGGGGCCCCGGAGACGGATTTCGGGACCTGGCTGGAGGGAATCGCATGAAGGATCGTCAGCTGGTATTCGCGGACGGGATCGCGCTGGACGACTGCAGCGTGTCCTATGACGGGGCCGGGACCCTGTGGATCTACTGCCCGCTGAGCCTCCGGCAAGGCGCGGAGGTTTTCCTGGATGAGGCCCGGACAGTCCGGCTGGTCTACGGCCTGGGAGAGGCCCGGCAGATCTACGACGGGTTCACGGATCCCCGGATCCTCAACGTGGTGCCCGGCGGCCTGCGGGTCATGCTGACGGGCGAACATACGGAAATGCACACGGAGGCAGGTGAGTAAACGATGCGGCTGAAGAGGAGGGTCAGCCTGGACTGGGCGGAGCTGGACGAGATCGATCCGGCCATCCTGATCCAGGGCGTGGAGCCGGCCGCCGGCAAGGAAACCGTGAACAGCGTCAGCCTCTGGGGCGGGACCGGCAGCCGGATCACCGGCGAGCACCGGGACTTCCTGGACGTCGTGGTCAAGTTCTCCCTGGACATCAAGCGGGACCGCTACCGGGAGCGCAGCGAGATCTTCGACCGGGTCATGGCCTGGGCGGCCCGGGGCGGGTGGCTCAGACTGAGCCAGAAGCCCGACCGGAAGCTCCGGGTCTACGCCGCCCAGCTGCCGTCGGAGGGGGATCCGCTGGAGTGGACCAACCGCTACAGCATCACCTTCCGGGCCAACGGCGTGCCCTACTGGCAGCGGGAAACCCCCAACGGGTTGATCCTCACCGGCGGCACCGCCGAGGGCATCCTGAGCGTTCCGGGCAGCAGGGAGACAGTGCTGGACTTCACGTTTCATAACGGCGGCAGCACCAGTGTGACGGCCCTGACCGTGACGGCCGGGACCACGTCCTTGACCCTGGCGGACCTGGCCCTGGCCCCGGGGGAAACCCTGACGGTGGACCATGAGGACACCGGCCGCCGGTGCGTGCTGCGGATCCGGATCACCGGCACGGGCGGCGCGGTGCGCAGCGCCTACGCCTGCAGGACGCCCGGCAGCAGTGACGAGCTGACGGTGGCCCCGGGCCTGCGCACGCTGAGCCTGGCAGCCACCGGCGGCACCGGCACGCTGCGGGCGGGGTGCAACGGGCGGTTTGTGTGATTCGGGCGCATGTAGGGGCGCTGCTTGCTGCGCCCCAGAGCTCCGGCGGTGGGTTAGGGCGCGGCAAGCGGCGGGCG
>JBGVCH010000060.1:0-10719 GCA_045226335.1 Christensenellales bacterium | reverse complement strand
GGCGCCGCAGCGCCTGAGAGGGCTTGCGTGGGTAAACCAAATCGCTTACGATCCACGACAAATCTGCTGCCGGGTGCACCCTCTCCGCCGCCGGAGGCGGCACCTCTCCCAGAGGGAGAGGCAGGGAAGCCACGCCGCAACGCTCCTGCCACAGCAGTGGCAAAGCCCCCGGCTCCCCCTCTGGGGGAGCTGGCGCCGCAGCGCCTGAGAGGGCACCTGAGGGAGCACACAAAAGGCCCCTTCGACCACAGTGATTATGCCGTGGCCGGAGAGGTCTTTTTTGTGATGCAGTTCCCTCTGTTTGAAGCGCCGGTTCTCGCAGGGTTTGCCCCTCTGTCGCTGCGGCGACATCTCCCCAGCAAGCTGGGGAGAAGGGACTTGGCAACGTCCGGGTTTCTCGCGGAATGCACGCGCGAGCCGGATTTGGCGCACGCAGCCGCGCCCCCCTTCCTCCCCGGCTTGCCGGGGAGGGGGACCGCCGCAGCGGTGGTGGGGCATCCGTGTCCGCCGCAGCCGCGATCAGATCACAAGCGGAACTCCCGCCTGGATTGCCTTTCTGTGTGGTACGAAGGGTTCAGAATGCTTGTCATTTGCCAACCTGTCTTATTCGGCGCTTCGGCAAATGGGGTTTCATGTGGATGTCGGCTCAGTCAACATAGTAGAAATCAACACCGTTTTCCTTGCAGTATTGCTCCAGGTAACTCCCGTGATCCACGACGATCGCCAGGTCTGGGCAGCCGTCGAACGCGCCTTTCCCGATGCTGGTCACACTGGTCGGAACTGTCATCCTGGTCAGGCTGACACAATTGTTGAAAGCCCAATTCCCGATGGCTGTCACGCCGTCCGTGATCGTTACACTCCTCAGCCCGTCACACCAGGCAAAGGCATAATCACCTATGCTCGTCACACGGGACGGGATCGTCACACCGGTCAGGCCGGTGCAGCGATAGAAGGCGCGGTCCCCGATGCCGGTCACGCTCTCCGGAATGGTCACGTCGGTCAGGCCGGCACAATCTGCAAAGGCAAATGCACCGATGACCGTAACACCGGACGGGATTGTTACGCCGGTCAATCGTCTGCATTCACAGAAGGTCCGCTCCTCGATACTTGTCAAGCCTGATGGGATCGTCACGCCTTTCAGACCGGAACAGCTGAAAAATGCACTCAATCCGATCTCCGTCACGCTGTCCGGTATTTCCACAACAGTCAAACCAAGGCAATAGGCGAACGCGGCCTTCCCGATTTCCGTCACGCCGTCGGGAATGGTCACGCTGGTCACATTGCTGCAGCTGTCAAAGCATTGGTCTCCGATTCTTGTCACCGCGTGCCCCTCATACGAGCCCGGGATGACCACCTTGCCGCCTTCCCCGACATACTTCACGACTTCCGCGCTTCCGTCGCCGCGAATCTCAAAGGTGAAGTCACTGAGAGGTGACACGCTCACCTGTCCGACGCCCGGATCAGGAGTGTTTGTCGGTTTGACTTCCTTGGACTCTTGCCCGCTGCAAGCGCAGAACAGCGCAAGGGCGGCAGCCAGAATCAGGATTAGGGACAGCAGGCGCTTATGCTTCATAATGAAACCTCCAAGGTCCAGGATTGTTCAGGTTTTGGCCATTCTTCTGATGGGGAGGGGGACCGCCGCAGCGGTGGTGGGGCTTCCTCGCGACATCCGCGGCGGGGTGGGGTTTCCCCGCGACATCCGCAGCGGTGGTGGGGCTTCCGCATCAGCCGCCGCAGCGTTGGGGGCTTCCTCGCGTCAAATCACCACGAGCCCCCCTCACCCCTCAATCCCCACACACGCCTCCAGATACTTCATGACCGGCAGCCGCTGGGGGCAGGCGGCCTCGCACTGGCCGCAGCGGATGCACTGGGAGGCCTTGCCCTTGTCCTGGGTGACGATGTTGTACTCCCTTGTGACCCGAAAAGCGGGGCTGCCCTTGCTGCGGTTGACCACGTTGAAGACCTCCGGGATCGGGATATTCATGGGGCAGCCGGCGACGCAGTAGTGGCAGGCTGTGCAGGGGATGGACTTGTCCGCGTCCAGGGCGGCCTGGGCCCTGCGGATCACCGCCCGCTCGTCCTCGCTCAGGGGGCGGAAGCCCTTCATGTACGACAGATTGTCCTCCATCTGAGCCAGGCTGCTCATGCCGGAGAGCACCGCCAGGATCCCCTCGATGGACGCGGCGTAGCGCACCGCCCAGGAGGCGAAGGAGGCACCGGGATCCGCCTCCCGCAGGATGTCCTTCACCTCGGGGATGGGGTCCGCCAGAATGCCGCCCTTCACCGGCTCCATCACGATGACGGGCTTGCCGTGGCGCCGGGCGATCTCCCAGTTCTTCCGGCTGGCCACCCCGGGGTTGTCCCAGTCGGCGTAGTTGATCTGCAGCTGGACGAACTCCGCGTCCGGGTGCTCCGTCAGCACTTCCTCCAGCAGCTCGGGGTCCGCGTGGAAGGAAAAGCCCCAGTGCCGGATCAGGCCCTCCGCCTTCAGCTGCTTCACGTAGTCCCAGATGCGGTACTCGTCGTACTTCCGGTAGGTGTTGCGCTGGAGGGCGTGGAGCAGGTAGTAGTCGAAGTACCCCGCCCCGGTGCGCTCCAGGCTGGTGCGGAACTGCTGCTTGGCGCTGGCCTCGTCATGGCACTGCATGGAGGCGTTCAGCTTGGTGGCCAGGGTGTAGCGCTCCCGGGGATACCGCTCCACCAGCGCCTTGCGGATGGCCGCCTCCGACTCGCCGCCGTCGTAGACATACGCCGTGTCGAAGTACGTGCCGCCGGCCTCCAGGAAGGCGTCCACCATCCGGCTGACCTGGGGCACGTCGATGCGGCCGTCCGCCAGCTTGGGCAGGCGCATCAGGCCGAAGCCCAGCCGGAAGGGATTGCTCATGCTGTTTTCCGACATAAATATACCTCCGTTCCGATGTCGAAATCTGGAAATGTTCCTGTAATTGCATCATACCATCATCCGCGCCGCGAATCAATCCCCGAAAGCGCAAAAAAAAGGCCGCGGTCCCAGAACCGCAGCCGTCGGAAGGCTTGTCAGACGCTCAGGCGGGCGTCCATGAGTTTGGCCGCGCCGATGTACGCGCCGGCGGAGATGGCCAGGTAAATGGCGATCCGCAGCAGGTACTCCGATGCGTTGTAGTTGGTGGGCACCAGATTGGTCAGCAGGATCACGCCGACGAACATCACCAGGTAGAAGCCCAGGGTCACCAGGAAGCCCACCTTCTTGCCCCGGAGAATGGCGGAAGACAGCGCGTCCGCCAGGAAGGCAATGTTGACCATGCACAGGTAAAGGCAGATGATCGACAGGATCAGCAGGATGAAGGTCCCCGCGTTGATCCCCAGGATCGGCAAGAAATTGCTGCCGAACTCACGGAGCAAATCCCACGCCTGTTCCACGGAGCCGTAATGGCTGAGGACCAGGCTCACGTCCAGGAAGCCCAGCGCGGTGAAGCATGCGCCCGCCGCCAGGATGGACAGGGAGGTCTCGATCACCTTGGCGCCCAGGATCCTGAAGGAGGAATTGGGGGTCATGAAGAGCATGTAGCCCTGCTTGGTATTCATGTCCCGGTGGAGGCAGATGAGGCTCCACAGGCCGATGAAGGTGATGCCGTTGGACGCGGCCATCAAAAGCATGAACGCCGAAATCAGGATGATGGCCGTGCTGTCGGCCAGCAGGCCGATGACGAAGAACAGCTCCAGGGTGCCGATGATCGCCATCAGGATGATCTTGCCCAGCATGGTCTTGCGAAACTCGTAACGAAGCAGTTTGCCCATGATCACACCCCCTTTGCGCGGCTGTAGACTTCCCGGTAGCGGTCCGCCATGGACAGGCCGGTCTGCTGCCGCAGCTCTTCCAGGTCCCAGGTCTCCGCCAGCACGCCCTTCTTGATGAAGACCGCCTTGTCCGCCACGGTCTCCATCTCCTCCACCAGGTGGCTGGACATGGCCAGGATGGCGTCATTGTCCACGGACTCGATGATGAGCCGGGCGATCTCGTCCCGGGCCAGCAGGTCGATGCCGTTGAAGGGCTCGTCCAGCAGCCACACCTTGGCCCGCCGGGCCATGGTCACGGCGATCTTCAGCTTCGCCAGCATGCCGGAGGACATCTCCCGCACCTTCAGCTCCGGCGTCAGCTCCATGCGGTCCAGCAGGTCCGCGAAGCGGTCCGGATCGTAGTCCTGAAAGAAATCCGCGTAGTACTTCCCCACCTGCGCGGCGGTCATCCACCGGTAGAAGTACGGCTCCGTGGACATGTAGGCGATCTCCTTCCGGCTCTCGATGCCCACGGGAACGCCCTTCCACAGCATCTGGCCCTCGTTGGGCTTCAGCAGCCCAGCCGCCAGCTTCATCCAGGTGGTCTTGCCGCTGCCGTTGGGCCCCAGCAGGGCGTAGATATGGCCCGGCTCCAGGCACAGGGAGACCCTGTTCACCGCCACGGTCTTGCCGAAGCGCATGGTGATATCCTTGCTTTCCAGCATGTTCTCGTCCTCCGATTCACGATTTGTCCAATTTGGCCAGCATGTCCGCCGCGTCCGCGGGGGTCATGCCCAGTCCCGCCAGGGAGATCAGGAACCGGTTCAGCGCGTCCTCCGCCATCTGCCGCCGCAGGTCCTGCAGACGCCCGGCGTCCTGCGTCACGAAGGTGCCCAGCCCCCGCCGGGGCTCGCACAGCCCCAGGGCTTCCATCTCCTGATAGACCCTGGCCGCGGTGTTGGGGTTGATGGTGAACCGCACCGCCAGATCCCGTCCGGAGGGCATCTTGTCCCCCGGCTTCAGGCGGCCGGTGGCCATGTCCAGCTCCAGTTGCTCCACCACCTGCGCCCAGATGGGGGTCATCGCGTCAAAGCGCACCGTCCTCCCTCCTTCCTCGTGTGTACGAGCTACATAGTACACTACTGTTCTATGTTTGTCAAGAGGGTTTTTGCGTTTTTTGCAGAATGTTTTTTGGTGAGTGCTGGTTGCCCCTCTGTCGCCTGCGGGCGACATCTCCCCAGCAAGCTGGGGAGAAGGGCTTCAGGATTGCGCGATCTCTTCGTGCCTTGTGACCCGCTTCGCCAACTCCGAATGTCGGACAGTCGGGCATTTCACGCGTGAAGCGGTCGCCGCACTGGGTAGATGCGGGCGCGGCAAGCGGCGCCCCTGCCAGGCCAGACAACCTCAGAGCCCGCGCGATGCGGGACGCCCCTCTGTCGCCTGTGGCCAAGAAGATCCGTCCGCGTCGCAAGGGGCCCTCTCAGGCGCTGCGGCGCCAGCTCCCCCAGAGGGGGAGCGAGGGGATCTGTGCACCCAATGCGAACAATACAGCTGTAATAAGGCAGCGGTCACCATCCCTGCCTCTCCCTTTGGGAGAGGTGCCGCTCCCGGCGGCGGAGAGGGCATCCCAACGGCAGCGCTTCTTGCACGTGCGCGCGTCTCCTTCCTCCCCGGCTTGCCGGGGAGGGGGACCGCCGCAGCGGTGGTGGGGCTTCCTCGCGCCTGCCGCGGCGCCGGCCAACCCTCACACAACCAAAACCACATGAAAGAAAAGAGAAAAACATGGACGAACTGCAGCTGATCCGGCCCACACCGGCCTGGGCGGAGGCCATCGCGACCTACCGGGCTTCCTTCCCCGACGACCGGACCCAGGTGACGGCCGACCCGGACCGGATCCCCGGCCTGGACGGTCTGGAAGAATACGACAGCGTCCCGGCCTGGCTGGCCTACTGTGCAACCATGGAGGGCAGGATCTCCTGGTACATGGCGGTGCGGAAGCGGGACGGGAAGATCGTGGGCTTCTGCTGTCTCCGGCACCGGCTGGAATACGACGACGACGATCCGCCCTTCGCCTCCCACATCGGCTACTCCGTCCGCCCGGAGGAGCGCGGCAAGGGCTACGCCAAGGAGGCGCTCCGCCTGCTGCTGCGGGAGGCGAAGAAAACCGGCCTGGACACCGTGCGCGTCATCTGCCGCGATCTCAACGAGGGCAGCCGCCGGACCATCCTGGCCAACGGCGGCCGGTATGTCGACACCGTCCGCGGGGAGGAGTCCGGCCTGACCGTCCTGCGGTTCGACGTGCCCACGGGCTGAGGGCAGCCTCCGCCGTGCCGCATTGTTACAGATGTCACGGCAGGATTTCACAGATAAAAGCCGAACAGAATGAACCAGCAGAAACAAGGAGGACGGACCATGAAACGCCTGATGCTGATTTGCCTGATCGTGTTTTGCTTCTCGGGCCTGGGGCTCGCCCTCGCGGAGAGCGGAACCAACCGGCTGGACATCGCCTTCGGCCTGTTCGCGGTGGACCTCCCGGAGGGGGTCACCGCCGGGCCCAACACCGGCAACATCCTGTCCGACTACCGCTTTGAGACGGACGGCGCGCCGCAGCTGATCTACGCCAATTTCGCGCCGACGGATGAATACGCCTCCACCGCGCGGAGGAAGCTGGACAGCCTCGTCTCCATGGTGTTCGCCCTGTCCGGCGGCGATCCGGGCAGCTACAGCGAGACCGAAATTCAGGAGGAGACGCTGGAGAACGGCGTCCGGCTGCGCTGGCAGCTCATGCGCGGTGACGCCCTCCACGCGCTGTGGTTCGAGGCGTTCGACGACCGGTTCGGCTACAACATGTGCCTGCAGAGCGGCGCGAAGGCCGCCGACGATGACGTCCTGCTGGCGATGATGCGCTCCTTCCGCGCCGATCCCGGGCGGGAGCAGGATCTTCTCGACCTCCGCCAGACCAAACTGCCCGGCGGGATGTTCATCAGCGTCGAGCACGGCCTGCAAATCCACCTGACGGATGAGTGGAACGCGGTGACGTACCGGGATTTCCTCTATCCGGGGACAGCTTTCGCCCTGGAGAAAGGCGAGGGCCGCTGGATGATCCAGCTGCTCTGCACGAATCCGGTGGACCCGGAGGACGGCCCCGCGCTGCTGGCGTGGCTGCTGCAAAATCAGGGCATGACCGACGCGGCCTCGGATCCCGTCCGCGTCCCGCTGGAAAGCCTGGGCACCGAGGCCTGGGTGGCGGAAGTGGACGCGGACGTCATCATGTTGAACGTGGCGTTTGTGTATGAGGGGTACGGCTACTACGGCCTGTTCATGTGGATCGCGCCGGACGACGCGGAGGCCCGGCCATTCATGACGGAGGCGCTGCGGACGCTGACGGCACCGGCGGAGTGAGCGGCGGAAGAAAAGGAGGAAGACGAACCATGAAACGCACCATAACGGTTCTCGCGATGATCCTGTGCCTGATGGCGGGGCTCTTCTGTTCGCCGGCGAGCGCCGAAACCACCATCACAGCCATGGCCTCCCCCGTCAATCCCGAGCATCTGGAGCAGGTCTCCTGCTGCGCGCGGATCCTCGGCTATAACGCGGAACAGAACACCCTGACGGTGGAGCTCATCGTGGCGGAAGTCTTTCCGGAGGACGATGTGCTGGCGCTGGAGGTCGGGGATTCGATCTATACCGGCGGCGAGGAAGTCCTGATCCGCACCATCGACTGGTACGAGGACGATGGCTATCTGGTCATCAACGCCGGCGCGTATGAGCACGCCCCCGGTTCGATTTACCTACAGCAGGAGTACTGGGGCAACTACATGCCGGACCGGTACGGACACCCCACCTACAACACGCTGGCGGTCATCGGCTGCCCCGTCACGGATGCCCTGCTGTTCCTGGATTACACCAGCGAGGAGACCGGCGACGCGATGGAGCTGCCCACCGTCCGCACAGCCGGCGAGTTTCTGGAGGCTTTCTTCGGGGACGGCGCGGATTCCGATGAATACGTTGTCGGGCTGGACATCGACAATGTGTATGTCGTGTTTGACGGCGACGGCCGGCTGGCCGTGATCGCGCGGTACTTCGTGTCGTGGCAGTGATGGGAAACGCGGTTTCTCTTTCCGGGCGGGGTCACAGGGCCTGAAAAGCCGGACCGCAAAAGGAGGGCAGCCAGTCTGCCCTCCTTTTTGCTCCTCCCGCCCGGGATCGGGATCAGTCGTTCCCCTGCATGGGAAGATAGACCTGCTCCGCCACCGCCGTCAGGTCCAGGCCGTCCGGGTCGGTGGTGTACACGGAGAGGGCGTACATCAGGCCGGGGGCCAGGTCGTACCACAGGCACAGTTCCACCCAGTCGGTGCTGCCGGTCTGGGCCTGGCCGATGGTGCCGCGGCAGCTGCCGACGGTGATGTCCTCCTCGTTCTCCCAGGCAAAATACATGTCCGCGATGTTCATCAGCTCGCCGTCCCGCAGGTCGGCGGGGCGGATCCGCGCGCAGTATTCGTCGGGCCCCAGGGTGAACTGCATCTCCGCCAGCTCCTCCGCCGGCAGATAGCGGTACACAAGGTTTTCCGCGCCTTCCGGCACGCCGAAGCACACCCCGGCGGTTTCCGCCAGCTGCTCCGCGGTCAGGTCTTCCCAGGGATTGGCCATGCCCGCCCCCGCCCGGTATCCCACAAAACCGCTGTCGTTCTTCTCGCTGCACAGGAACCAGTTGTCCAGCTCGGCGGGAGGATTCCCGCTGTCCATCACATGGGTCCACAGCAGCATGTCTTCCGTGAAAACGTCCAGGGGCGTCCCGGGGCGGTACAGCAGCATCTCGTCGCCCTCGCTGAGGCCGTAGGGCTCCGTGGTGACATAGCGGATGCCGTCCTCGATGGCTTCCGGGACCTGCCCCTCGTCCGGGGTCAGCGCATCGATCCGGATCTTCCAGGCGTAGTCATCCACGCGCTCCACCAGGCTCAGCCGGCCGCTGAAGCAGCAGCCGTACACCGTGCCGTCGGGGTAGCCGTCGCCCGTCTCCCCCATCTCGCTGTCGTGGAAATCGCCGCTGAAGGACCCGTCCGCCCGGATCCGCAGATCCGTGGACCAGGCTCCCACGCCGCTGCAGAAGGTCCATTCCAGTTCAGCCATCACGTCCAAAACCGATTCCGATGTCTCCGCGAACGCCGCCGTGGCGGACAGCGCCAGCGCCAGGCTCAGCATCCAGGCCAATATCTTTTTCATTGTTATGCTCCTTTCTTTCGAAGGCTCTTCGCGGGCCTTCAAGCGTTTATACGAATCACATCGCGGGTCTGTTCCTCCCGGAGCGAAATATTCCGCAAACCGCGGTTTGATCGGGCCGGCGGGAAAGCGCGGGAACCTCATTGCGGAACGGCCTCCGATCGGGTATAATGGCACGGAAACGGCGGAGGACGCGGGGCTGGCGGAGCATCCGCGCCAAACAGGGGGGAGCGCAGTTCCTTCCTGTAACCACAACGTTCCGAAGCAGAAACAGCATCACGAGGTGAAACCCCAATGATCGAAATCGAGGGAAAGTATAACCGGGCGAAGGTGTTCACCGGCCGGTGCGACGACGCCACCGCCGCCCAGATCCGGAACCTGCTGAACCAGCCCTGCGCGGAGGGCGCGAAGATCCGCATCATGCCGGACTGCCACGCCGGCGCGGGCTGCGTCATCGGCACCACCATGACCGTCACGGACAAGGTCATCCCCAACCTGGTGGGCGTGGACATCGGCTGCGGCATGCTGGCCACCCGGCTGAAGGAGAGGCGGATCGACCTGCCGAAGTTCGACAGCGTCAGCCAGGCGGAGATCCCCGCCGGCATGCGGATGCGCGGCAAGCCCCACAGCCTGGCGGACAGCGTCTCGGCGGAAGAGCTGGCCTGTTTTCGGCGGCCGAACTGCCGGGTCTCCGAGGAGGTCTTCACCCTGAGCCTGGGCACCCTGGGAGGCGGGAACCACTTCTGGGAGCTGGACCGGGACGAGGAGGGGAACATCTGGCTGGTGGTGCACACGGGCTCCCGGCGCAGCGGCAAGGACGTGGCGGAATACTACCAGAAGCAGGCTTACGAGCGGCTGAACCGCCTGGGCGACCTGCGCAAGGCCGACATCGCCGAGCAGCAGAAAGCCTTCATCCGGCATCTGCGGGACGAGGGCCTCGAGAAGGAGATCAGCAGGCGCCTGCCGGAATGGCTGGCCTCCCGGCCGGAGCCGAAGATCACGGTGCCCTACGAGGTGGCCTGGTGCGAGGGCGACCTGCTGGACGACTACCTCCACGACATGGGCGTCATGCAGCGCTACGCCGCCCTCAACCGCCGGATCATCACGGAGACCATCCTGAAAAAGTGCAAGCTCCACGCTGAGGAGCAGTTCGAGACCGTCCACAACTACATCGACCTGGCCCACGGGATCCTGCGGAAGGGTTCCGTGTCGGCCATGGCGGGTGAACGGCTGCTGATCCCCATCAACATGCGGGACGGTGCCCTGATCTGCGTCGGGAAGGGCAACCCCGACTGGAACGAGTCCGCCCCCCACGGCGCCGGCCGCCTGATGTCCCGGTCCGACGCCCGGTCCGCCATCTCCATGAAGGATTACAGGGACACCATGAAGGGGATCTACACCACCTGCGTCAACAAGGGCACCCTCGACGAATCCCCCTTCGCCTACAAGCCCATCGACGAAATCGTCGCCAACATCGAGCCCACGGCGGAGATCGTCTCACGCATCCGGCCGATCTACAACTTCAAGGCCGGGGATGAGGAATAAGGCGCGGTGGCAGGATGAGGCAATGGTCAAGGCCATGGTCGGCCCTCTCAGGCGCTGCGGCGCCAGCTCCCCCAGAGGGGGAGCCGGGGGGAGTGTACTTCAGATTTTGCTTTTTCAGCCAAGAATAACAAGTCAAGAAAGGGGGTATGCACCCGAAGGTCCAGGGCGATCGGAAAGCCCTGGCCGAGGCCCGCAGGC
>JBGVCH010000059.1:0-4224 GCA_045226335.1 Christensenellales bacterium | reverse complement strand
ATTGGCCGCGCCCTTGTTGACGGTGAGGTCCCCGGCCAGGGCCTCGTTGCCGGACCAGTCCAGGGTCCGGGCGTTGGAGCGGGCGTTGTCGGCGGTGCCGTTGCCGATGATCTCCGCGTAGGTGCCCCGGGCGCCGGCGGCGGCATCGGACGGATCCGCCGCGTTGTACTCGCCGGCCACGTGCTGGCTGCGGTGGTTCGCCACCGTGCCGATGCCCTCCGCCGTGGCGTTGTCCGCGGCGGCTTCGCTGTCCGTGCCCACCTGGAACCGGCCCGTAGCCGGGAAGTGGGCTTCCAGGGCGGTCACCCGGTTCCCGGTGCCGCCGCCGTTGTTCAGGTCGCTGACGTCAAACTCCACGTCCACCGTGGGGTTGGCCTCATACTCAACTCCGGTCATACTCTCACCCTTTCATCGTCACACCAGCGCCGCCGTGTCCAGCAGCTTCAGATCCATGTCACAGGTGGGCGTGCACACGCCGCTGCCGTCCTCGATGTCTCCGCCGGTGGTGTACTCGGGATCCGTCACCACCGTGACGCCCCACCGGTACAGGCCCGGCGCCAGGCTGTCCGTGTCGGTGTTGATGAAGGCCACCTCCGCCGTGCAGTCCTGGATCTCGCAGATGGCCTGTTTCACCTTCTGCCCGTTCATGTCCCGCATGCAGAACAGCAGCCGGTCGTCCGCCGCAAAATCGTACCCTGTCAGGGTGATCCGCAGCGTCCCGGTGTTGCCCCTGTGCATCACCAGCGTCCGCCCGTCCATTTTGAACATGGTCTCACTCCTTTATGTTTGATTCGTATTGATTCGTGTAGACCCGCGGGGGCTTTCCGATCGCCCCCGCACCCCTTCGGCCAGCATGTTATGGTTTCTTCCCCAAAGCCTTCCCCTTCAGGGGAAGGGGGACCGCTTGCGGTGGATGAGGTCGCCACGAGACCATCTCCGGGAACCCCTCCGGCCTGCGGGCCACCTCCCCACTGCGGTGGGGAAGCTGAGGGCTGAGATGCAAGTCCCCGAGGCTCCCCATCGCAATGGGGAGCTCCCGCCGCAGCGGGTGAGGGGTTTACCGCGACGGGGACCGCTTGCGGTGGATGAGGTCTCTCCCACGCGAGGGCTTTCCGATCGCCCCCGCCCCCCTTCGGCCCCGCGAAATGGCACCCGTAGGGGCGCCGCTTGCCGCGCCCGAATTACCGCGCCCGAATTGCCGCGCCCGAGCCCACCGCCGGAGCTCTGGGGCGCAGCAAGCAGCGCCCCTACATGCGCCCGAATTGCCGCGCCCGTTCAACCCCTACGCTCCCCCTCTGGGGGAGCTGGCGCCGCAGCGCCTGAGAGGGCCGCAGCGGTGGTGGGGCAATTCCGAATTCCGAATTCCATCACACCCTGATGTAGTAAACCTTCTCCGAGCTCCCGGCGTTCACCCTGAACTTGTAGTAGTTGTCATAGTTTCCGTCCTTCTGGATGGTGTAGCCGCTGAGGATCCGCGTGGCGCCGGCGATGAAAAGATCCACCGCCGACTGTCCGGCCCGGGCGCTCTGCACGCCGATGGGGGTGATGCTGATCACCGGGGTGCCGCTGGCCACGTCGATGGTGAGGGTGCCCCAGCCGTCGTAGCCGGAGGGCACCGTGTATTCGCCGTTGGCCGTGAACCGCTCGTCCTTCAGGCTGATGGCCGGCAGCGCGGGCACGTTGACCTCGTAGAGGCCGATCTTCCCGGTGCCGGTGGCCGTGATGGTCTGCGGGCTGCCGCTCAGGGTGACGTTTTTGGCCTCCAGGGCGCCGCTCAGGGTGACGGAGTCGGTGGCCCATTCCTCGGGGATCCCGCCGGACGGAGACGTGCCGATGGACACGTCGAAGCTGACGTCCGCGCCGGAGCTGTCCAGGCCGCTGACGCCGATAATCCGCGCCTGGGAGGTGTCCGGACCGGTGACGGTGAGCTGCGCCACGGAGTTGGCCCGGGCCGCGCTGCCCCAGGAGACGTACACCACCTTGCTGCCGTTGTTCCAGACGGTCTGGTCCATGTACAGGCTCAGGGTCTTGACGGTCTCGGTGGGCTTCCCGTCGGTGGAGTAGTTCACCGTGTTGCTGGAGTAGGCGATGCCGGAGACCGGGGTGTGGGCCCAGTCGCCGCTGCCGATGGTCTTCAGGCCCACGCTGTTCTTGCCCGCGGTGCGCGCCGCCGACACGCCGTCGATGTAGGTCTGCGTGTCGGCGATGTTAAAATTTGCGCTGCCCTCCGTGGCCTGGGCTGCCCCCAGGGTCACCACCATCTTGCCCGCCAGGGCGCCGGTGCCTTCCGTCACGGTGATCTCATGGTAGTGGCTCAGGTTGATGGGCGTTGTGGATCCGCCGGTGCCCAGGCAGGAGCCCTCGGCCACCGTGGCGGCGTTCTTGTCCTTGATCACCACGGAGGTCTTGCTGTAGCTCTCCCCCCGGAAGTAGAAGGTGCCGGACCCGCCGGAAGCGCCGCTGCCCACGCTCAGGGTGCCCAGGCAGTACACCTTGTCGGAGTTGATATAGCGGGCGCTGCCCTCGACGATGGTGATGCTCTCAACCTTCGCGTCCGTGGCCTGAAGATCCGTCACGGCCGCCTTGCCGGAGATCACCGTGGTGGACCGGCTGCTGCCGATGTACACCCGCTCCGCGTTGATTTTCGCCTCGGATTCGCCGGTGCTGTCATTGATGGCCACGGCGATGCTGGCGGCGGTGATCCGTCCGTCGCTGCCGGCAACGCCCTCGACCCGGGCTTCCCAGCTGCTGGCGGTCTGCAGCACCAGGGTGCGGAGGCTCTCCTGTCCGTCCTCGACTTCCTGGCGGATGGCGCTGGCGGTCTGCAGCACCAGGGTGCGGAGGCTCTCTTTGTCGTCCTGGGCCTCCTGGCGGATGGCGCTGGCGGTCTGGATCACGAAGGTCCGCAGGCTCTCGCTCTCCCGGTGGGCCTCCCGGCGGATCTCGCTGGCCGTCTGGGCGATCCGGGTGTACAGGCCGCTCTCCACCCAGCCGATGGTCATCTCATGCTCCTCGTTGACCTCCGCGTCCGTCCGGGCCTTTGCCGCCGCGCCGGAGGACTGCTGCTTCAGGATGGTCTGCACGTCCTCCGGGTTGTTGGCCATGGTGACGGTGACGCTCTCCCGGTCCCTCACCTTGTCCCGCCAGCTGAGCTTCGTGATCCGCTCCAGCATGGTGGTCCCGTATTCCGGCAGCGGCACCCGGCACATCCGGCCGATCACCAGCCTGTCCAGAGGCTCGCCGGTGGCCTCGGACAGGTCCAGGCCGCTGACGGTCACCGTCACCGTGGGGTCGCAGTGCCGCGCCAGCCGGTCCCGGGCCCAGGCTGCCAGGGCCTCCCGGGTGCCCTTGCTCTGGTCCGTCTCGGTCTTTTCCACCACGCCCCAGAGGTCCTCGTTCTGGCTCACATAGCCCGGGCTCGCCAGCTTGAGGTTGTTTTTCCCCACCGGGTAGAGCCTGGTGTACATCCGGCTGCGGTCCACGCTGACCCGCAGGGTGCCGATGTTGCGCCCGGCCCGCATCTCGCACTCCGCGGCGCTGCTCTGCTTCCGGATGTTCAGCAGGAAGGGGTATTCCGTGAAGTCGAACGACCACACCGGATCCTCCAGGCTGCTGCTCACCGTCTCAATGGCGGCCTTCAGGGTCTCGCCGCTGAACTGGTAGGGGTTCGTCACGTCCTCATAGTCGTCGAAGTCCCCCAGCGCCCAGTCGGACTGGTAACTCAGGACGTACTCGATGGCCTGCCGGGCGGTGCAGCCGCCGCTTGTGCCGCCCATGTCCGTGCCGGTGGCCTTGCCGGGGATGATGACGTCCGCCAGGCTCTGGATCAGGTGCTCCAGGGTGACCCGGACGGTGGCGGTGTCGTACTGCCGGTCCACGGTCCGCACCCGCCACACGATGCCAGCGCCGGGCTCTTCCGTGTCCCGCAGCCACCGCCCCACGGCCAGCTCAGGCGAGCCGTCCCACAGGCTCAGCACCGCCGCGCTGTCCCGCTCGCTCAGGTTCAGCTCCACCGCTTCCGGCGTAACCTTCCCGACTGCGGTCAGGCTGTGCGCTTCCAAAATCTGCATCTGTCATTTCCTCCAAACCGCGGGGGCTTTCCGATCGCCCCGCACCCCTTCGGCCAGCATGTTATGATTTCTTCCCCAAAGCCTTCCCCTTCAGGGGAAGGGGGACCGCTTGCGGTGGATGAGGTCTCTCCCACGCGGGGGCTTTCCGATCGCC
>JBGVCH010000058.1:0-6937 GCA_045226335.1 Christensenellales bacterium | reverse complement strand
CCACCGCACTCAGCAGGGCCGGGCCCGTGATCCGGCTGTCCCGGCCAAGGCTGACCACGATGTCGCGGACGGCTTTTTCTTTTTTCTCCGCGAGGAACAGGGCAAAGGCCATGCCCAGCTTTTCCGCCGCTTCGGGCGTCAGCTGTGCGTCCTCCCCTACGGCCTTGCCGCGGATATCGCTGCCACTGATCAGTTTGCGCAAATCCATGATAAACCTCCTGTCACCACTCGTCGTAGGTTTTCCTTTGCCGACCCGTCGTGTTGTCTGGCTCGTCCCGCATTCCGCGCAGCATCCGGTAGACAGGCGCCATCGCCTCATAATCCGCCAGCACATGCGTCAGCACGGCGCGGCTGCCCGTCTCCCGAAGGTCCGGTCTGGCCTGGGACACCGAAAAGGCTTTGCAGCGATACCAGGCCTCCAGATCCTCCGGGATCGCGGAGGGCACCTCCATGCGTCTGAACCCGTCGCCCGTGAAGTGCAGATGTCTTTCCGCCAGTCCGCAGCCGCGAATGATCCCGGCGTATCGCCCCGGATCAGCCGCGAATTCCCTGCGGAAGCGGTCCATCATCGGTCGGTTCTCGTCCCAGGTCGCCAGTCCCCAGCTGACACGCTGCGGGCCAAACTCGAACCAGAAGCCCAGCGACTGCCAGCGTTCTTCCCCGCCCTGCTTGAACCAGATCCAGTGATGATCGCGGTAAGGGCTCTTGTCCTTCGAGAACCGCGTATCCCGCCGGATCCGGCTCAACAGCTTGTGGGGACGGATCTCCATCATGGGATCGATCTTCCGCATCACCGGCACCGCGTCCTCAATGAACGCGTAAAACGGCGCCTGTACATCCCGCAGGTAACGGTCCCTGTTCTCGTTGAACCACTCCGTTGAGTTGTGAAAACGCAAATCCAGCAGGAACTCAGCCGTCTTCTCCGGAAAGCCGGTGAACATATAGCACCTCCGCATCTCAAGGCTCATTATATCCCATGTCAGTCCTGATTTCAATCCATCCTTCATCAGATTTGCGAAAAAACTGCGCTGATATGTGCAAAGCCTCAAGCGCTCGCAGGACTTTTCCCGACCAGGGAGAAAGAGAAAAACAGCATCAGCGACGAAGGAGGCGTGTTCTTTGGACCGTAAGGAAGCCCGCCGGAAGGCAGAAGCATTAGTGGCCCGGATGACCCTTGAGGAGAAGGCATCACAACTGAAATATGACGCTCCGGCTATTCCGAGGCTCGGGGTGCCCGCGTACAACTGGTGGAACGAAGCCCTGCACGGCGTCGCCCGGGCCGGCACGGCCACCGTGTTCCCGCAGGCCATCGGGATGGCGGCCATCTTTGATGAGGATTTCCACCGGAAGGTGGCCGAGACCATCAGCACCGAAGCCCGGGCCAAGTACAACGCCCAGTCCGCCCACGGCGACCGGGATATCTACAAGGGCCTGACCCTCTGGAGCCCCAACATCAACATCTTCCGTGATCCCCGCTGGGGCCGCGGCCATGAGACCTACGGCGAGGACCCCTACCTGACCACCCGGCTGGGCGTCCGCTTCATCGAGGGTCTGCAGGGCGACGGTGACTACCTCAGGACCGCAGCCTGCGCAAAGCACTTCGCCGTGCACTCCGGGCCTGAGGCGATCCGGCATTCCTTCGACGCGGTTGCCTCAAAGAAAGACATGGCGGAGACGTATCTCCCGGCTTTCAAGGCGGCCGTGCAGGAAGCCCATGTGGAAACCGTGATGGGCGCCTACAACCGTGTCAACGGTGAGCCCGCCTGCGGTTCGAAAACCCTGCTGAAGGACATTCTCCGGGACGAATGGGGTTTCGAAGGCCATGTGGTCTCCGACTGCTGGGCCATCCGGGACTTCCACACGAACCACCATGTCACCGACACCGCGCCGGAATCCGCGGCCCTGGCCCTGAAGAACGGCTGCGACGTCAACTGCGGCAACACATACCTCCACATGCTCCAGGCCTACCAGGAAGGGCTTGTGACGGAGGATCAGATCACCGAGGCCGCCGTCCGTCTCTTCACCACCCGTTATCTCCTGGGCTGTTTCGCGGACGACTGCGCCTGGGACAGCATCCCCTACACGGAAGTGGACACGGACGAACACAACGCGCTGGCTCAGGAAGCCGCGGAGAAGGCCATGGTGCTGCTGAAGAACGACGGCATCCTGCCCCTCTCCCCCGAAAAGCTCACCAGCATCGCGGTGGTCGGCCCCATGGCCGCCAGCGATCTGGTCCTCAAGGGCAACTACTACGGCACGCCGGCCCGTTCCGTCTCCCTGCTGGAGGGCATCCGCGCTTATTGTGAGCCCTACGGTATCCGCATTTTCTACAGCCAGGGCTGTGACCGCGTCGTGAACCGGGTGGAACACCTGGCCCAGCCGGACGACCGCCTGGCCGAGGCAGTGATCTGCGCCGAGCAGGCGGATGTGGTCATCTGCTGCGTGGGCCTGGACGAAACCCTGGAGGGTGAAGAAGGCGATACCGGCAACTTCTCCGCCAGCGGCGACAAGGTCAGCCTGTCCCTGCCCGAGAGCCAGCAGAAGCTCATGAAGGCGCTGGCCGCTACCGGCAAGCCCATGGTGACGGTGCTGACCGTCGGCTCCTCCCTGAACGTGCCCGAGGGAAACGCCACCCTGCTGGCCTGGTATCCCGGGCAGGCGGGCGGCAAGGCGCTGGCCAGGATCCTCTTCGGCGAGGTCAGCCCCTCCGGCCATCTGCCGGTGACCTTCTACCGGGATCTCAGCGATCTGCCCGAGTTCACGGACTACGCCATGACCAACCGGACCTATCGCTATTTCACCGGCACGCCGCTCTACCCCTTCGGCTTTGGCCTGAGCTACACCGATTTCCGGGTAGACGGCATGACCCTGACGGACACCGCTGCGGAAGTCGAACTGTCCAACATCGGCCAGGCGGATTCCGAGACCGTCGTTCAGGTGTATGCCAAAGCCCGCGACTGCCAGGACGCTCCGGTGAACCCGGTGCTGATCGGCTTCGCGAGGGCCTCCCTCAGGGCCGGCGAGCAGAAAGCCGTGACCGTGAAGCTGGACCGAAACGCCTGGACGGTGGTCGGCGAGGACGGCGCGCGCTATACGCCCGAAAGCGGCTTCGACGTTTGGGGCGGCATCTGCCAGCCGGATGTCCTGAGCGTGAAGCTCACCGGAACGGACTGCGTCCGCGCCGAAAAATGATTCTTCTGTACAGGCAGAGGGCCGGCAAACCGCCGGTCCTCCGTTTTATTTCGCGTCCTCCGCATAGATGATATCGTCCCGAAGCCGATAGATCGTCGCGCCCCGCTTCTTGTGGCAGAACGCTTTGGCCCACCATTCCACCGTCTGCACCTCGTCGAACTGCACGAGGCCGTAGCGGATGCCGTTGCGTTTGCCGCCCCGCATGTTGGAGTCCATCCAGTGGACTGAATCCGTCGCCGGATCATAGGAGAGCATGATGGCGCTGTGGGCTCCGACGCCGTAAGCGTAATCGGCGGACATCTGGAAATAGTCTCCCCGCTGGACCTGGCGCATGAATTCCATCGCCTTCTCCAGGTTTTCCTCCTTGGTCAGGGACGTGTCGTAGATAAACTGGGCCGCCACGTAGAAGGGATTGCCCTTGGACGCGGGGATATCCTCCCAAAGGAAGCCGTAGTAGTAGGGCTTGCACTTCTTGGCCGGAAGGTTGTTGGGGATCACCAGCGTGGTGTTCGGGTACTCCGCCATCCGAAAGGCGTCCCGATTCTGCCGGAATAGATAAACCGTGAAGTTCTTGCAGACGTAGATGTCACTGGCGTAATGCGCCCGCTTCGACTTTCCATCCGCCTTGATATACAGCTCCTCCCCCAGGGCGATGATCCGGTTGATGAAGTCGTCCCGGGGCGTCATCTCGTGTGTTTCCTCTTCTACGCCGTTCTGCGGTTCCTCCTCCGTGAGCAGCGTTTCCTCGTCGTCGAGCATGATCTCCTCAATCAGCGTGAACTCTTCCTCAGCCGAAGCGCAAAGGAACAGCGTCAAGAACGCCAGCAGAAGGATCGTGAACCTTCTCATGCCGCATCCCTCCCATCTCAGCGCCATTGTACAGCGACGCCGGCGGAAAAACAAGCAGTCGCCGTCCGAATTTGTAAATCTTTTTCAAATCGGCATCATTTTTGTCTGATCTCTTGCAATTCTATTGAATTATTGTTACAATCATTTGTGCTGCGCCGCAGCCAGTCCTGACGGGAGATGGAAATGCTTATGACAAAGCGATTGTTCGCATGGCTGATTCTGATGACCTTGTTGCTGTCTTCGGCCTGTCTGGGAGAGACGCTGACCCTGGACACCTGGAGTGAGGAAGTTCGGAAGGCGCAGACCCAGCTGGCCGTGCTGGGCTATTATACCGGCGAGATCACAGGGCATTACGGACAGCAGACCAGCGAGGCCATGGCGCGCTTCCGCGCGGATTTCGGCCTCGGGGAGGGCGGCGACGCGGACGAGGCAACCCTGGCCGCTCTCTACAGCGCCCAGTACCGCCCCATGCAGATCGGCACCAGCGGCGCGGACGTGAAGCGCCTGCAGACGCGGCTCATGTGGCTGGGGTACTACTACGGCAAGGTCAGCGGCAATTATCTCTCCGC
Source organism: Christensenellales bacterium (assembly GCA_045226335.1). Lineage (GTDB taxonomy): Bacteria > Bacillota > Clostridia > Christensenellales > Aristaeellaceae > RUG11272. Next base: position 2,327 of record JBGVCH010000058.1, on the reverse strand, counting down.
CACCGCGGAAGCCGTCAAGGCATTCCAAACGAAGATGGGCCTCAGCGCCACGGGCAACGCGGACATCCGGACCCAGGAAGAACTGTTCTCCGACCGCGCCGTGGCCAAGGTGGACAAGTCCAGCGCCACGCCGGCCCCCGTCACCGCGGACGACGTGATCTCTGTGCCGGACGGCGACGAGGACGCGGCCGCGACGGAAGTCCCCTTCAAGAAAAACCTCGCCTATGAGAGCACCGGCAGCCAGGTCAAGCTGCTGCAGCAGCGGCTGACGGATCTCGGATACTACGCCGGGCCCATCTCCGGCAACTACCTCGGCAATACCCGCAACGCGGTCAAGGCCTTCCAGAAGCAGAACGCTCTTTCCGTCACCGGCAAGGTGAACAAGCAAACCTGGGACGCCATCTTCAACGATCCGTACGTGGTGCTCCCCAACGAAAAGGCTCGCTCGGCCGCCAAGGCGGATCTCCCGGCCTTCCACATGGTGGTGGATGTGACCAACCAGATCGTCACCGCTTACGCCCGGGATGAGAACGGCGAGTACACCGTTCCGGTCCGGCAGATGATCTGCTCCTCCGGCACCAAGAACAATCCCTCCGACAAGGGCGATTTTGTTCTCAGCGGCTACAAGACCACCTGGTGCTACTTCCCTGCCTGGGGCGACTATGCCCGGTACTGGACCCGGATCAACTCCGGCATCGCCTTCCACTCCGTCATCTACAACACGGTGGACACCATGGACCTGTCCGTCCGCAGCTACAAGCGCCTTGGCAGCCGGGCCTCCCACGGATGCATCCGGCTGCAGGTGGCGGACGCCAAATGGATCTATGACTATGTCGCCGCCGGAACGGTGGTCACCATCACCTATGACCTTCCGGCAGACGCTGAGCTGAAGGCTTCCATCGTCAAGCCCGAGCTCAACACCAGGACCATGCTCCCCTATGCCACCCCCCAGCCCACCCAGGAGCCGGTCTACGTCAGCGGCGCGCAGCCGCCGATGCCCATGACGGAACTCAAAAAGAACGACAGTTCCGAGGCCGTCTACTGGCTGCAGAAGAAACTGACGGAGCTCGGCTACTACAGCGGGAAGTGCTCCGGGACCTACCTGGACGGCACGGCCACTGCGGTGAAAGCATTCCAGGAAGCCCACGGGCTCAGGACCACCGGCGTCGCCTCCCTGGAGACCCTCTACCTGATTTACGCGGACGAACTCAAACCGGTCAGCAAGCCCACTGCGGTTCCCATGGCCACCCCGGAAGAGCCAAAGCCCGCGGAAACCCCGGCGCCAACCGTCCCCGTCGAGACGCAGGCACCGGCCCCGGAAGCCACGCCGAAGCCCACGCCGACGCCAAAGCCCACGCCCCGGATCGTCCATTGACATGAACACACCCCCGCATGCCGCGAGGGTGTGTTTTTCAGGGCTCACATCTCATCGATGCGTTCTTTCAGCACCAGAAGGCCGTCCTGAATCTGGATGTTGAAATCATTGGTGGACGTGCTTCCGCCGGTGGTCAGGGCGCCAAGATAGTTGTCCACCTCTTTCAGCACAATCTCGAACACGCCATCGTCGATCCCATGCTGGCCGCCCGCGTCCTTGTAAACCTGGTTCAGGGACTGAATGACGCGGACGTGGCTCTGGATCGAAGCCAGCGGCTTGTTGCTGCTGTAGGCCGATCCGGTGCTGCTGAGCTTGCTGGCGTCGGACAGGGCGCTCTTGCACTCCGCCGCCATTTCGGTCTTGCATTTGTCAATGAGTTCGGGCCGAATGCTGAGATTGGGGATCAGCATCACCAGCGCCACGGTGAGCGCGGCCGCCAGGACGACGATGATGACCAGTTGCAGCCGCCGGACACCCTTGTCCCCCTCGCCAAAGGTCAAACCCTGTCTGGATGAATAACGTCTCATCTCCTCTTCCCTCCCGATAGACGCGTTCATTCCATCGGATTTTAACACAATTCCACGTTTTCGTAAAGAGTTTGCGCGGATTTTGTCGCTTTTCTTCAGACAAATCCCACATTTTTGTCAAATTTGATGCGCTGAGCCCTATCCTGTCCCACTTCCGCCGACAGCACATAACAGAAACAAATGGAAAAAAGAACGAAAAAAGGCGCAGAAGCCGGAGCAACTGCGCCTTGGGTGAACGCGTCATTTCTTGGTGGGATCGTACTGCAGCTCGGACGTGCAGTTGGGGCAGCGGGTGGCCTTGATCGGCACTTCGGAGAAGCAGAAGGGGCATTCCTTAGTGGTGGGATCGGCGGGCTTTTCCTCTTCCTTCTTCTTCAGGTTCTGGGCCTTGTTGATTCCCTTGATCACCAGGAAGATGCACAGCG
>JBGVCH010000057.1:0-13310 GCA_045226335.1 Christensenellales bacterium | reverse complement strand
CGGGCGTTGGGCACCAGGATCCGCTCCTCGCCGGTCACCAGGCTGCAGGGGACCCCCTCCTGGTTCAGGGTGTCGAACTGCTCCGCCGCCAGCAGCCGCAGCGGACCCAGGTAGATGCCCTGCAGCGCGCTGTGCAGGCGGCTGACGCCGTCGTAGGTCTTGCCGGAGTTGGTGGGTCCCAGGTGGAGCACGAACCGGCGCTTCATGGCCCGGGCCCGGGGGTAGAGATCGCAGTAGCGGGCGGGGATCGCGCTGAGAAGGGCGGACTGCAGCTCCTCCTCCTGGCGCTTCACCGCGTCGCTTTCGCGCTGAAGCCGGCTGACGAAGGCGTTCCCGCCCAGCAGCCGCCGGATGCGCTTCGCGGGGAAACGCCGGTTGATCTCCGCGCAGACCGTATAGCGCGCCCGCTGGATCTCCTTCTGCAGCGCCGCGGACAGCCGGGCGCCGCCGGGCATGGTGAGGTTCCGGCAGGCGGAGAGCTCCGGGAAAGCCTGGAACACGGCGTCCTGCAGCACGGCGGTCAGGCTGCGGGGGAGATAGGCCCGCTCCACAAAATCCTCGGGGATCCCGTTCCGGAAAGGCCCCTCCATCAGTTCCTTCATGATCCGGGCCGGCTGCGCGCCGCGGCGGAGCAGCACCGTGACGTCCTGGTGCCGCAGGCAGTGTTCCGTGCGGCGGTCCGCGTCGTTGACGAAGGGCTGCTGCTGCCGCTGGAAGTACCGCTGGACCGCGTGCTGTTCGACGCGGTTCACCGCCGCGTAGGCCCGGCCCAGGGTCAGCCTGTATCGGGAGACGGAGCGCAGGAAGGGCAGGTCGACGGGATGCCCCTGCCGCAGCTCGCTCTCGATCAGCGGCCGCAGCTGCTCAAACTCCGCCTTGTGAAAGTCCTGGATCAGTTCGCCCCGCTGCAGGGTCTGGTACACCTTGTCCCGGCGCTTCTGCTGATAGACCAGGCGGTCGAAGGCTTCGCTCCGGAGGTACGCTTCCCGTTCGCCCGGGCTCATGCGGTTGGTGTCGGAGGCGGCCTGTTTCACCGTGCGCTGATACAGGTACTTTTCCCGCTCCGCGCTGACCTGGCGGATGTACTCGGCCAGGGCTCCCGGGTTCTCCATGCGCTCACCTCCTCTTTCGCCTTGCTTCACGATGAGTGTACCACAAGCCGGCCTGTTTTGCCACAGCAAAAGCGGCTTCCGCGGGAAACTCCTCCCCCTTCGGAAGCCGCTTCCTTCCGCCGCGGCCCGTGTCAGTCGGCGCGGCACAGGATCAGGGTCGTGCCTTCGACAGCCTCAATGGACAGCTCGGCGTCCCCGATCACGATCTCACCGGTGTGCAGCACATGGCCCTCGCCGTCCAGGATCGTCAGTGTGCTGCCCGCCAGGGTGTAGCCCAGGAGCAGCTCCGCGGTCTTCCCGTCCTGATCGGCCCGGATGATGAGGCTCCCCTCCGCGGTGAATTCAAAGGACCGCATGGTGCCCTCCGTCACACCGAGGTTTGCGGCGAACTGCCGCGGCGCCGTGAATGTCATGGCCGGACCCTCAAACCGGACCACGTTCCACAGGCCGACGAGTTCCGCCCGGGCTGCCGAGGCGTCCGCGGTTTCCGGGGCCGCTTCATCCTTGCGGGCCAGCACCAGATTCACATGTGGAGCCCCTTCCAGCCACAGCCAGCTTTCCCGAATGGCCACCGTCAACTCAGTTGATACGCTACCCTCGATGATCAGCGTATTGCCCTCCAGGCGGAATGCCCAATCCGCTCTCTCATCCTCGGGCTGGTTCGTATAGAGGCTGAGCGTCCCGTCCCCGGTGATCTCCATGAAGATCAGCAAGCCCGGATCGTACTCATAGCCCAGCAGGCTCACGAGATCTTCCAGCGAACCCAGCAGGCTCACGAGATCTTCCAGCGAAAGCGTCGTGGCACCATCGCTGATGGCGACGAACTGCCACACGCCGAGAAGCTCTTCGAGGGTCACGGAGGGGCTCTCCGCCGCTTCGGCCGCTTCCACCGATTCCGCCGCCTCCGCCAGGGCCGGGAAGCTGTCCACCCTGCCGTACATCAGCGTCACGGAGGGCTCCTGGGGATAGTCCACCCAAAGGGTCAGGCGGTCCCCCTCCTCCTCGTCGAGCTCGATGAGGAAGGAATAGTAGTCTTCGCCGATGGTCAGGGTGTACTCGTCCACCACAGCATAAGGCCTGGGATCCGGATCCTCGCTGTATGGCAGGAAGACGGTCCCGTCGTCCCGGAACTCCAGTCCCGTGAAGTCCCAGAGATCCTCCGGCAGTTCAATGTCCTCCCCGGCCCGGATCACGCCCTGCAGCAGCCAGCATCCCCAGAGCTGCTGCGTCAGCGTCTGCAGGGTTTCCTCCTCGCCCACGGCGGGCAGGACGGCACCCAGGCCCAGCGCCAGGGTCAGCAGAATGGCAAGCGTTTTTTTCACGATGGATTCCTCCTTCAATTCCGTCCGAATCAAAACATTCCGCACCGGCTTTCCGCAATGCGATAGCCGCCGTCTGTCTGTTCACTCTTTGGTCCGATTATACCACAAACCGCCGCGGATTGCTACCGGAAAACCGGCCGGCGCGGGGCTTTCGCATGAATCGGGCACCCTCCGCCCGCCGTCATCGCCGTCACGCGAAGGGCCGCCTCAGGATCCCCGTCCCGCTGCCGGGTTTCTCCCCCGCCAGCAGCAGGGCCTTCATCTTCCGCTGCAGGCCGGTTTCCTCCGGGAGATCCGCGATCCGCACGGTTTCGCGCTGCCCCTGGGCCACGCGGAAGACCCATTCCAGGGCGTTGTCGTCCCCGGGATCCACCGACAGGATGTCGAAGGCGCTTTGGAAGCGGAGGATCCTGGCCTCCGGCGGCAGCAGCCGGGTCAGGACCGGCGAAAGCAGCCAGGACTCGCACACCATCTCCGCGTTCTCCATCCCCGGGAAGTAAACCGCCATGAAGGCCCGGGCCCGGCGGACGGACTCGTTCAGCCGGTCCGGCTCCAGCACGGCGTCCGAGGGGATGTGCAGGCCGATGACCCGCTGCCCGTCCTTCTCCGTCAGCTCGTACTCCAGCTCCCCGATCCGGAACAGCCGGCATTCCACCTGCCGCACCGTCCACACGCACCGGTCATAGCCGTCCCGGCCGTAGGACCGCCTGTGCTCGGCGATGAAGCGCGGGAAGCACCCCATGGTCGCCCGCCAGACCTCCTCCGGGAAACGCTTCCACTCCCCGTACCTCCGGCTCTCCACCGCCGCCATCAGCTGGCGGATCAGGGCAGTGGTCCCGTCGTCCTCCGCCTCCCGGCCGGCCGCCTCCGCCAGGATCCTGTCCCCGGCCTGCAGGATGAAGGCCTCCGGGATCCCCAGCTCCCGCATGAACCGCTCCGTCTGCTCCAGGCGGACCAGCCGCACGTTCTTCCGGAACCAGGGCTCCGCCTCCGGGGCGTGGATCATGGCCTGATACGCCTGCCTGTCCGCCTCCGCCGCCTCCGCCGGCATGTCCCAGTATGTCTCCGGTGCGCCGGTCAGGCCCAGGCTCTCGATCTTTCCCTGCGTCTCCGCCACCCGCTCCCGGAAAACCGTCCAGGGCAGGGGCTCCGGCTCCGACGCCTTCAGCCCCGCCGCCGCCAGCCTCGGGAACAGCAGGTACGCCACCCGGTCCAGGTTGGTGATCCGCTCCGACCACAGCGGACACTCCAGACCCAGCAGCTGTCCCTCCAGCCCTTCGGCCCAGTCCGGGATCCGCGGGTACGCCCACAGTTTCTTCACGTCGGTCTGCCCGTAGGGGTAGTCGAAATAGAAGGCTTTCGTGTCCGAACAGATCACCGTGCCGCCCTGCGCCATGAAGGCCCGGGTCTTCTCCTCGCCGTCCTTCCACTGCTGCACCACGAAATGCGGCGGCAGCGGCCCGCCCTCCAGCACGTCGTTCCACACAATGGTTTTCCGGCCGTGCTCCGCCAGGTACGCGCCCATCTCCAGCACCAGGTCCCGCTGCAGCGCGTCCTCGTCCGCCAGGCCGCGCTCCCGCATCCTTCGCTGACAGTCCGGGCATCTTCGCCAGTGCAGCTTGATGGCCTCGTCCCCGCCGATGTGGACCATGGGAAAGGGGAACAGCTCCATGACCTCGTCCAGCACATCCTTCAGGAAACGGACGGTCTCCTCTTTCCCCGGGCAGATCAGGCTCGGGAAGATCCCGGCCGACACCACCACCGCGTAGGGCCAGGGTTCGGCCTCCCGGGGCGTGCCGTCCGGGGCCGCGGATACGCGCCGGCAGCCGTATTCCGGATACGCGGCCAGCAGCGCGCTTGCATGGCCGGGGATCTCGATCTCCGGGATGACTTCGATCCCGTATTCCCCGGCGAAGCGCACCATCTCCCGGACCTGTTCCAGCGTGTAGAAGCCGGTGTTGTGCTCCGTCTCCGACACGCCGCCGAAATAACTGTCGCCCCGCGCCGCCCCGACGCCGGTCAGCTTCGGGTATTTCCGGATCTCCAGCCGCCAGCCCTGGTCGTCGGTGAGATGCCAGTGCAGCCGGTTCATGCCGCACAGGGCCGCTGCCCGGATCAGTTTCCGCATGTCCTCCAGCGGGATAAAGTGCCGCACGGGATCCAGCATGAATCCGCGCCAGGAGAAAGCCTGTTCCGCCATTCCAACCGTCTCCGTTTCTCGTGATCATTCACCGCGTCCGCCTTTCGCCCGGCGGAGCGCCTTGCCTCAAACGAATCATACCGGAAAAACCCGCCGATTGCAAGAGGCCCCGTTTCGGCGTGTGCCAGGCCGTCCTCCGCCGGCAGCCCACCTCAGTGCCGGAATATCATGCAATCTGTGTCCGATTTTCGAAAGACCTGCCCGGCCGTTGTGGTAAGCTGCTTTTACGGACAGGCCGATCATTCGCATAAAGTGTGACGCAATGATCGGACGAACGGCAAATGTGATTCAACAGCAGACGACAGAAAGGAGAACAGTACCCTGGCCGCCAAGGACGTCTACGCGGTGAGCGGCGGCAGCTGGCGCATCGTGGAATTCAGCGTCACCCTGGATCAGCCCGGCGCGCATACCCTGCGCATCGGCGATCAGACGGCTGAAGTGACCGTGACCGAATGATCTGCATCCAGATCCCGGTTTCCCCGGCGGGGCTGTCTTGGGACGGCCCCGCCTTTTCTTCCGCGTTTGGGACCGAAGGCGTCCATCATACATGAACGGGCGAGGCCGATCACTCCGCCTCGCCCGTTGTTCGATTCGATTTATCAAGAAGATTTCGAGGCCTGCGGGCCTCGGCCAGGGCTTGACCTTCGCCCTGGACCTTCGGGTGCATACCCGCTTGTTGACGCGGAGGGCTTACTTGAGAATAGAATCAGTCCTTCCGGATGCGCAAGATCCATTCGCCGTAGGTGTCCCCGGTGTACATTTCGAAGCCCTCGTCAAAGCTGTACCCTTCCGGCACCTTCAGCAGCTGCACATGGTACACGTCCGGCGCGCCGTCAAAGGTGATGACGCCGTTCTCGTCGGCCTTGCGCGGGACGCAGGTCGAATCGGTGCAGAAGTTGGCGTAAACCCCGGGCACAGGTGCGCCGTCCTGGTCGACGACGTACAGGAGGTAGGCGGCGGGAGACGTGGTAGCTTTCTCTGGTTCCGAATCCGTGTACTCCCATGTGACCGTATAGCCCTGGGAGGCGATCCAGTCCGCCATCTCCCCGATGTATTCATCGCCGGAGATCAGGAAGAACTGATCGTACACCGCGCCTGACGGGCCGTCCAGCAGGATCACGTATGTAAAGTGCTGCTCCGCGTCCGCGCCCGGCATGGCTGTCTGATAGGTATAAACACCGCGCTGCGGATCCAGCAGTCCACGGACCTCGTGGAAGGTATACGTGCCGGCGTCAAAGCAAATCATGGCGGAAGGATTGTCGGCCGCCGCGGCCTCCAGGCGCAGCCGGGCCGTGTCGTCTTCGACCACGCAGGCCTTCAGCGGATCCGGATCTTCCGCCAGGAAGAAGGTGACGTACCGGGCTCCTTCGTTCTCTACGCGCACGGCCGTAGCCGAAGACACCGGGAAAGCGCCGGTGGCGGTATCCGGGGGGATTTCTCTCAGGACCACCGTTTCGGTGTAGCCGTCCCCCAGGAAGAAGCCGATGGCGCGCTTCACATCGCCGGCGCTCAGGAACGCGCCGATCTGCTCAAACGCGGCGTTCCCGAAGCGGTCGATGATCACCGTGGTGGGAAAGCCATTGCCGCCGGTATAGGCATACAGCGCGGCGCCTTCGTCCAGTCCCATGGGGATGTCAACGCCGTACTCCCGCCGGTACGCCGCGACCTTCTCCATCGTATCTTCTTCCTCGGCGGACAGGGCGATGAACGCCACGCGATCGCCATACGCCTCGCGGGCTTCGCTCAGGAAGGGGAATTCCGTCTTGCAGAATGTGCACCATGTCGCCCACAGGTTGAGGACCACGGCCTCGTGGTCTTTCAGTGCCTCGGACAGGACAAACGTGTTGCCCTCGGTATCCACGGCCGTAAAGTCCGGGAAAGGCTGCCCGAGCATCCCCGCTTCCTCAGCCGTGGAAACGCCGAAGCAAAGGATTGCAGCCAACAGGATCAGCATCAGGGTTTTCTTCATATGCGGTCACTCCTTCGCGCGCCGTCGGGCCTGCGCTGTTTGTCTTATCTTATCAGCTTTTGCTTCCTTTTTCAATAGGGCCGTTCACGTCGCGGAGTCCGCCAAACCGCGCGCCTCGCTGCGCGAATCTTGCCGGGTTTTATCGCATTTCTCACGGGATCGCGGCAAAGCGGTTGCCAGCGAGCCGCCCCTGTGCTATGCTGTCCTGGCCCGGCGGCAAAAAGATTTTCAAAAAAGTTTGAAAAAGTTTGTAACGAAACCGCCGGTTCCCCGTCTAACCGGCGAGTCTGGCAGGAAGGAGGTGAGGACGTGACGCAGGAAGCCTTCGATAAGCTCTACACGGCCTGCTATATGCGGGTGTTCTCCTATGTGATGACCCTGGCCTGTGACCGGTCGCAGGCAGAGGAGATCACGCAGGAAACCTTCTTCCGGGCCTTCTCGAAGCAGAACGGCTTCCGGGAGGAAGCGGATGAAGTGACCTGGCTGTGCGCCATCGCGAAAAACCTCTTCCTGGACGAAAAGCGTCGGCAGCAGCGCCGCGGCGAGATCCCGGAGGAAGCCCCTGACCCCGCCAAGGGGGTGGAGCAGGAAGTCACCGACCGCGATTCCTCCTTCCGGATCCACGTGGCGCTCCACGGCATCGAGGAGCCCTATCGGGAGGTGTTCGAACTCCGGGTCTTCGGCGAACTGAGTTTCCGCGAGATCGGGGAGATCTTCGGGAAAACCGAGAACTGGGCCCGGGTCACGTACCACCGCGCCAGACTGAAACTGCAGGAAAGGATGGGTGTACAATGAACGCTGAATGTGAAGTGATCCGCGACCTGCTGCCGCTGTACACGGACAACGTGTGCAGCCCCAAGAGCCGCGAGATCGTTGAGGCCCACGTCCGGGAATGCCCGGACTGCCGCGGCCTGCTGGCCCGAATGTCGGACGGAAAACTGGAGGAGGATCTGCAGATCGAGAAGAAGTCCGTGATCCGCTACGGGGAAAAGCGCTTCAAGCGCCGCTCCGCCGCCGTGGGCAGCGTTATCGCCGGGCTCTTCATGATCCCGATCCTGGTATGCCTGGTGGTGAACATCGCCACCGGCGCCGGACTGGGCTGGTTCTTCGTGGTGCTGGCCTCGCTGGCCGTAGCCGCGTCGGTGATTATCGTTCCGCTGATCGCGCCGGAGGACAAGCTGTTCTGGACCTTCTGCGCCTTCTGCGGCAGCCTGATCGCGCTGCTGGCCGTTGTCTGCCTGTACACGCGCGGACAGTGGTTCTGGATCGCCGCCAGCGCTTCCCTCTTCGGGCTCGCGGTCGTCTTCCTGCCCTTCGCGGTGAAGGCGAGGCCCGTGCAGCAGGTGATCGGAAGCGCCAGCCGCGCGCTGATCGTACTCGGACTGGACGCCGCGCTGTTTGTGAACATGATGAACGTCATCTTCATGCGCAGCGCGTTCACTGCCAGAAACCTCGTGCTGATCCTCGGCGTCCTCGCCGGGATCGGTCTGGTCGCCATCGAAATCAAACGTCAGGGAGGAAAAGAAAATGAAGAGTAAGGCATGGATCATCGGTCTGTCTGTCTGCGGCATCGTTCTTCTGGCCGCCGTGGTGCTGAGCCTGACAGGCGTGTGGGGGCTCATCGGATACAACTACGCCAACGCGGAGCAGTATACCCCCGGCGGCACGGCTGTGGAAGCAACCGTCCGGAACCTTGAGGTGGACTGGATCGACGGCCGGATCACCGTCGCCTACCACAGTGAACCCACGGTGCTCATCAGCGAGACGTCGAAGAAGGACATCTCCGGCGATCTAGAGATGCGCTGGTGGCTGGACGGGGATACCCTGCGGATCCGCTACGCCAAGTCCGGCCTGAAGAGGCTCTCCTGGAACCTGCAGAAAGAGCTGACCGTGACCCTTCCCGAGGGCATGGCCCTGCAGAACGTCAGCCTGAGCGCGACCTCCAGCCAGATCGTCGTTCCGTCCCTTACGGCGGACACCCTGAACGCGGGCGTGACCTCCGGCGACATCGATGCCGCGGTGAGCGCCGCAGCCGTCAAGTGTTCCATGACTTCCGGCAATCTGGCGCTGACCGTCACGGGCGACGCCCGGGAAATCACAGCCGAGGCCACTTCCGGTTCCATCCGGATCCAGGCGGAGAACGCGGAAACCCTGCGCGCCGGGATGACTTCCGGCAATGTGCAGGTGAAGGCGAACCGTGTCGGCGATTTCAAGGTCAGCAGCACCTCCGGCGACACGGATGTGGACATCGCCGAGGCGGGTCAGGCGAAGATCGGGGCCACCAGCGGCAAGATCAACGTGAAACTCGCGAAGTTCACCGCCCTGGACGTGGACAGCACATCAGGCAACGTGAAGGCGCTTCTGCCCGCCGTGCCCGGCTTCACGCTCAAGATCGAAAAGACCAGCGGTGACTTCACCTACGGCATGCCGCTGGAGAAGGACGGAAGCAGCTATCGCTGCGGCGACGGCAGCGCGTCCGCCAGGATCCACGTCACCTCCGGCGACATCCGGATCGACCCGATCCAATAATCAAAGAAGAGGCTGCCTCACCGTGACCCGAAACGGTAACGGTTGGCAGCCTCTTTTCTTTCGCGGCATTCACTCTTTGTCCCAGATCCCGCACAGGTAATCATACCTCGTGGTCAGGAAATTCTTCAGGTAGGTGATGTTGGTGTCGAAGGTCTGACCCGTCTGCGCCACCGTAGACGGCTTGGCCGGCCGGGGCCAGCGCACGGCGTCCATCCCGACGGAGTCCCGGATGCGTTCCGCGTAGGTATCGATGGCGCACAGTCCGCCCTCCACCGCTTCCCGCTTCCCCAGCAGGATCTCGACCCCGGGCTTCATCCGCTCTTTCCAGTACCGGTACACCTGCTCCTTGAAGTCCTTGCGCCGATACAGCTGCGGATACCACAGGTACTGGTCGTTGTTGCCGATCCACATGCCCTTCCCGGACAGCACGTTGGCAGCGTTCCGCTTCTGGGCGTAGGAGCCGAAAGAACTGTCGTAGTCCCAGACGGGGCCGGCGTAGATCTTGGTGTCCTGGCTGTCGGCCGGCTTGAAGAAATACTGGCTGCTGGAATTGCCGTCGTAATTCTTGCACAGTTCCTCCAGCATGTACTTCACCGTCAGGCTTTCCAGGTCCATGATCTCCCAGTAGTACAGCCCCGTGTCGGGATCCTTGCCGTTCTTGGCGAAGATGGCGTTCTCAAAGGCCTGCAGCTTGCCCGAGATATAGGTCATCTGGGCCTTGCTGACATATTCCGGGCTCTTGATGACCAGCACGTTCCCCTTCTTAGAGTAGTAAACGCTGGCCTCCTGCTTGTAGCGCACCTCGTAGCTCTCGAACTCGATGAGGTAGCCGCCGGTGATATCCTCCGGATCCTCGGGGATCGCGTAGGCCTTGAACTTCTTGCGGACAGGCTTTGCGCTGCCCACCCGCTTGAAGCCGCTCAGGTCCCCGCCGTTCAGCTTCTCCGTCGCCTTTTCCAGGTCCGCGATATCGATCCGGTCGTTCTCGATCTCCACTTTCTCCGAGAAGAGGTACAGGCCCCGGTACTCGTGGTTGATGTACACCTCCGCGAAGCAGTGCTGCGGCGTGTACGGCATACCGGCGTATTCCGCCAGGTCGTACATGATCTGATTGCGAAGGTGGGACTTGTCCCGGTAGTTGCCGGTCAGGATCCACTTCTTTGCCTTGCCGTAGCCCATGAGGTTGGCGCCGGCCGCCAGCTTGATCTGGTAGTTCTTCTTCACGAAGGTCATGGAGCTGTTGCCCCGGGCCTTGATGTGCTCCAGTTCTCCGTCGTACTGGATGTCGCCCTGGGGGCCCACGAACACCAGATAGCCTGCTTCCCGGTGCTCCTTGTTGGATTCGATGTAGCTCAGCTTTCCGGACTGGGTGGTGATGTGGATGGATGCGTTCCCCTCCGAACCCCGAAGCACGTGCAGCTTCACCTGCTTGCCGTTGAGCTTCACGGTCCAGTCTCCCTCCCGGAGGAAGGAAGCGCTGTCGCCGCCGGTCACCTTGCCATGGCCGGAGAAGGACAGCTCGTCCACGTCCGCCATGCCAAAGCGCATATTCTCCAGGTTCAGCTGCGCGGGAAGGAAGAAATAGTACTGGCTGTCGCTCTTGTACCACGCGATGGCGTCCGGCGACAGGCTTCCGTCAGCGGAGATCCAGACCTGCGGATCCTTCCCAGCGGCGCCGGCTGTCACGGGCAGCGACAGCACCAGGACGGCCAGCAGCAGACCCAGCGGCAGCCATCGGAACCATTGCCTCATTCTGTCTGCGCCTCCCTGACAACGATCATGCTGTTCAGCGTCCGGATATCCTTGCTCTTCACATCCGTGGGCCGGTTGATGATGTCTCCCATGAAGATCATGCAGGTGGTGTTCCCGCCGTCCAGGTTCAGCGCCTCGACACAGCCGATGCTCAGCATCTTCTCCGCCAGCCAGGGGAAAGTGACCCCCACCGCGTCCTTACGCCGGCCCAGGACGTCCAGCATCTTGACGGTCCCGTCGGCCGTGATGCCGATGGCCATCCGGGGCGCCCGGTCCTTGCTGTTCCAGTTCTTCAGATCGGCGCAGACCTCCCCTCCCTGCACCAGGATCGGCCCGAAGGCATAGGTGCTGACCACACCCATGTCCAGGTACTCCTGTGCGGTGTGGGCGTCGGACTCAAAGGTCTGCATGTGGCCGTCTGCAAAGACCGCCATCAGGTCCAGGGGCGGGTAGACCCTGCTGCTGCCCTTCTTGGTCTTCTCCGACCAGACGACGCCGTTGCGGATCACCACGCCCACCTTCTGGGAATTCATCATCCGATAGCCGAAGAAGTCATCGCTGCAGGCCAGGATGGCGCCGCTGGTTTCGGCGATGGTGGTGGGCATGCTCAGGTAAGTGCCCGTCTTGTAGGTCCGGGTTTTCTCCCGGGTGTTCACCGCGGCGGTGAAGCAAGCCGGATCCCGGACCCGGATGCTGGCTTCCAGCCATACGTGGGGAACCGAGCGGTCCGTCCCCTGCCGGATCTCCACGTGGACATCGTGGCTCACATAGGTCCACACGCCTTGTTTGCGGTCGGCGTAGACGTATGGTTCGGCTCCATCCGGGAGGTAGCCGTCCTCCGCCAGGGCCGGTGCGTCCGGTCCCGCGGGATCCGGCATGGTCTCGCCCGGCGCCGGGGCCGGCGTGGCCGCCGCCGGATCGTTCTTGCCCAGGCACGCGTCCGAGAAGATCAGCGCCTGCAGTTCCGGTGTGGCGATCCCGTCCGCCGGAATCCATCCGTTCTTGCGCTGCAAATCCATCAGCCGCTCGCGGGTGGTCTCGTTGAACACGTTGGTGATCTTGCCGGAGTTGAAGTAGCCCAGCTCAAACATGCGCTGCTTCAGCCGGAGCACATCCTCCCCGGCGTCTCCCAGCTGCAGCGTCGCATAGCCGCCGGTCTCCGCCTCTTCCGCCCCGGAAGCCCGGGCCGCGGGGCCCGCGATTCCCGTCAGAAGCAAGGCGAACAGCACGGCCAGCGCGATCACGATCCGATTCCTGTTCACGGCCGACTTCCTCCATCCGTATCCGATGCGCCCACATTATAACACCCGCCCCGAACCGTGTCAATCTGACGGTTCCCGGGGATCTTCCGCCGGCGAAGGACAGACGCGAGGCGTTGGCAGCCGGTTCGCGCCGCACCTCGCCCTAACTGTACAGATGAATGAGCACGCAGATTTGTTCGCGTTCCTGATCAATATTCGTTATTATCTGTCAGACGCCATTACAGATCTTACAAGGCGTCGCGGCCTAAAGCCTAGGCAACATGCAGTTTTCCGGGTTGTAAATCCTGGCTGAATCATCAAATTTCGCGTCAAAGATGAACAAAAGTGTTGACGGGAAGGGCATCCTTTGCTATAATCCGGTCTCGGACCAAATCAAAAGGAGGTATTCCCATGAAAAAGCTCTTTGCTCTGGCTCTCGTACTGATCATGGCGCTGTCCGTGACCGCCCTGGCGGAGACCCCCACCATCGAAATGGTTGATTGGGAAACCCTGGCCGCCACCGAAGGCATGGACGCGTACGTCACCAACGGGCAGTTCTACGGCCTGGAAGCCATCGGCCTGAAGGTCTGGATCCCCAACGGCCTCCAGCAGGTCGAGTCCGAGTACACCCCCTACCTGTTCTCGGATGAAGAGGGCGTCTCCGCTCTGAGCGTGTTCATCGAGGACGCGCCCGAAGGCCTGGATCCCACGGACCCCGACGCGCTGTACGCCTATGTGCGGGATGTCGTGAGCGGCGACGATGTGACCCCGTCAGTTGTGAACGGCATCTACTGCGTGACCTACACCCTGGGCGACGAAGATCTCCTGCAGTTCTGCATGACCTACGGCGCCGCGGATGGCCACCTGATCCACTTCATCGTCGACGGTGTGGATCGCAGCGACGCAGACGAGATGGCCGCCCTGCTGCTGATGATGGGCAGCGTCATGGCGATCTGACCGACAGCATTCTGATTCTTTGCCGAGGCCCCCGGGACCAGACGATCCCGGGGGCCTGTCTTTTCTTTTTCTTTTTGACAGAACGCTTTTTGTCCACGGAAAACCCGCCCCTGCGCTCGCAGAGGCGGGAGGGATCATGGCTTACTCCGCTTCCACAGACTCAACCGCTTCGGCCGCCGTCCCGGGGGCTTCCCAGGTGGCTTCCAGAATGGCCTGCGTCCAGGTCAC